>CACOJO010000004.1 GCA_902627595.1 uncultured SAR86 cluster bacterium
GGTTTCAATGACCTCTTGTTCAGAAGATTTGTAAGAAACTTCAAGCTCTTCAAGTTTAGCTGAATCGCCACTCCAGAGAGCATGACTAACGGTTTTTGCTAAAGAACCAAATTCATCAGGATTCACAGCAGTCAAAATGGAATTGGCTTTATCAACTAATTTTTTTTCAGGATAGCTTTTACCTGGGAAATCAACATTATAATAAGATGCAATTCTCTTGACGTCTTCGAGACAATAATCTGTATAGAGCGTAGGTTCATGCAAAGCTGCAGGATTCTCTTCTCCAACCAAGATGGGTTTGAATTGAACGTCATAGGCTTCTTTAAACTTATCAATGTAATGAACAGTCAAGTGAGAATAGGGGTCATCTACTTTATGAAAATACAAAACTTCATGAGGTCGATTTTCTGCATTTCGGCTTGCCTCTGCTTTTTCTCTGATCAAGTTGAAGTTTTCAAAGCTTGAAAACATGTTCATAGCTTTATTTCTCAGCTTATAGGCAAAGGTTCTTCGCGTTATAAAGTTTCTAAAGGCTTGGATCATTAAAAACGTTCCTCACCAGATTGGATTCTTTGATACAAAGAATCGTCAATTTCTACATAATTTCCTTTTTGATAAAAATACAATTTATCTTCAATTGCAGCTGGATCGAAACCTTGTTTTTTTAAGTCTTCTTTTTGATGTTTAAAAGTTCCGGTGGTTTTCATTTCTTCTGCAATTCTGACAAAACAAGGTCTTTGAAAGGCATTGAGATTTTTTTCAACGTGTTCAGAAAAAACTTCAAAATCAAATTCACCTGTGACGTTCATCAATGCCATTCCAGCTCTGCCATCTGCAGATTCTACTTCTACTCCGTAAACGTTAGAATCCAAAACTTCAGGATATTTATTAATTATCGCGGCTACCTCCATGGTAGAAACGTTTTCACTTTTCCAACGATAAGTATCACCAACTCTGTCGGCAAAAGAGAGCCAGTTGTTTTCATGTCGTGTTAATAAGTCACCGGAGTTGAACCAAGCATCCCCATCTTCCATTACGTCGGCCATAATCTTTTTACTAGACGCTTGCTTGTCCAAGTATCCTTCAAAAGTTGCAAGTTTGGATAATTTTGAAATGAACAATCCAGTTTCGCCAATTTCTACAGATTCACAGTAGCCTTCAGAATTTCTGATGGGCTCGCCACTTTCCAAATCACACTTAACTACAAGCGAACCTCTCATGTATCTTCCCACCATACCAGGTCGACCGTGAGTATTAACCAATGCGCCAACACCCTCAGTAGCTCCATAGAGCTCTCTAATTTTTGGTATGT
Organism: uncultured SAR86 cluster bacterium; assembly: GCA_902627595.1. GTDB lineage: Bacteria > Pseudomonadota > Gammaproteobacteria > Magnimaribacterales > AG-339-G14 > MEDG-81. Next base: position 1,313 of record CACOJO010000004.1, read on the forward strand.
TGAAACGCGTTTGGAACTTCTCCCATATATCCGGTCTCAAACCGTTTCCCGAAATAACTTGAAGCTGATGATTTTGATCATCATCGTTAGGCGGAACGTTCATTAAATAACGACATAGTTCCCCGACGTAACCAAACATAGTTGCTTTGTGTTTTCTGACATCAGGCCAAAATTCAGAAGCAGAAAATTTTTCTTTGATTACCGTAGTAGCACCAGCTCTCAGGCAACCGGCCCAAGACCAAAGCAATCCAGTAGCATGGTAAAGCGGCAAAGTAAGATAGAGCACATCTTTTTGCTTGGCTTTAAAACCAAAAAATTGACCTGCATAACTAGTTTTTACGGCTCGGCCATTTGTTATCAAAGCTGCCTTCGGCAAGCCTGTAGTTCCTGATGTATAGATATACATAGCAACATCTTTAATTTTTAAAGGGTGCGGAACTACTTCTCCTGCACTTTGAGCAGCAATATTTATATCTGTATATCCCTCCGGAACAGCCATGGAGTCTTCCACTAAGAAAAGTTTGAGCGACTGCAATTCAGCTTCCGGCATAGATGATTCGAATTTTTCAAGATGAGAGGCACCCAGTACTGCTGCCTTTGCATCAACAATTGTGACAACGTGTTTTAAACCCTCGCCAGTAACGGTTGTATTGATTAAAGCTGCTATCGCTCCAATTCGATGTGCAGCGAGAAGGAGCATTAAGAAATCTGCTGAATTGTCCATCAACAATGCAAAACAGTCTCCTTTTTCAATACCTTGCGATTGCAAATAAGCTCCGTACTGAGAAACTTTTTTATCAGCTTCTTGCCAAGTTGTAGATTGATCTTTAAAAACAAAAGCAATCTCGTTGGGATATTTTTTTACATTCTTTTCAAAAAAATTGAGAATGGATAGTTGATTTTCAGGTTTCCAGGTAAAGAGAAGACGCGGTAATCCTTGCGCCATAAAATAAATATCGTCTAGTACTCCATTAATTGCCCATTTTAAACTCATTGCAGTTCTCCCCAAAAAAAGAAGTTTATTTTGTCAGTTTCTGCCTTTAATTTCTATCTCCAGTTGAGAGATATCTCAGTGAAATTTAAGTAAAGACTTGGAAATAATCACTTAAGTTTATCTCTCAGATAAAAGGGAGAGTAAATTATGTAGAACATTGCAACGCCTAAAATTATAAAGAAGATGTAATGAAAAGGCGGATCCGGCATCAAATCAACAATTGATTGTCCAGCAGGACGTTGCATCATAAACCAGTAATTTGCAGGTTCTCCTTCGGCAAAGAAATTAATGATGACGTTGATTAAGTAAACCAAAAATAAGACCGGGAAGGTGACTTTCAAAACATCTGTAATTGATTTAAGAGTAGGGCGATTATTCAGTCCTATGGAAATGAACCCAATACCTAACCACATCAAGCCATGACTGATGAAAAAAAGTAAAAAATGCAGATGCGGAAAGTCAAATTTCACATCCGGCTGGGTATTTGCCATCAGACCACCGCCAATTCCCCAGAAAAAAGCAATTTCAAAAAATATTCTTTTTCGTGTCAACATATAAATCGCTGCAGAGAAACTTGCTAAATGGCAGAAATGCATTGGCAGCATTTTTAAAAATGGAAAATCTTCTGGCCAAACGCTTGAATAAATAAATGGCTTTAAGAGTTCATTGGTTATCAATAAAACTGCCAAACCTTGTCCAAATCTTGTTTTGATAGTTTCGGATTGATTTCTTAAAAAATAGGGAATTAAGATAGACAGGGATAAAATAAAGATCAAAACCGAAAGATGATCAGTACCAAATATTTGAAAGGGTTCAATCTCAAACATAAAAAAGTTTTTTCAAAAAAAATAAACCTTGTGATTATTTTATGTCAGTTCTTTGCTTGTTCAAACGACTATCAGATTAAGAAAACCTCTTGGGATTCTTCGCTGGATTATTTTTCAGAGAATCTGGAAAATTACGAGGTAACTTATTTTGTTGATGTTGGGACAAAAGAAGCTTATTTAGGTGGAATTCTAGAAATTTATAAACTGCCAAAGATGGACTATCTGGATCGCATCAAAGTCACCGAAATAGAGTTTTTCAATAGAGTGGATGGTTTGCAAATGTGTAGAATCTGGGGCGAGAGTTCCAAGTCAGGAACTTTGAATCATCTCTTGGCAAGAAACTGCAAAGATCTTACTGATCTTTAAAATCTTCGTAAAATTCCTCAAAGCGATCTTGAAGTCTTTGCATACCTGTAATCCATCGATCGTAATCAGTGGTTTTCCTTTTAATGTATTCGAGTACTTCCTCATGCGGCGTAACAAGAAAACGTTCTTTTTGAATCGCATCGATGACATCTTTGGCGCATTCATCGGCTTCGATCATGCCATCAACACCAGCAACTCCGGGGCCTTGTGCAGTCATTGCAGTTTTTACTGCTTGCGGACAAAGACAAGAAACGCCAATGCCTTTTTTACCATAGGTAATTTTTATCCATTCTGCGAGACTGACTGCTGCTGCTTTTGTAACCGAATAGGGTGCAGCGCCAATTTGCGTTAGTAAGCCAGCTGCAGACGCGGTATTGACCAAATATCCAGAACCTTGTTCTAACATTTGTGGGATCAAATGTTTAGCTGCATGAGCATGAGCCATGAAATTAATATCCCAAATAGTCTGCCAAGCTTCGGTTGAGACATCCAATAATCCGATTTCTCCTCCAATACCCGCGTTGGAACAAAAAATATCAATGCCGCCCATATTTTCATTTGCAAAATTTATCAAATCTTTAACTTCATCTTCCTTGCCAACATTTAAAACGAAACCAGAAAATCCCAATTCTTCTGCAACTTTTAAAACTTCCTCATTCAAATCAGCCAGAACAACGTCTTTGGCTTTCTCATTTTTAAATTCAACGGCAAGAGCTTTGCCAATGCCACTGGCAGCACCAGTAACCACAACTCTTTTATCAACAATATCCAAAATTAGCCTCCTAGTTTTTCAATAGCTTCTTCACGCATTTGTTTTTTTGCAATTTTTCCTGAAGCAATTCGAGGCAGTTGCTCGGTCTGAAACCACATGAATTCTGGGATTTTAAATTTAGCTAATTTTTCAGCTAAAAAAGAAGATAGTTCGGTTTCATCGATATTTTGACCTTCTCTGTAAGAAACCATAGTTGCTAGTTTTTCTCCAAGTCTTTCGTCTGGCACACCAAATACCGAAGCTTCCAAGACAGCAGGGTGTTCAGTGATTGCTGCTTCCACCTCTAAGCAAGCAATATTTTCTCCACCACGTATGACAATATCTTTCTTTCGGTCTTTGATATAAAGGAAATCATCCTCATCCAATAAACCAATATCACCGGAACGAAACCATCCTTCTGAATCCAAAACTTCATCTGTAGCTTCTTGGTTTTTCCAATAACAACGAAAAGTACAAGCACCTCTTATACAAACCTCACCAATTTCTCCGCTAGGCAATTCATTACCATCATCGTCGACTATTTTTAAATCAATCAGTTTGGGAACAGCAAAACCAGTGCTATCAGGTTTTTGCAGATACACATCACCGGTATTGTTCGCAGCCAAAGCATTCGTTTCTGTGAGTCCATAGCCAATACCAGGATTGGTATCTTTCATATTAGCTTTCATCTCTTTGACTTGCTCAGGCGGTCTAGCAGCTCCCCCACCAGTTAAATCCTTAAGCGAGGAAATATCCCTGGGATTTTTCTTTTGTGCTTCAACCATTTCATAGGACATAGTCGGTACTCCAGTGAAAATAGATATTTTTTCACGTTCAATCAAATCCAGCGCTACATCCGGATCCCATTTATACATCAAAACCGTTTTCCTACCGACAGGAATGGATAGTAAGAAAATAGCATGACAACCGGTTACATGAAATAAGGGAACGCTCACAAGAGTTGCCATTTGATCTTGAGAAGCTTCAGGGGCAACCTCACCGAGTGCAGCCTTACCCATAGTTGTAAGAGTGATCCAATAATAGGGAGCAAAAATAATAGACCGATGAGTTAAAACAACCCCTTTAGGATAACCCGTACTCCCTGAGGTATACATTATGGAAGCATCTTCGTCAGGTAAAATTTCTACAGGATTTTCAAGTTTATCGCTCGCGCCTTCAATCACTTTATAAAAATCAAATTCTTGGTGATCTGGATTATTGGAACGCACAGATATTTTTGCTACATCAGAACAGCGATCGCCAAGACGATCCAAACGCTCTTCATCACCAATGAATAATTTTGATTCGCTGTTGGTAATTCCGTATTCAAGTTCATCGCCTTGCCACCAGGAATTAAGCGGAACAACAATTGCACCAATCGAAGTAATGGCCATGTAACAAAACATCCACTCAGGATAGTTACGCATGGAAAATGAAACCTTATCTCCTTTCTCAATACCGAAAGTACTTTGTAAGACATTAGCTAATTGATTGGCTCTTGCATAAGTTTCTGGATAAGTGATTCGATCTTCCTCATAAATGATATGTTCCCAATCACCATGCAACAGACCAATTTCAAAAAATTCTCTGAGGTTATTAGGAGCTTCAGCAAAAACATGGTACTCATTACCCCTAACAGTTTCTTTCTTTAGGGACAGCATACCCTCAGCTGTAACTTGTTCTAAAACAGCAAGGCGATTAACAGGATCAATAAAATCCATTGCATCTGTCATGATTACTTTCCTGTAAATTTAGCGGGGCGCTTCTCAATGAAATGTTTAACACCTTCCTTGAAATCTTCCGAACCAAAACTTTTTACCATCTCTTCCATAGATGATTTTAGATTGGTTTTGATGTCTTCACCCAAGGCAGTATAGATTTGACGTTTCATAATCTGTACCGATCGAGGAGAGACGTTCTGTGCGATATCTTCTGCATAAGTCATAACATCATCCATAAAACTTTCTGCAGGAAAACAGCGATTAACCAAACCTATGCGTTCTGCTTCCTTGGCATCAAATTTTCTGGCAGTCATCATGATATCCATGGTGTGGGCAACTCCAATGATTCTTGGCAGTATCCAACCCACGCCCCATTCAGCAATGAGTCCTCTTTTGGAAAAAGCTGTTGAGAACACGGCATCTTCAGAGGCAACACGCATGTCACAATACAAAGACATGATTAAACCTACACCTGCAGCTGGACCATTGATTGCTGCGATTATCGGCTTTGGTACAGAAGGGAAGTAACTGTAAGTGCCTTCCCATTCTGATAAACCATTGGTTTCGTAATTTCGGTCTTCAGGTTGGTCTGGATTTTCTTCTCGATTATTGGCTGAAATATCAGAAAGACTATCCATATCAGCACCAGCACTAAAACCTCTTCCCGAGCCAGTAAGTACGATTACTTTTACATCATCATCTTTACAAGCATCATCGATTTTTTCTTTAAGTCTGGCAGTCAACTCTCCAGTGATTGCATTAAGTCTATCCGGACGATTGAGTGAAATTAAAGCCACTCCCGAATCTTTCTTGTCATATAAAACTACTTCGTTACTCATTAGACTACTGTGCCTCCATCTATTACTAAAGTGTGTCCATTTACAAAACTACCTGCTTGAGAAGCTAAAAATACGGCAGCGCCACCAATTTCATCCGGCTCACCTATTCTTTTCATAGGGCAAGTAGCGGTGGATTGCTTCAAAATTTCTGGGTTTTCCCAAAGTGCCCTTGCAAAATCCGTTCTAAAGAGGCCAGGCGCTATCGCATTGGTTCTAATGTTGTACTGACCAAATTCCAGAGCATAGTTTTTCACAAGCATGATATCTGCTGCTTTGGAAATATTGTAAGCACCTATTACCGGGCTTGCGTTTAAGCCTCCAATAGAAGAAACAATAATAATACTTCCATCTTTACGTTCCATCATTTCAGGAATAACCATCTGACATAGATTGTGATTACTTTTGATGTTGTTGTTCATTATTTTTTCAAAAGCATCATCAGGAATATCTTTAATGGAACCAAAAAAAGGATTACTTGCTGCATTACAAACCAAGATATCAATTTGACCCAATTGCGATCTGGTTTCTTCAACCAGCATCTCCAAAGCTGTTTTATCAGAAATATTACATGGAATAACAATTGCTTTTCCTGGGAACCCCATGGAATTAATTTCTTCAGCAGTAGCTTCACAAACATCTGCTTTTCGACTTGAGATGACTACATTGGCTCCTTGTTGAGCCATAGCCGCAGCGATGGATTTTCCAATACCTTTGGAGGAGCCAGTAATGATGGCGTTCTTTCCAGTTAAATCAAACATTGTATTTTCTCCTTAAAATTATTTACCTTTCCAATTAGGCAATCTTTTTTCAGCAAATGCCACTGGTCCTTCAATAAAGTCTTCACTACCGAATAATTCTTTTACCGCAGAGTAGTGCGCTTTCATTGATTTCTCTAAGTCCGGCTCATTGAAATTTTCATAAGCAACTTGTTTGGTTGCTCTGATGGACATGGGGGAACATTCTTCAATTTGTTTTGCCCAAGCCTTAGCTGCAGAGATGAGGTTTTCAGGCTCAACTACTTCATTAACAAAGCCAAGTCGCATGCCTTCTTCAGCAGAAACGTGTCTACCAGTTAACATCATACCAAGAGCATTTTTCATTCCAATTTGTCTTGGGAGTCTTTGCATCCCGCCAGCAAGAGCGGCAAGACCCACTTTAGGTTCTGGCAAAGCAAATTTTGCATTCGTGGAGGCCACAATCAAATCACAGGCGAGAGCTATCTCAAATCCACCACCCATAGAAACACCGTTTACTGCAGCAATCAGAGGCTTAGTTAAGTTGAATCTAGAGGTTAATCCAGCAAAACCTGACGAGGCCATATTGATATCCATTTTTCCGCCAGCCTCAGCTTGAAACTTAAGGTCGTTCCCAGCAGAAAAAGCACGATCGCCTTCACCTGTAACAATTCCAACCCAGAGATTTTCGTCTTTATCAAATTCATTCCAAACTTCGTCAAATTCTGCGTGAGCAGGTGGATGCAAAGCATTCATTCTTTCCGGTCTATTTATGGTGACGGTTAAGATGTGACCGTCGATTTCAGTTTTTAAAAATTCGTAATCGGTTTTCATATTTTCTCCCTAAAAAGTGGACCTTAATCTTAATAAAGGTTAACGCTTGAGTCCATAGGAGAAGGCTTACTTTATTTTTTCTTCAAAACTGCAATAATGCTAGTCACTTTTTTGAGGAGAGTTTATGAATATACAAGATAAAGTTGCCGTAATTACCGGTGGTGCATCTGGACTGGGTCTGGCTACTGCCAAGGCGCTTAAAGAAAAAGGCGCAAAATTAATGTTGTTAGATTTAAATGAAGACAATGCCAAAGCAGCGGTTGCAGAATTGGGCGACGATTCAGATTACTGCATTACTAATGTTATTGAGGAAGATAATGTCAAAGCCGCAATGGACAAAACTGTAGAGAAATTTGGTGCCATTCATATTTTGATCAATTGTGCAGGGATTGGAAGTGCATCCAAAACAGTTGGTAAAGACGGTCCTCATCCACTGGATTATTTTAAGCTGGTGATCGATATCAATCTTAACGGAACTTTTAATTGTTTAAGACTTGCCGCTGAAGTCATGGGAAAAAACGAACCGGAACAAGATAACGAATGCGGGGTGATTATCAATACTGCCTCCGTTGCCGCTTTTGATGGTCAAATTGGTCAAGCTGCCTATAGCGCAAGCAAAGGTGGAGTTGTAGGTATGACCTTGCCGATAGCAAGAGACTTAGCAAGAATGGGAATTAGGAACAATACCATTGCTCCAGGAATATTTGATACACCTCTGATGGCCATGGCACCCGATGCAGTAAGAAACCCTCTCATTGAAATGACGCAATTTCCAAAACGTTTGGGTAACCCCGATGAATTTGCCATGCTGGCAACCCAAATAATTGAAAATCCTTTTCTGAATGGTGAGACGATTCGTCTCGATGGCGGAATTAGGATGCAACCGAAATAATTATGAAACTAGTAACTTACTCCAACAGCGATGCTTCGGCGATAGGCGCTTTGATCGAGGACAGTATTTGTCCATTTAGTAACGACTCTTCGCTACCAAATGAAATGAAAGCCTTTCTTGAAGGTGGCGAAGCAAACATGAACAAAGCGACAGATTTGCTTGAAAAGGCAGAAAATTTAATTCCTATAGACTCGGTTACTTTATTGTCGCCAATTTTAAATCCACAAAAAATTCTCGCTATCGGTCTCAATTACGCTGATCACATCAAAGAAGCTAATATGGAAAAACCTGAGATACCGATGGTATTCAACAAACAATCCTCTTCATTAACCGGTCACAATGGCGTTATCCATTTGCCAAGAGCTTCAGAAGCTTTGGACTACGAAGCAGAAATGGCGTTTGTGATTGGCAAGCAATGCCGACATGTTTCTAAAGATGAAGCAGCATCTGTGATTGCAGGAATCACCATCTGCAACGACGTCAGCGTTAGAGATTGGCAATTGGCTGTACCTACTTTCACTATGGGTAAAAGCTTTGATACGCATTGTCCTTTAGGACCTTGTTTAGTAACCATGGACGAAATTGGCGACCCGCACAATCTGGATATCAAACTTTTCTTAAATGGCGAAGAAAAACAAAACTCCAATACCAAGGAACTTGTTTTCAATTGTTACGATTTAATCGAACATTTATCTACAGCCTTTACGCTTATGCCGGGGGACGTTGTGCCTACTGGAACTCCAGGTGGTGTATTAGGCGTAGAAGTCATGGCAGGGAGAGCAAGTTGGCTCCGAGAGGGCGATGAAATCAAAATTGAACTGGAAAAAGTAGGTACTCTTAGCAATAAAGTTGTTAAAGAACCGGACTCGACCAAATTCATTGCTTAGTATTTGAAACTTTTCTTTTTAAGGCACGCAAAGTCCGATTGGGGCAATCCCGCATTGAAAGACTTTGAACGGCCACTTAATAAAAGAGGTTTGAGTGATGCTCCGCTAATGGGAAAGAAATTACATCATTATTTTCCAGATAATCTAAAAGTAATTTCCAGTCCTGCTAAAAGAACCAAAGAAACTTTGGAATTATTTTTTATCGATTATGATCAAAATATCTCAATTGAATTTGATGATGCCCTATATCACGGTTCCCCGATAAATTATCTGGAGCATGTGATCAATAACGATAAAGATGAAGCAATTCTATTTATCGGTCACAACCCCGGAATATCAGAGTGCGCCTCGCAGTTCTCTCCCGAACCTATTTTTTTCCCCACTTGCGGTTGTGCAGGTTTTTCAATCAATCCAGCATCTATAAAAGCAAACAATCTTCATTTAGCGGAGAAAATTTTTTATCACTATCCGAAAGAAATGTGAATTCTTCGACAGCAAAGTTACAGAATTGAAAATTTAAATATAAAAAACTTATCCAAAAGAACGAATATAGTAAAATACCCACGCTTATGAAAAAAATTCTTGTCATCGAAGACGAAGAGGATCTTAATCAGACCTTAAGTTTCAATCTTGAAAACGAAGGCTACAAGGTAACTTCTGCACTTAAAGGTTCTGAGGCCCTCGAAATTCTAGAAAATGCTTCACCTCCAGATCTGGTAATTTTAGATTTGATGCTGCCGGATATGCCAGGATTGGATATTTGTCGTCACATCAGATCGAAAGACAATCTAAAAAATATCAGCGTGATAATTGTTACCGCTAAGGGCGAGGAGGTAGACCGAGTCGTGGGTTTTGAACTCGGTGCGGACGACTATATTGTTAAGCCATACAGCGTTAGAGAATTGATGTTAAGAATTCAAGCTCAATTAAGAAGAAATGACTCAAGCGAAGTGACTGAAGAAAATTCGGAAGAGGGTAATATTTCTTTTAAAGATTTACTTATTGATAACAGTAAGCATAAGGTGTTTCTTTCTGACAAAAAAATATCTCTGACTGCAAAAGAATATACTCTTCTTAAATACCTTTTGACAAAAGCAGATAAAGTCCAAACACGAGACACTTTATTAGACAAAGTCTGGGGCTATGATAATTCTGTCACCACTCGAACCGTAGACACTCATGTCAAAAGATTGAGATCAAAATTAGGAAAATATGGAAAAAACATTGAAACCATTCGAGGTGTCGGATATATATTTAATAAAATTTGATTTCAATTTATGAAGCTCTCTTTAAAAATTAGAATATTTATACTGATAGTTTTTACTGTTCTTGCTTCATTCTTCATTAGCGCGATAATTTTAAGGGGAAATGAATACTTTAGTGAAAACATTATTGCTGGTATTTCTCTATTTTTGATTCTTATACTTGCCGCTGGCACTACTCTGTATCGGTTTTTAAGAGATGTTGTTGTTCAGGCTGCAAGGATAATTTCAGGACCGGACAACAATGAAGAAATTGATTCTGAATCAGCCTTTGATACTTTGAGGACATCAACTGCAGTTGTTCAAAATGAATTAGAGAGTTATTCAAAACAACTCTCATTTATCAGTAATTTATTATCAAGGATGGGTCAGGGAGTTATCTTAGTGAACGAAGATCTGAACGTGATGTATTTCAATCAGACTATTACAAAAGATTTTTTCCCAGAATTAAAAATTGGTGATGATTTATTTCAAAATATTTCTTATCCCGCGTTTAAAAAATTCATAAAGAAAGCCTGGGAAAAAGATGAATATACCAAAGAAATATCAGGTCCAAGAACAATAAAAACAGTTTATCTTGTCAGTTCGCAGAAATTTTCAAATGATAATCAACTATTAATTGTTTTTTCCGATATTTCAAAATTAAAGACCCTTGAAAAGATGCGTGAGGATTTTATCGGTAATGTCTCGCATGAATTAAGAACGCCGATTAGTGTAATAAAGGCAAATTCTGAGACTTTGTTATCCACTAAATTAATCAAAGACGAGAATGCAATAAATTTTACCAAAGCAATTCAATCTCAAAGCGAAAGGATGGCAACTATTGTGAACGAGTTACTTTCAATCTCTAGTATGGAGTCTGGAGACTATCCGATTTCTCTAGATAAGCTCAATATTAAAAATATTGTTGATTCTGCCATCAAAGAATTAAACCCAATGACTGAGTCAAGTAACATCAAACTGGTAAATAAGATCTCTGATATAACTCATATCATTGGCGATGAATCAGCAATAAAAATAATAATTTCTAATTACATAACTAATGCAATCAAACATAGTCCCGATGACGAGATTATTGAGATTGATAACGAAAAGATAGATAAAGATTTTTGTCGCATCAAGGTTATAGACAATGGAATTGGGATAGCTAAAAAATACCGTGAGAGAGTTTTTGAAAGATTTTTCAGAGTAGATAAAGGCAGATCTAAAAAAATTGGTGGAACAGGACTAGGGCTCTCAATCTCTAAAAATTTAGCATTGATGATGGGTTATTCCGTTGGGGTAGAATCAAACGAACCCAAAGGATCGATTTTTTACATTGACGTAAAAATTCATCAAGAAACTTCTAAAGAAGTGGCCTGAGAGATTTCAGCATTTTTCTTGAAAATATAGCCATCGCTTATATTCCAATTTGAAGCGAAGAATTTAGCATTTTCGAAACATAATAAAATGAATTCAAAAATGTTTGCAGCGTGTTCAATGATATCTGCTCTATCCGTAGGAAAATTGTAATTAGATATTTTCTCTTCAAGAGATAATTTGCCTAGTCGGGATCTTATTTCCTGGAGTTCTTCTAAATTTAAGGAGTCTTTTAAAACTCCAGCAGCTTGAATAATCTGTCTAGCATTACCTCCAATACCTATGATATTTTGTATTTGCTCGGAATTAATATTTGCTAAAAAATTAGATAACTCTTGCCAATTTTTTTCTTTATCTAACCCTTTTAAAATTCTTACCGCACCCAAATTGAAAGATTTAAGTTTTTCTTCATTTTTATCACAAAGGTAAAGCTCTGTGCTTCCTCCACCAACATCCACTAAAAGACTTTCTGAATCGATGAATTCTTTGTAGTTAAAAAATTTTAATAATGAAGCTTCTTCATTTCCAGAGAGAATTTCAATTTCTAGATTCAATTCTTTTTTTATTTTTTTAATAATTTCTTCTCTGTTGGAAAAAGTTCGCATTGCGGAGGTTGCAAATATTCCCAGTAAAGCAGCATTCTTTTTTTTTGCATGCTTTTTAAGTTTTTTTAAAACTGTTAAAAAGTCCAGATAAGTCTCATCTGTCATTTTTCCACTGCCAAAAGCGTCAGACCCTAACCTTAAGCTGACTCTTTTAAAGGTATCTAATTCAAGATGGCTGTTCGGTAACAAACGGTATTGTCGGTACTTAATGGCATTTGAGCCGATATCTATGCAAGAAACTTTCTTAGACTGTTTATTCATCAGCAAAAACTCTTAAAGTTTTATACTGTTGATACGATAAATTTTCAAAGAGTACCTTGTTGATTTCCACTTTGTAATTGTTCAAACCTTCTGACCAGGTTTTTGGCTTGGGTAAATCTTTATCTGGATAATCAAAGGCATTCAAGATAAACCTAAGGGCACTTAATATTGCAACTTTTTTATTATTGGCATTTAAAACAATCCAGGGCGCCTCATCATATGAAGTTCTTTTGAACATTTGTTCTTTGTATAGGGTGAAGGCATCCCATTTATCAAGCATCTTTAAATCATTTTCGCTTATCTTCCAATAAACGAGAGGGCTGGTAGCTCTTTTATCTATTCTCTTTTGTTGAGTGTTTTTCTCAATCGAGAGATAAAACTTAAAAAATTCAACACCATCTTCAATCTGTTTTTTTTCCCAAGGAATTACATTTTTCATGAAGTAGGTATATTGCCTTTTCGTACAATAACCCATAGTTGCTTCAACTAACGCTCTGGTATACCAAGATCGGTCGAAAAAAACTATTTCACCGGTATTGGGCAAATGCCTTTCATATCTTTTGAACCATTTTTTTGACTCTTTCTCAGTTGGCTTACCTAAAGCAACGAGCTTACAGTGATCTGGTATCAAATATTTAGTAAGCACGGAGATGCTTCCGGTCTTACCTGCGGTATCTCTGCCTTCAAAAACCAAAGCAATCTTTCGCTTTGACTTAATAATCCAGTTTTGCAGTTTTACCAATTCAATTAAAAGCTTTCTTTTTTCTTTCTCATAAAGCTCTTCGTTAATTCGTTTGTAATCTGGAATATCAAACTCGATCATTATTTGATTGTAAATCAAAGAAAATTAAATAAGCAAATTGTCACTTAAATGTCACAAAATCTATAAAATTATTTACTGTAAATGTATCTAATTTGTAATTTTCATCGTCTATGATTTCCAAATAAAAAAATCTTAAGGAGAATACTTAATGAATAAATCTAAATTTTTATTTGTTTCCTCTTTGCTTTTGATTTCAATGAGCGCAATTTCAGCTCCAAAAGTTTACGGTAAATTAAACATTACTCTTAATTACAACGGATCTGATGGCGTTAATGAAAAAGAGATAGATCTTATAAGTAATTCTTCAAGGTTAGGATTAAAGGGCCAATTAGAAATGCAAGATGGTTTAGTAGGTCTATATCAGATTGAATACCAAATAGATCCTGTTGATGGACATGCAAGAGACGAAGTGAGAGGAGAAAATGGTGAAATAAAGGTTACCGATAGCACATTCACTCAAAGAAATTCTTATGTTGGATTAAAAGGAAGTTTCGGAACTTTAAAATTGGGTAAGCATGATACTCCTTTAAAAAAAGCTTCATTAAAAGTTGACCTTTTCAATGACCTAAAAGGTGATATCAAAAATATAACAGATAGTGAAAATCGAATAACCTCATTTTTGGGTTATGACTCTCCTGTTTTTGGCGGAGGAGTAAGTATTTCAGTTAGTCTTAGTAAGGGGAAAGATGATGGTGTTGTAGGTACTGACTTAGATGGTGAGTTTGGAACCAACTTATCGGCATCTTTGAAATACGATATTGAGGTCATTCAATTTGTTATTGCAACGGAAAAAGCATCCATTAAAGGATTTGATCACAATAGGTTAGGCATGATGATACCTGCAGGTCCAGTCACCATTGGCTTGATACATACTACTACTGAATCAACTGTTGGAAATTCTGTAGATTATGATGCAACAACAATAAGTATTGCTGGAAAGGTGGCAGATGGAAATGGCAGGGTAAAATTTCAATATGGAACATCAGATAAATCAGCTGGTTTAACGCAAACTCAAATTGGATATGACCACAAGCTGTTCAAAAACTTAAAAATTCTTGCTTATCACACTGTGCGTTCACAAGATGCAGCGAACAGTGATGATGCTCATACTGGCTTAGGAATAGAATATAAGTTCTAGCTGTCGGAAAAATAAGTATTTGTAGTAAATTTCTACTTTTTTGGCCTTGGCTCAAGTTTATTTTGTGATTGTGACAAGTAAGTGACAAAAAAACAGTAGCTTTTTATTTTCTTTTGGTTTAATGTGTCTTTTATGTGACAAAATTATGTCACTAAAGAAACGACTCAAAATGACAAATATCAAGAAAACTTTAAAAAACAAAGGATTGATGCCAGGTAGTTCAAAAGCGCAGGAAATGCACTTTGTAGGCTTTTTATCTGCTTGTGTTGTTTTAGCTGCAGTAATTCTTTCTTAAGAAATTTTATTCTCATTTTTAAATTCCTATTTAGCGAGCTTAAATAGTTCACTAAAATTTTGCACAAATATACAAAACTGGTCACAACTAGGTAATAGATTCTCCTTTTGAATACTGTTAAATAAGTTCAATCGATAAACTTTTTTAAGATTTTGTTATGGAAAATTTATTTACAGATCCCTTTAATATTCTTCTGATTGCAGCATTCATAGGGTTTTTTATGGCCTTTGGTATAGGAGCTAACGATGTTGCAAATTCAATGGGAACGTCTGTTGGAGCTAGAGCGCTTACGATTAAACAAGCTATTTTAATTGCAGCTGTATTTGAGTTTCTTGGGGCCTTTTTAGCTGGAGGAGAGGTTACATCTACAATTCGAAAAGGTATAGTCGATCCAAATCTTTACACTGATCAGGTGAATATATTCGTCATAGGGATGATGTCTGCTCTACTGGCTGGAGGTACTTGGCTTTATATTGCAAGTTTAAGAGGTTGGCCCGTCTCGACAACACATTCTATTGTAGGCGCAATTATTGGTTTCGTATTAATTACGAAAGGAGTTGATGCAGTTTCTTGGGGTAAAGTTAGTAACATTGCAATGAGCTGGGTAACTTCTCCTTTGTTTTCTGGAATCCTAGCTTTTTCCTTATATATTTCTGCTAAAAAACTAATTTTGGATAGAGCAAATCCTGGTAAAGCAGCAATTACTTTTATTCCTTTCTATAGTTTTTTAGTAGCAGTTGTTATTTCTTTAGTAACCGCAAGAAAGGGGCTAAAACATGTAGGTATCGAATGGACGGAGAACGAAGTTTATCTTTTTACTTTTATATTTAGCATAATTGTTGCCATAGGTACTTCATATTTTTTAAGAAGAAATAAGGAAAAGATTAGTGGCGTTGGCGGTATTGAATTTGCGTTCGGTTTGCTTATGATTGTTTCTGCAAGCGCAATGGCTTTTGCCCATGGCTCAAATGATGTGGCAAATGCAATTGGGCCTTTAGCAGCTATTGTTAGTGTTGTTGATACGGGAACAGTAGGTTCAAAAGCAACCATAAGTCCTTGGGTTTTATTCATTGGAGGAATAGGTATCGTTTTTGGCTTAGCTACATTAGGTTCAAGAGTAATTGCTACTGTCGGAAGAAAAATAACAGAACTTACTCCAAGTCTTGGATTTTCTGCTGAAATGGCAACAGCCTCAACAGTGGTTGCTGCAACTTACTTAGGATTTCCAATATCAACAACACACACGCTTGTTGGCGGAGTTATTGGTGTGGGTTTAGCTAAAGGGGCAGAACATTTAGATTGGTCCTCTGTCGGTAGAATCATAGCTTCGTGGTTAGTAACAATTCCTGCTGGAGCAGCTTTCACAATAATATTTTTCTATATTCTGAAATATTTGGTGGGTGTCTGAAAACTATTTAAAAAAAATTAATTTGCAGAATAGGATAAAAGTTTATTAATCCAAGATAGCCCGCTATTGATAAGTGAGATCCGAACGCAATCTCAGAGTCTTTTTTAAGTTTCGTACTCACCAAAAATTCTACGATTCCTAAAAGAGATGCAGTTAGCAATATTATTGGAACCATATTCATTGGTACCATTAAAGTTAATATTGGAAAGAGGATAACATCTCCTAGACCAAGGCCTTCGCGTTTTCTAAATTTGAGGTAAAACCATCTAAGACTTAGAAGAATTAATCCGGAAACCAACGCAACGAAAAGCTCAGATAAATTTAAAATATTTGTCTGTTGCGAAAGTACTATCGCAAAGATAGTCAAAAGTAGAAGAGAGCTTAGTGGAATGACTTTATGCTTGTGATCAATCAAAGCAATAAATATTAGATTTAAAGTTATTAAGCTTTTAAGGAAAATAAGACCAACGTTATCATTTGTTATAAAAATTAATAAAAACAAAAAAATGACCAATATTTCTATGAAGAAGTATCTTGATGAGATTGTTGCACCACAGCATTTGGCTTTTCCTCTTAAGAACAAGTAACTCAGTACAGGAATGAGGTGATACCAATCAATTTTAGTCTTACAGGCAGGACAAAAAGAGGGTTCAGTATAAATATTAATGCTTTCCACATATGAATCTGCTTCGATATTTTTATTAATGTAGCGATAGATAAAGCTTGCTAGAAAGCTACCCAAAAGGGCAGAAAAAATAATATATATAGAGATAGTCATTGGTATAAATCTTTGTCAATTTGACTAAATATGACATAAAATCAATGGATATATGGTATTTGACTACTTAAAGGGTATCAATTTAGAAAGATACAAAAGTTACTTGAATGAGAAAAATCTTAAATTCTCTATTTCTGGAGCACTTTTATTAGTTTTTTCTTTAGAGTTTTCTTCAATATTACTCGGATTGATTTTTAACAACCAATTAAGTTCAAATAACTTTAACAGCTCTTTTGCATCCAGCGATGCTCCTAGAATCATAGACAATCCATTTTCATCTGATGTTGAAATTGATGGTCTGTCTATCTATGAAAGTCTTGTTAAAGCTCCTGAAACTTCATTATCTTTGAAACTTTACGGCGTAACTTCTTCTGATGAAGTTAAATCGGCAATAATTGGCTTCAATCAAAACGATCAAAAAACTTATCTCGTGGGAGATATGATTTCCGATAACGTTTACTTGGATTCAATTAACAAAGATTTTGTCACCATCAAGCGTTCTGGCGTAACCGAAAGCTTGTCCTTTTTTAAAGGCTCAGTAATAAAGGGTATGGAAAGAGTTGTTCAGGGGAATACTTCTATAAAAATTGCATCGCAGCAAAAACCCACCATCAGCAAAGAATGGATTGAAAATCAGGAAATTGCGAAGCTAATCACTTTTGCTCCTGTATTTGATGATGGAACTTTTTCTGGTCTTGAAATAAGTCCAGGGATGAGTACTGCGCTTTTTGATTCTTCGGAATTGAGACCTGGGGATATTGTGAAGTCTATCAATGGACTTTCCGTTGCAGAAATTGACCTCTCTGATCAAGATTCAATTAATTCTTTTTTCTCTGACTTAGCATCGCTTAACCTCGATTTAGTTAGAGACGATCAAGTTGTATCCGTCGATATAAACATTAACTAAACCAAAAAAAATTATGATTTATTCAATTTATAAGAATTGTTGCGCCTATGCGCTTATTTTTGGACTTTCATCTAGCTTATGGTCGGTAACGATTAATATGCGAGATGCAGACATTAAATCTTTTGTCTCAGATATTGCATCTTTGACGGGTAAGTCTTTTGTCGTAGATCCAAGAGTGAAGGCAAACGTAACTGTTATTTCAAGAGATGATTTAACGATCGAAGAAGCTTACGAGATTTTTCTTTCAGTCCTCAGTGTTCATGGTTTTACCGCAGTTGAACAAGCAAATGCGGTCAAAATAGTTCCTGCCTCAATGGGGAGACAAAGCTTTACTGAAGTATCAAAACCCGTTTCACCCGAAGATGCATTGGTTTCTACTATCATTAGGCCAAGTCAAACTTCTGCAAATGCTTTGATTCCTTTAATAAGACCACTCATAAATTCTCAGGGACACATTGCAGTTTATGCGCCCAGCAACAGTCTGATACTTACCGATCGAAATGCAAATGTTAAAAGAATTAGACAACTTGTTGATGAGCTAGATAAAAATCCTGCCGATGTTTATGAAATTGTTAAATTGAAAAACTCTTCTTCCACTCAAATTTCAAAATTGATAGATAAAGTTTTTTCAGAGAACTCTGGCGGTATGGCGCCAAATGATTTTAATGCTTATGCAATTGAAAGGAGCAACAGCGTTTTACTTTTTGGTGATCAAGAAATTGTAGAGCGAATGAAGGCTGTCGTAATAAAGCTCGATGTAAAAGACCAAGGCACAAGTTCCTTAAAGGTTGTTTATTTAAAATATGCAGATGCCGCTGCCTTGGTTGAAATTCTCAATAAGATGACACCGAATATTGATGAAAAAAGCTCAAACAAAGGCAATACTTCCATCACAGCTCATGAAGAAACCAATTCACTCATAATTTCAGCCGAGCCAGATGTGATGACCTCCTTGACTGGAATTATCAGCCAGCTTGATATTAGGAGAGCGCAAGTTCTAGTTGAAGCAATTATTGTTGAAATATCAGATCAATTATCAAAAGACTTGGGTTTTCAATTTTTATTTAGTGGCGAAGGTTCTAATTCACCGATTGCATCTCAAAGATTCGGTAATCCTACGCCTGATCTTTCGGCGCTTGTTGGTGGATTAACTCCTGGAGGAAGTACAACTGCTGTCTTATCTACTTTATTGAGTTTGGATGGCTTCGCAACTGGTGTTGGTAAGTATAAAAAAGGCGGTGACAGTTTTGCTGCGATACTAAACGTGCTTGCAAAAAATAGCGACTCAAATGTACTTTCGACTCCCTCAATATTGACTATGGATAACGAAGAGTCATCAATTATTGTCGGTCAAGAGATACCGATTACCACTGGAGAGTCTTTAGGTACCAATAATTCAAATCCATTTAGAACAGTTACCCGTCAGGAAATTGGAATCAAATTAAGTGTTAAACCTCAAATCAATGAGGGCAACTCAATCAAATTGGATATTGAGCAGGAAGTTTCTTCACTTTCTGGGCCTATTTCTGCAGGATCAGCAGAAATTGTTACTAACAAAAGGGCTATAGAAACGGTGGTCATGGTTGAAGATAACCAAACTATTGTATTGGGAGGATTGATCGATGATGACATCCAAGAGTCAATAAGAAAGGTTCCTTTGCTTGGTGATATACCAGTTATCGGTAAGGCTTTTCGCCAGGAACAAACCACCATTAATAAGAAAAATTTAGTAGTATTCCTGAAACCGACAATCATCAGAACCTCTCAAGATATGCAGGCTCTGACAAATACAAAATATGATTATTTGAGAGCTCAAGAAATGCTCAGAAGCAAAAAAGGAAAAACCTCACCTGACTTGGACTTGCTTGAAAAATTAATTTTCGATGCTGAGGAAGAAAACAAACCAAAAATCGAGGAAGAAGAAGTATAAAAGATGACTGACAAAGACTTCAGTTATAAATTTTGTAAGGATAATCAACTTCTTCCGGAAGTGAGTAGCGACTCGATATTGATTTTTCATACCGACGATTGTGACATCAATGCAATTGCTCACATCCAGTCCAAATACAAATTACCTGTTGAAACCAAACAAATAGATTTTTCCGAGTTCAATAAAAAACTTTCTGAATCTTATTCCGATAAAACACAGTCGTCAGAATCCTTAGCAGAGAATATTCATGAAGATGTTGATTTGGATTCTTTGGTACTTGATTTACCAAAAACCGAAGATTTGTTGGATGACAGTACAGATTCTCCAGTAATCAGACTAATCAATGCGATTTTGTCTGAGGCAATCAAAGACGGAGCCTCCGATATCCATATTGAGCCCTATGAGGAGAATTTGATTATCAGATTCAGAACGGATGGAATTCTTAAAGAAAAGATAAGGCCAAGCTCTAGAATTTCACCATTATTGAATGCGCGAATAAAAATCATGTCTAATTTGGATATTGCAGAGAGACGAGTCCCTCAAGATGGCAGGATGTCTCTCAAACTTGGAGAACGATGGGTAGATATTAGAGTTTCAACTTTACCTTCAAGTTATGGGGAACGAATAGTTTTGAGATTACTCGATAAAGCAGATTCCAGCCTTGATCTTAAAGAACTTGGCATGACAGAGAGTCTTTTAGGCAATTACCAAACTGAATTGAAAAATAACAGTGGCATCATTCTGGTCACTGGTCCTACTGGATCGGGTAAGACCACTACTTTGTATTCAGGTTTGAACTACTTAAACGATCAAACCAGAAACATCTTAACCGTTGAAGATCCTATTGAGTATGCAATTGAAGGAGTGGGGCAAACACAAGTAAACAACCGAGTTGGTTTAACTTTTGAAAAAGGTTTAAGAGCAATTTTAAGACAAGATCCGGATGTCGTTATGGTTGGAGAAATCAGAGATAAGGAAACTGCTGACATTGCCATTCAAGCAAGTTTAACCGGACACTTAGTTTTATCTACTGTGCATACCAATGATTCGGTTGGAGCAATTACAAGACTTATTGATATGGGTGTGGAACCCTATCTAATTGCTAGTTCACTGCGAATGGTAATCGCACAAAGACTGGTAAGAAAAATTGATCCTACTAGTCAGGAACTTTCTGGAAGAATCGGTATTTTTGAATCTATTCTGATTAATGACGATATCAAAGAGCAGATCCACAACAAAGGTTCGGAAAGTGAAATTAAGAATATCGCTTTCAAAGCTAACAATACTCTAGAGCTTGATGGACAAGAGAAAGTTAACTTAGGCTTAACTTCGGAAGATGAGCTTAGAAGGGTTCTGCAAGAGAAAAATTAGTAATGCCAAATTATTCTTACAAAGCTTTAGACCCTACCGGGATAACAGAAACCGGAGTTCTGATCGCTGAGAATTTGAGTGAAGCTCAAGAAGAGTTAAAAAACAGAAGGCTCATTCCAATAAATTTAAAAGAGTCAAAAAATAGATTCAATATCTCTTTGTTTAGAAAAATATCTTCATCAAAGTTAAGCCTCATTACCCGTCAACTTTCAACTTTGATCAATGGCGGAATTCCGGTAGATCAGGCCTTAGACTCTGTAGCCAAACAAATAGATTCGCCTTTGATCAAAGGCAAACTTTCAAATATTTCCAATAAGGTTAAAGCGGGTTTCAAGCTATCGGAATCGCTTGAAGATCATCCGGAAAGCTTTGATCGACTTTATTGTTCTTTAGTCAGAGCCGGAGAAACTTCAGGTGATCTAGGTATGGTTCTAGAAAAAACATCAGATTTTCTAGAGAGAAAATCAAAAATATCGCAAGATATTATTGGTGCCTTAGTTTATCCATTTATCCTTTTTTCCATAGCGATAGTTGTGATTGTTTTGCTTTTGTCTTTTGTCGTCCCAGAAGTGGTAAGTCAATTTTCTTCTTTGAATAGAGACTTGCCATTCATTACGAAATCTTTGCTGTTCTTGTCATCTGTATTCACCAGTTATCTCTTTTACACGTCTATATTCATTACCGGTATGATTGGTTTTATCTCCATAAGATCAATCGGTTATGAGTTATTCAGATCAAAATTAGATAAATTTTTTCTCTCAGTTCCTGTTCTTAAGAACTCCCTAATAGATTCGGATTTATCCAGATTTACCAATTCTTTGAGTATTTTAAGATCCAGTAATATTTCCATAATCAACGCGCTTGAAATCTCAGCTGAAACCATTTCAAACAGTTACTTACGCCAACAGGTAAAATCAACTGCTAATAAAGTTGCTGAAGGGGAGTCTTTGGCATCAAGCTTAGAAAAAATTCAAGTTATCCCGCCCTTGGTGACGCAAATGATCGAAAACGGAGAAAGGTCAGGAAGACTTGAAGAAATGCTTGAGAAAGTATCGGTTTATTTAGAAGATAAATTTCAAAGCTCTACAAAAATCACCATGAATTTACTCGAGCCGCTAATTGTAGTATTCCTTGGCATGTTTGTAGCTCTTATCGTCCTTGCTATCCTGTTACCATTAATTCAATTAAACACTCTAACTTTAAATTAATACTATGAAAAAAATCGTTTCAAAAAAATTATCAGGTTTCAGCTTGATAGAAATTCTTGTGGTGCTAATGATCATCGGCTTATTAACTGCAGTTGTTGCCATCAACGTACTGCCTAGCCAAGACAGAGCAAGAGCAGATAAAGCTTTGGCCGACATAAGAATATACGAACAAGCTTTAGAGCTTTATCGATTAGATATGTTCTCTTATCCGACCAGCGATGAAGGCTTACAAGCTCTCACTCAAGCCCCTGCAAACCATCGTTTTAAAAATAGATATCGTCAAGGCGGCTACATCAGAAAATTAGAAACAGATCCTTGGGGCAATGAATATCAATACAAAAGACCCGGAGATAACGGACCGTTTGACATATTTTCTTATGGCGCTGATGGCCAACAAGGAGGTGAGGGCATGGATCGAGATATAGGCAATTGGGAATAATGAAAGGATTTACTTTAGTAGAGGTTCTCGTTTCGCTTTTTATTCTGTCGCTGGTTGCAGTCACAGGAATAACCTCTCTATCGTATAGCGCAAAAACCATATCTTCATTAAGCGATGATTTTTATCGGGGGACTTTGGCAGAAAATATAATCATTAGATCTTATTTTGATGAAAACTACCTGACTAACAATTTACTCACTCAAAGAGAAGAATTCATGGGTTACCCCTATATTTGGAATAGAAAGATAACGATTGATCCAGAGCAGAATTCTTTAAATATCGAAGTAGAAGTCATCTCCGAAGAGACTGAAAAATCAACAAAATTGGAAATATATAAAGCAATCAATGAATAATTTAAAAGGTTACACGCTCGTTGAAGTTTTGATTGTCATGTCATTATTTTCATTGATAAGTCTTTTGTCTTTAACCTTTCTTAATAATTCGGTTTCATCTTCAATTGGTATCAGTTCAAAATCTAAACTTCTCAATGAATTAGCTGTTTTTAGCGAGCTTCTAGAAGATGATTTATTTCATGTGGCCAAACAATTTCCAAGACCCAGTCAAATCGATCAGTTTCCAAGTTTTTTTAAGTTAAATAATAACTTTAGAGAAGGCGAACCATTATTAGAACTGGTAAGAAATTCATCTTCCGATGGCTTAGATGATCTTGGAGCCATCAATAAAGTCATTTATAAAATAGAAGATAATGTTCTTTACAGAAATTTTTCAAATTTTTTAAATTCTTCTTATGAGGCCAAGGCTTTTGCTTTGATTTCAGAAATTGAAGATTTAGAAATCAAAGTTTTGTATGAGAAAAATGAATATCTCACCTGGCCACCATTCAATGAAGCTGATTTAGACATTTATCCTACTTTGATGGAGGTCAACATTAAGTTTTCTGAGGGCAATTTCAAAAAAATACTATTCATAAGCGGAGATGACATTGTTGGATAAAAAATTCAAGGGTGCCGCCTTGATTATGGCGCTTTTTGTAACTGCAATCATCGCTTCAGTGAGTGCAGGTTTATTTTCAATGGTATCTACGAATCTTGAAAATGAAAAAAATATGATTAGTGAGCAGCAAGCAATCCTTACAACATTAAGTTTAGAATCCTTCACAAAAAAATATCTCAACAACAAAGAAAATAGAAACAATATTGTTCTTGCCGCAAATAATTTTTCACAGAAAAGCCCAATAAATCTTCCTTTGGAAAGAGGAAATCTCGAAGCAAATATTGTTGATATGGGCCAATGTTTTAATTTGAATTCCTTGATCTCCATATCGGCAACAGGTGAAGAAACTGCTAATCAAGAAAATTTAGAATTTTTCAAAAATCTCATGAAGAGCTTGTTTATTCAAGATCAAAAAATTGAAGAAATTTCTCCTGCTGTGATTGATTGGCTTGATAAAGATTTTTTTCCAGATTCCTATCTTGGCGTAGAGGATGACTATTATAGAAATGAAAAACCATCGAGATTGACTTCAAATCAGTTCTTTTTTGATATTACAGAACTTAGAGATGTAAAAGGCATGACAGAAGAGATTTTTCAAAAATTAAAACCCTATATATGTGCCTTCAATTCTGTTGAAACAAAAATTAATATAAATTCGTTAAATCCTTTTTATCCGAATATCTTGGTGGCTCTTAGTTCAAATACGCTAAGTGATCTTGAAGCAAGAAACATTTTGAATAGCAAACCTTTGGGCGGGTATTCGTCAGTTTCAGATTTCTTAAATCAACAAGAAATAAAAACAGCTTTTTCCAGTAAATTTTCCAAATCAAATCTAACCCTGGAGACAAAATATTTTATTTTAAATACAAACATAAAAATTGATGACAAAGATTTTCATCTTAAAAGTCACATTTTCATGTTAAATGAATCTCCCAAAGTGATTCGTCGAAAATTCGGAGAGTATTTGTGAGCGGTCAAAAAATATCTTTTTACGATGAATCATTAAATATTTTGTTTTCTTCAGAAACATCAAGTGATGAAGAAAGTTCAATTTTCAACGTAAATTCCAATAAGGAAGATATTGCTATCATTGCTTCCAATGACTTTTCTTTTTATAAGTTTGATTTACCCAATACCTCGCAAAGGAATTTAAAAAAAGTTATTCCCTTCATGTTGAGTGAAGAAATACTCGGTAAAGTTGAAGATTATTTTTGGATCCAAGGCAGTCAATCAGAAATAGTTGGAATTATTGAACATCAAAAAATTCAGGAGATAAAAGACAAATTTGACTCTAAAGTTAGCAAATTAATTCCTATTCAAGCTTTATCTTCTTCTATAGAAAATCTATTAGTGATTTTCGGCGATAAAGCATTTATTTCTCTTCAAGATAATTGGTATTGGTTTGCAGATAAAAAATCAATTTTAAATACTTTGGCACTTACCTTAAGAAAATATGAAATAAAGAAGCTTAATGTTTGGGCTACTGAAAAAAAATTAGATCTTCCTAACTTAGATATCGTCACCGAAGAAAAATATTTCTCCTCTACGAAAGATTTGTTGAACGAATTCTCTCAAATATTGGATATAAAAAGTTCTCTTAATTTTTTCAGTAAAGAATATGAACAGAAAATAGATTGGCGATCAATTTTTCTTCGTTATAAGTTTTATGGATACTCTACCCTTGCTTTTTTTGGTATTTTTCTTCTTTCAGCAATCGTTCAGTTTTCTTACTTAAACGTTTCTAACAATTTGTTGAAAAATAAAATCATAGATACTTTTAAAGAAAAATTTCCCTCTGAGACTCTTGAATCCGATCTCATCAGTCAGGTTAATGGTTTAATCAATCAGGGCCAAATAGATTATTCTGCTCTAAATGCAGTGAGTATTGTTTCTGATGCAGTGAGCAATAGTGAAAATATTGTCTTGGTTTCTATTTCTTATGAGCGCTCAAGATTTATTATCGAGGTTCAAACCAATTCTTATGACCAACTTCAAGAATACGTTGATTTGGTAAACTCTATGGGATTGAGCGTCAATCTGGGCGCTTCAAGAAGAGTCAATAATTTTATTCAAGGAGAGATAAGCATCAATGCGTTTTAACTTTAATAAATTTTCTAACCGAGAACAGATACTTATCTTTGGTCTCATCATTTTGATATTCATTTCAGCTTTGATATTTGTAATTTCTTGGTTTAATACTAAAAACCAATCTTTAGAAAAGGAAAATCAAAATATCGTAAGTCGACTTAACTATATTGAGTCTATACCTAGCTCGGTTTCATCAAATAGAAATCTTTATTCAGACAACATTTCTATTTTGGTAAATTCAACATCCAAAGAAAAAAATATCCAAATTGATAGAACGCAACCATTAAATGATAATTCAATGATGGTGTGGGTTAATGAAGTAAATTTTATTGATCTTTATAATTGGATGATTTTAATGGGCGAGCAGGGAGGAGAGATTGAAAAGATGAATGTCCGAAAATCCAAAAAAGATAAAGTCAATGCTCAAATATCGGTACTGTTAAAAACAAATTGAAAAAGTTTTTTTTGGTAACCTTCATTCTCATTTTCTTTATTGCTGGAATTACTATTCTTAGGTTGCCTTTAAGTTTGGTTTCACCAACAGTAAAAGAATTATTTCCTCAAGTTAGTTATACCAGTATGGAAGGGACCATCTGGTCAGGAAGAATTAATAATCTATCTTTTGCTGACGAATATCTAGGCAGTTTAAACACCAGTTTTAATTTGAGAAATTTATCTTTTTTGGTTGATGAGAGAGGTCTTTTCCTAGAAGGAAATATAAATTTGTTATCAACCATTTTAAACAACCAAGTTTCTTTGGAAGACGTAAATTTGAATCTAAATTCAAAGCGATTCTTAAGAAAAGTTCCGGTGATTTCATCTGTATCTGGCGAAGACATTTCAATCATTTTCGATATAAATGGTTGCTATTTTTCAGAAGGAACCATATCTGCCTCCTTAAGACAAACAAATAAGTTAGATCAACTTTCCAATGCAAAGTTATCTGGGACCATCTCTTGTAAGGACACTAAGATGCTTGGCTCATTTTTTTCTATTCCGAAGGACGATGTTTTAAAAGGAACCTTTGAATTGGATAAAGAACTTAATTATGTAGTGATTGCAAATTCAAAACGACTTTTTGCAAAGATAACATCATTTTTTGAGAGTGGTTTTACCTCTAGTCCAGATGTTAAACTAAGAGGAAATTTATTCGATTTTTTTCAAGATTAAATGCTAATAGGTAAAAATCCTCTTAACGAGGCTCCAGAATGGTTTGTAAAAAATATCGCTGAACGTCCAGAAGAATGTTCAGTCAACGTTAATGGTGCCAATGTAAAGTATTTTATTTGGGGAGATAAGTCCAAAAAACCTCTGCTTCTGCTTCACGGTTACAACGCTCACTCATTTTGGTGGGATCATATCGCTCCTTCTCTTACTGAAAATCACTGTGTAGTTGGCCTTGATTTTTCTGGTATGGGAGAAAGCGACAGAAGAGAAGTGTATTCTCAAGAAATTTTTGTCGATGATGTTAAGGGCGTTATCGATGACTTGTCTTGGAAATCTTGTACTTGCATTGCTCATAGTATGGGAGGTTCGATAGCAACTTTAGCCACATCCATTTATCCAGATATCTTTGAACACCTAATTTTATTGGATTCCATGATTGTCATACCTCCTAATGTTGCAGAAAGAATGTCCTCAAATAGACCATCCGCAAGATTGGTTGTTGCGAGTCCTGATTTAGAGACCGCAGTTGCAAGATTCAGGCTGACTCCATCTCAACCTTGTAAAGATTACGTTCTCAAACATGTTGCGGAAAATTCTTACATAGAAAGGTCTGATGGTTGGTATTTAAAATCTGATCCCTTAATACCTAACACATACAAATACAATGATCTGCATGACGCTTTTACAAAAATGAACTGTTCCTTTGATTATGTTTATGGTCAACTCAGTCAATTAGTCACTCAAGAGGTTTTAGAGTATATGACTTATGTAGGAAATGTAGATGAAAATAACATTCATTCTTTAACCGGCGCTATGCATCACCTTTTTTTGGATATGCCTGAAGAATTTACTACATTAATCAAAAGCTTACTTTCAAAATGACCAAACCCTTAGTAGAAGGATTCTGTGATCCTAGGTTTTCTAAACTCGAAGATATCTTTGTTAAAGCTATAAAATCTGGATTTGATGATGGAGCCGGCTTTGCTTTAGAAGTTGAAGGTAAAGAGGTTTTAAATCTTTGGGGAGGATTTTCTGATAAACAGCATCAAAAAAATTGGCAAAAAGATACTTTGGTTAATGTTTTTTCAGTTACAAAAGCAATGACTTCAACTTGTGCATTGCAGTTAATTGAATCAGGCAATTTAAATCCCAACGCTCTAGTATCTGATTATTGGCCTGAATATGCATGTGCAGGAAAAGAGAATACCAAAGTGATTGATTTTCTTACTCACAGAGCAGGTATGTTTGGTTTTCAAAGCCCATTGCCGAAAAACTCTTGGGAAGATTGGAATATGATTGTGGATAAGCTCGCAAAGCAAAATCCTATTAGAGAACCCGGAACAACTCAAGGCTACCATGCTGTTACATTTGGCTATCTAGTTGGAGAATTGGTCCGAAGAATTGACGGAAGATCTCTGGGAAAATATTTCAAAGAAGAAATTGCTGATAAATTTGATATTGATTTTATTATTGGCCTAAATGATGAAGAAATAAACAGATGTGCAGATTTGTTATTACTTTCTGGAAAACCCAATCCATTAATTCAATTGATTTTATCTTTACCCAATTGGCTCCTCCCTGCGCAAGTAAAAATAGTCAAAGAAACCTTAAACAGCAAAGAGTATGCAAAGGCTTTTTTAGAAATTATGGAGGTAGAAGAAGGTGAAACTGCGCCTTCAGATTATCCCAATTCAAATTCTTGGCGCAAGGCAGAAATTCCAGCAGCCAATGGTCATGGGACTGCATCTGGGATAGCAAAGTTTTTTGGCATTTTAGCTTCTGGCGGCCAAAGGGATGGTCAAAGAATGCTTAAACCAGAAACTATTAAAGAAGCAACAATTCCAAAAACAACCGGTCCAGATGTTGTTCTTTTTCAAGCCCCTTATAAATTTGGTATGGGTTATCAAATAGATGCCCCTTTCTCACCGATTGGAATGCAGAAAGGAATGTTTGGACATACTGGAATAGCTGGTGCTACTGGATTTGCCGATTTAAATCATAAAGTTGGTTTTGGATTTACAAACAATAGACAGCATTCCTTAGGTAAGTTATATAGAACGTCTAATAATCTAGCCAAGAAACTTTACGAGATTCTTTAGTCTAATCTAAATGGTAATAGAACCTTATTTCTATGTAATTGCAGTTGTTTCTGTATTTTTGCATGGCATGGGCAAAGGCGGATTTATTGGTGCTGGTTCTTTTGGATCTTTACTTGCGATACCGATGCTTTCGATTTTTATACCTCCGTTTCAAGCTGTTGCAATTCTTTTGCTTCCCTTAATTTTTATGGATTTAGTTACGGTCTGGAGATATAGATGGATGTGGGATTTAAAAATATTAAAATTTATTGTCCCGCTTGCATTTCTTGGAATCATTATCGGCACATTATCGTTTAGCTACCTTTCAGAAGATAACATCAGAGTGATAATTGGCTTGATGGCAGTCATATTTTGTCTCGATTACTATCTGCGAAATGACTCTGATGAACCTTCACAACCGTCTTCTTGGGGTTCGTATTTTTGGCCTTCATTATCAGGCTTTACGAGTTTTTCAATTCATGCAGGCGGTATTCCCTTGAGTTTTTATCTTCTTCCAATGAGATTAGATAGAAGAATTTATGTAGCAACTGCCGGTCTGTTTTATTTATTAATCAATTTATTCAAGATTTTTCCATATGCTTATTTAGGTCAAATGAATTTTCAAAATATATATACGTCAATATTACTTTTACCCTTAGCTCCGCTTGGCGTATTCGCAGGAGCATATTTGGTGAATAAAATTAATCAAGATTGGTTTTACCGCATAGGTTATTTTTGTACGCTTATCGCTGGATTAAAGTTAGTTTATGATGGCATGCAGAGCTATATGTGATGACAAAGTTAAGTGTAAATATCAATAAAATTGCTTTGATAAGAAACTCAAGAAAGGGAAATAATCCATCTCTTGAGTATTTCTCAAGAAAAATAATTGAAGCAGGTGCTGATGGAATTACAGTTCATCCAAGACCAGACCAGCGACACATAAGAGCTGATGATTTATCTGACCTTATTATAATCACTAAAGAATTAGGGGTTGAATTTAATGTAGAAGGTAATCCTTACGAGGAGAGATTAGGAGAATATCCAGGGTTTTTAAACTTGATTGACGCAATCAAACCTTCACAATGCACACTTGTGCCAGATGATAGCAACCAGCTTACATCTGATCATGGTTGGAATATTCATTCAGAACATAATAAATTGAGCAATGTTCTAGAATTTCTAAAGGAAAACAACATTAGAAGCAGCATATTCGTAGATCCGGATAAATCTCAATTGGATGCAGCAAAAGATATAGGTGTAGATAGAGTTGAAATTTACACCGGTCCTTTTGCAGAAGCATTAAAAAAAAATGAAGAAAAAATACTAAATACCTATAAAGAGGCAATCGAATATGGCAACCAAATAGATCTTGATATTAATGCAGGACATGACTTGAATTTAGAAAATTTGTCTACATTATTATCTTATGGAGATATTAAAGAAGTCTCCATTGGACACGCTTTGATTTCAGAATCATTAATTTACGGAATCGAGAATACGATACAAAATTATATTAAAATAACATCATGACAACCGAAGAAAAAATAAAATCTCAAATAGCGGACAATGAAATCCTTTTGTATATGAAGGGTTCTCCTGAACAACCACAATGTGGATTTTCTCAACGAGCAACTCAAATTTTAATGGCCTGTGGAAAAGAGTTTTCTTTTGTCGACATACTATCCAACCCTGAGATACGCGAAACTTTACCGAATGTCTCAAATTGGCCTACTTTTCCTCAACTATTTGTCAAAGGGGAGTTGATTGGTGGAAGTGACATTATGTTTGAAATGTATCAGTCAGGAGAGATGCAAGAATTGATTGACTCGGTTGAAGCTTAATCAATTAATTCTCCATAAAAACCTAGATAGTTAAAATAAGTTATGAAAAAAGTAGTATTAGCTTACTCCGGTGGCTTGGATACATCCGTAATTCTTAAGTGGTTGCAAGAAGAAAAAAACTTAGATGTTATTACTTATACGGCAGATTTAGGCCAAGGAGACATTTCAGATGACCTTGAAGAAAAGGCAAAAAGTCTTGGGGCAAGTAAAGTTATAGTTGAAGATCTCACCGAGGAATTTATTTCAGAATATGTTTTTCCAATGTTTAGATGTAACACTATTTTTGAAGGTGAATATTTACTTGGAACTGCTATTGCAAGACCTCTAATTGCTAAGAAGCTTGTCGAAATAGGCATACAAGAAGGTACGGATATTATTTGTCATGGAGCAACAGGTAAGGGAAATGATCAAATAAGATTTGAAATAGGTGCTCATGCTTTAAATCCATCTATAGAAGTGATAGCTCCTTGGAGAGACTGGGATATGGTATCGAGAACAGATCTCATGAATTACTGTAAAAATCATCAAATACCTATGCCTGCATCTAAAGCAGAAGAGCCACCTTTTTCCATGGATGAAAATTTACTTCATATTTCTTACGAGGGAGGTGTTTTAGAAGATTTAAATAATACTCCACCAGAAGACATGTGGTTGAATACCAAATCACTGGAAGATGCTTCCGAGAAGTCTGAAGAAATATCTATTGAGTTTTTAAAAGGTGATCCTATAGCTTTAAATGGAAAGAAACTGTCACCTGCTAAGTTATTTAAAGAATTGAATTCTCTTGGTGGAAAACACGGTATAGGAAGAATTGATATTGTTGAGTCAAGAGTAACTGGTATGAAATCTAGAGGTTGTTATGAAACTCCAGGAGGAACTATCCTATTGAAAGCTAGAAGAGCTATGGAGTCGCTGTGTTTATCTGGTCAAGAAATTAAAAATAAAGACAAATTTATACCTGATTATGCTGCCTTAATTTATGAGGGCTTATGGTGGAGTAATAAAAGAGTTTCTCTGCAAAATGAAATTGATTTAGTATCAAAAAAAGTGAATGGCAAAATTATCCTCAAACTATACAAAGGAAACATCATATCAATTGCTAAAGAAAGCCCTAATTCTTTGTACAATGAAAATAAAGTAAGCTTTGAAGAAGAAGGCGGATTTTCTAATGAGGATATGAAATCACATATCAAGAAAAATATATTGGACTTCGATATTTAATCAGTTTCTAAAGAAATTTTTTCAACCTCTTTAATTTTTCTAGCCATGTTGATTATTGTTTTTCCCGGTCCTGAGTCAATTAATATGGAAAGTTTGTTCTCAAGGAGGTATTGCAAAGTTTCTCTCCATCTAACAGTCTTAGTGAGTTGATTGATAAGAGAGTCTTTGATGAGGCCTACATCTGATGTTGGCTTTGCAAGGACATTAGGAATGACAGGAATGGAAGGGGATTTAAATTCTACCTCATTGAGCAATTTAGCCAATTCTTCTTGAGCTTCATCGAGAAGATAACAGTGAGAAGGAACAGACATTTGTACCATTTGAGTTTTTACTCTTCTATGCTCACCATCAGCAATATAATTTTTACAAGCTTCAATTGCAGAATTTTTACCTGCTAATACCGATACTCCATCAGCATTGTCAGTTGAAAAATTAATTGTTTCATTTGTTTCGTTAATTTCATCAATCATTTTATAAACGTCATTAATTGGCATATTCAAAACAACCAACATTCCTGCAGTGCCCTCAGGCACAGCATTTTGCATTAACTTTCCTCGATGATTAACTAGCGTCACCGCATCTGACAATTCTAGACAATTTGAATAAACCAACGCAGAGTATTCTCCTAAAGATAAACCTGCAGTGATATCAATATTGGAAAGAAGATTTGAATATTTTGCCAACAAAACACTAGTTACAAGAATGGTTGGTTGAGAAAATTCTGTTAAATTTATTTTTTCTTCTGGCCCATTGCGTAATAGACCCTCTAAATCAAAATCTAAAGATTTAGAAACATCACCGATAGTATTTCTAGCTTCCGGATATTCTGTCAGGAGCTTATCAAGCATCCCAACTTTTTGGACACCTTGACCGGGAAATAATAGAGCTTTCATAAATTAAGAGAAAACTCACTTTCTAAAGATTCAATCATATTTGATAAAGATGAGATATCGTTTACACCACCATAAGTATATTTGTCTGGACGAACTAAAACTGCTATGTATTTTTCAAAGATAGTTTTTAATCTTTGTTCGGAGTCATCATTTGAATCAATCGTTAGTGTTTTAATATCAAGCAATTCGACAATAGTTTTTGCTCTTTCAGATAAATCCAAATTTGACTCATTAGTTAAAATAGCGAAGTTAGATGATATTACTCTATCAAGCATTTCTTTTTTATTGTTTAGTGAAATAATGGGCTGAGGTATGGGAACACCAGTTATCATGTCTGCAGGATCACCATAAATTCCATGCGGAATATGAGGAAAATTTACATCATAGCTTGGCCCTTTGGGCTCATACTCTTTGCCTTCAGCCGCAGCGCAAAAACCTTCAATTACTTGTCCGATAGTAACCGTTTGCGCAATGGTCCATTTTGCATGTGAATGTCTTTCTTTTTGATAAGTATCAAGTATTTCTTCCTTGGCTTTATTTTTGAGTAAAAGATCCAGTTTCCAAGAAATATTTGTTATATCCCTAATACCAGTTCCCATTCCAGCTCCCATGAATGGCGGCATTTGATGAGCTGCATCTCCTGCAATTAAGACGTTTCCTTTGCGCCAAGTCTCAGCTATGCAAGCATGAAAAGCATAAACTTGAGCTCTTTCCAGCTTGGCATTATTTTCATTTATCCATGGTTTTAAAAGTTTCCAAACATTCTCATCCTTTTCTAATTCATTTGTATCTTCGCCAGGCATTTTTTTAAATTCAAATCTTAGATGCCCACGTCTACCAGGCACATAAGTTCCTGGTCTTTTTGGATCACAAACTTGCATAGCTTCTTTTTTTGGAATATTTACTTCCTTAGTTAGATGAGCATCACAAACCAACCATTCTTGATTGTATTCAAAATCTTCCAAATCAATATTCAACTCTCTTCTCACAAAGCTGCTAGCTCCATCACACCCTATAAGATATTTTGAAAAAAATGTTAAGTCGCCATCAGAGTTTTTACATTTTAGATAAACTCCTTCAGCTGTATCATCAATACTTAATAATTCTGTTCCTTCTTTGATAAGAATATTATTTTCTGACTCTACAGAAGATCTTATGAATTCTTCTAGTTCAGGTTGATAAAACAAAACTTGATTTGGCCAACCCATAGCAGATACACCAACCGGTTGCTCGATTGTTTGAATAGGATTTAAATTTGCATCGCCAAAATGAACACAATGAACTTCAGTTGAATTTTCAACAACTTTCTCTGCAATACCCAGCCTATCAAATGTTCTAAGTTGTTCTCCATCTGTATTTATAGCTCTAGCGGTTGGAGAGGGACCAATGTTTCTTTCAATGACTAAAACTTTATGACCTAACTTACCCATTAAACCTGCGAAAGTGGAACCAACAGGTCCGTATCCACAAATTGCTATATCAAATTGTTCCATTTTTGAGCATAAAAAATTAAGAAATTTATTATAATGATTTTTGAAAATTTGAGGAGAAAACCATGGAACCAATTATTAAGGCAGTCGACGTTCAGTACTGTACGTTGCAATGTCCTGATTTAGATATACAAGAACAGTTTTTAATTCATTTTGGGATGCATACAGTTTCGAAGACAGAAGAAATGTTATTAATGAAGGGTGATGGAAATCAACCTTTTATAGAAAAAGTCCTAAAGGGAGAAAAGAAATTTATCAGTCTTGCTTTCGTTGCATCATCAATGGAAGACTTAGAAAAAATTAGCAAAACAGAAGCTTTCTCTGACATAGAAGAACTTAATACACCAGGAGGAGGTTTTATGTCTAAAGGACATGATCCAGATGGTTTTGGCGTAGAAGTAGTTTACGGTATTAAAAATTTGGAAGACAAAACTGCTGAAACTATTCCAACTAACGAAGGAAGGACCGTAAATAGAGTTAATCAAATGAAAAGGTTTTTAAAAGGATCTTATCCAAGAATTTTAAGATTTGCCCATGCCGGTCTAAATGCAGTTAACGTTGTAGAATCTTTTTCTTGGTATCAAAACCATTTAGGATTTATAGCAAGCGATAGACTTTTTATGGGCGATCCTAAAGACCCAAACACTCCCTTGAATGGAATCTTTGCAAGACTAGATAAAGGCATGGAGCCTGCAGATCATCACACAATTTTCTTTATGCCTGCAGATATGTTTTCAGAAGGAAAGCCAGTAATGAACCATGTTTCTTTTGAAATGTTTAATATCGATGACGTGTTTACTGGAAATGAGATGCTCGAATCTAAAAAAGAGGAGTTTAATTATTTTCAAGAATGGGGTATCGGTAGACATTACCAAGGTAGCCAATTGTTTGATTATTGGAGAAATCCTTTTGGACAAACTCATGAACATCAAACTGACGGAGATATGTTTGATAATACATTTCCGACTAGAGATCTAAATGTATTTGTTGATGAAAATGGATTAGGGGATGCGCCAGCAGAGTCTCAATGGGGTCCAGCTCTTAGCAATACCTTTGGAGATGTAAAAAACGGATAGCATGTGGATCTAGGTATTTCAGGAAGGAAAGCAATCATTTGTGCTTCTAGCAGAGGTTTAGGTAAAGCTTGTGCTCATGAATTAGCTCAAGAAGGTGTCGAAGTTTATATCAATGGAACTAACGAAGATAATTTAGCAAAAACCGAAAAAGAATTTCTAGGCAAGGGTTTTAAAGTTACTCCTATTCTAGGAGCAATGGAGGACTCTTCAACAAGATCTGCATTACTTGAAGCTTGTCCTGATCCTGATATTTTGATCAATAACAGCGGGGGACCGCCACCTGGAAATTTTTTTGATTGGACTGAAGAAGATTTTTTATCAGCAATTAAGTCAAATTTCACACAATCTGCCTTGCTTATGCAAGCAGTTATACCAAAAATGAAAGAAAAAAATTTTGGAAGAATAATAAATATTACTTCTGCTATGGTAAAAAACCCTCATTTAATAATGGGTCTTTCAACATCAGCTCGATCTGGATTACATGGTTTGTCAAAAGCTTTATCAAGAGAGGTTGCGCAATACAACATAACTATTAATAACGTTTTGCCTGAAAGAATTGATACCGATAGACAAACCCAAATTTTAAACTTTCAAGCAAAGTTAGCAGACTCTACCTATGAAAAAGCAAAAGAAGAATTGGAGGAAACTTTAACTGCAAAAAGAATGGGAACTGTGGAAGAGTTTTCTGGTATTTGTACGTTTCTTTGCTCGCAACAAGCTGCTTACATATCAGGACAAAATATATCGGTAGATGGTGGCAATTCTACAAACCTTATTTAACGCCTAATTTTTCCTGAAGACCTTTATTAGAAGTAGTGTAACCAAATGGGACTCTTTTTCCCGGATTAATTCGTTTATAAGCTTCTTGGACTGCAATGGTTGTTTCATGAAAACCACATAATATTAAATCCAGTTTGCCAGGATAAGTATTTATGTCACCAACAGCGAAAATACCTTCTTTATTCGTTTGATAATTCTCTGTATTTACCGCAATTTTTTTTCCATCTAAATCAATATTCCATTCAAGGATTGGACCAAGTTGCTTGTTCAAACCAAAGAAAAATAGAGCTTCATCGCATTCTAAGATCTCACCTTCCTTGGTTTCAAAATGCATAAGCTCAACACCTTCAAAAGACGAATCTCCCTTAATTGATTTGATGACATAAGGGATTTTTAATTCAATTTTTCCTTTTTTTACAAGATCTCTCATTTGATTTTCGGTATGCTCAGCCCCTCTAAAATCATCTCTTCTATGAACTAAAAATATTTTTTTAGCAATTTTAGATAATTCAACTGACCAATCCAAAGCGCTATCACCACCACCGAAAATAACTATTTCCTTATCTTCATATTTATCTTTTTCTTTAATTGCGTAGTCCACACCTTTCGATAGGAATTTATCAGGATCTTCGACGGGGGGTTTTCTTGGTTCAAAAGCGCCAGCTCCAGCTGCAATAAAAACATTTTTTGTTTTGAATTCGGTATTTTCGCTGGTAACAACTCTCCAAAAATTATCAGGAAGCTCTTCAAGAACATCAACTCTTTGATTAAGATGAGTTTCATAATCAAAAGGCTTAATTTGTTCTAATAATGCATCGATGTGCTCTTTACCAGTTTGATTTGCTACTCCGGGAATATCATAAATCGGCTTTTCCGGATAAAGCTCAATACACTGGCCGCCCACCTTGTCTAAATTGTCAATTAAATGACAATTTAAACCCAAAAGTCCTGCCTCAAAAACTGTAAAAAGACCTACTGGACCAGCACCGATAATAACGATATCTGTTTCAATTGTTTTTGACATTAACTCACCTTCATTCCTGGCAATGCATCTGTATCTGGACTGACAATGTAGACACCGCTATCTTCATTGCTAGCAGCTAAAATCATTCCTTCTGAAGTTCCAAATCTCATATTCCGGGGTTTTAAATTATTTACACAAATGACCATTTTATTAAGTAAATTCGTTGGTTCATAGTATTTCTTAATTCCAGCAAAAACAGTTTTTTCACCCAAATCGCCTAGGTCTAATTTTAGTTGTACCAATTTATCAGCTTCTTCAATTTCACTCACTTCTATAATTTTTGCAACACGCAGGTCAATTTTAAAAAAATCATCAATTGTAATTTCATTCACTTTTACTTGCCTCTTTCAGTTTGTCTATCTTATCGTCTTCAATTCTTTCAATTAATGGTTCAAACTTTTGAACCTCATGATTTTTGATTGAAATATTGAGATTATCAAGACCATCATCTTTTAAATTTAAATATTCTTTAATTTTAGATGCTGTCTCAGGAATTATAGGTTCTAAGCAAATATTTAATATCCTGAATAAATTCATAGCAGTGCTTGAAATTTTAATAACTTCTTTCTGATTTATACTCTCCTTTGCCAGTATCCAAGGTTGATTATGGTCAATGTATTGATTGGCTGTATCTGCTAGTTTCATAATTCTCTTACATGCATTTGAATAATCTAAATTAATTAAGTCATTAAATATTGCTTCGGTTTCATTTTGAAAATCTTCAATTAGATCCTCATCTAAATCTATACCTATTTTATTATCGTTAGTTGTTAAAAACTTTTGAACTCTACTGGCAATGTTGATGAATTTTCCAACTAAATCGGTATTAACTTTTTTTTGAAAATCTTCAAGATTAAAGTCGATGTCATCAATTTTATTGGTAAGTTTTGAAGCTAAATAGTATCTTAAAAAATCAGATTTTAATTCAGATGAATATTGATCAGCCAGAAGAAAATTTCCTTTGGATTTAGACATTTTATTGCCATTCAAAGTTAAAAAGCCATGAACAAAAACATTTGAGGGTTTCTTAAATTGAGCTGCATGCAATAGAGCCGGCCAAAACAGAGCATGAAAATTTAGGATATCTTTTCCAATAAAATGATAAATTTCATGAGTTGAATTTTCACTCCACAAATCTTTTGCAGTAAGTTTATTTTTTGAGTCCTTTAAAAATTTTTCTAAGGTGCCAATATAGCCAATTGGCGCATCTAGCCAGACATAAAAGAACTTTTCTTCAAAGCCTGGAATTTTAAATCCAAAGTAGGGCGCATCTCGTGAAATATCCCAATCCATAAGCCCATCTTTAAACCATTCTTGAAGCTTATTGATGACGCTATCTTGTAAAGAAGATTTGTCTATCCACTCTTTAATTTCTTTTTCTAACTTTGTCAGAGTAAAGAAAAGATGTTCACTTTCTTTAATAATTGGTGCTTTTTTTGAAAAAATTGATATGGGGTTAAGTAATTCAGTTGCTTCATATTTAGCTCCACAAACATCACAATTATCTCCATATTGGTTTGGCGCATTACACTTAGGACAATTTCCTTGTACATAACGATCTGCTAAGAATAAATTTCTTTCCTGGTCATAAAGTTGTTTGATATTTTGTTTTGAGATGTACCCATTTTTGAGTGCGGTGTTATAAATCAATTCACTGTATTTTTTATTCTCTTCACTGTGGGTTTGATAATAACAATCATGAAGCACCTGAAACGTTCTTAAAGTTTTTTTGTGTTCATTCATGTATTTATCTACTAATTTTTCGGGTGAGACATTTTCTTCTTCAGCTTTCATCATGATAGGCGTACCATGAGCATCAGATGCACAGAGATAAATGCAGTCATTACCTACAATACGTTGCGATCTAACCCAAATATCGGTCTGAATATGTTCTAGTAAATGTCCAAAATGAAGTGGACCGTTTGCGTAAGGAAGTGCACTAGTAACAATTAATTCTTTTTTTTTCGTTGTCATAGGAATAAGCTATCAACATGAAGAAAGGTCATTTTATCTCAAATGCCAAAAGTATTCTGTTGATTTTATTTTTAGCAATGTCAGGTTGTGCAACAACCAATAATCTATCGAGCGATTTTAATCCTGAAGATCCATATGAAAAAAGCAATCGAAAGGTATTTGAGTTCAATAATAAAATAGATAAGTTATTTTTAAGACCTGTAACTGATTTTTACGATAAAGCAACTCCAGAGTTTGCCCAAACGTCCATAACAAATTTTTTTGCAAACTTAGATGATATTAGAATTTCAATCAACAATCTTTTACAAGGCAATGTTGTTGAATCTATAAGCGACATAACTCGTTTTTTTATTAATTCTGTATTTGGATTAGCTGGTTTTTTTGATGTTGCTTCGGAAATGGGTTTAGAAAAACATAGCGAAGATTTTGGTCAAACTTTAGGTAAGTGGGGTGCTAAACCAGGACCGTATTTAATGCTGCCTTTTTTAGGACCCAGTACCACAAGAGACGCTTTTACTTTTGTGGGCGATACTGCTCTTGCCCCAGCTCTTTCTTTGGATGATAACAGAGCAAGGTTGGGTCTTATATCTCTAGACTTAATTAACACTTATTCAGCTTTCACAGGTATAGCCGACATTGAAAGCAAAGATCAGTATGCTTTTTTGAGAGATGCTTATCTTGAAAGAAGAAAATACGAAGTGAACGATGGACTATCGGAAGAAGAGCTTTTTCAAGATGAAGATTTTGAAGATTTTTAATTAATCAACAAAAGCACTGTAAACCATTGATTGCATCTGTACTCTTATCGGGTAATAACCTGATGGCATCAACTGAGTCATTAAAATACAAATTAACTCTTCTTTAGGATCTATCCAGAAAAAAGTGCTTGCGGCACCGCCCCAGTTATAACTTCCAATTGAACCAGAATTTTGAGTGTCAGCTAAATCTATATTTACCCCAAAACCCAGTCCAAAACCAACTCCTTTATATCTAATTTCACTAAAACTTCCTTCAGAACCCATCGTTACCATATCTTGATTCTCAGGCAGATGATTAGAAGTCATTAATTCAATAGTTTTTCTTGACAAAAGTCTTTGGCCTTCAAAAATACCTCCATTCAAAAGCATTTGACAGAAATTGTAGTAATCTTCTGTAGTAGAAACCAAACCTCCTCCTCCAGATAAATGGAGAGGCATACTTGAATAACCACTTTTATTGTTTCCCGCATCTTGAAGTCTTAAATACTCTTTGGGTGTTCTTTCGTAACATGCAGCAAACCTATTAATTTTATTTTTGGCAACATAAAAACCTGTATCTTTCATTTTTAAAGGTTTAAAAATATATTTTGCAAAATAAGCATCTAACGACATACCACTTAAAACTTCTATCAATCTTCCGCAGATATCTGTGGCAACGCTATAGTTCCATTTATCTCCTGGATCAAACTCCAAAGGTAAACTGGCTATTGATTTTGAAAAATTTTCTAAATCAAGAGGCGGAAAACTAAAATCTGTATTTTCTCCTCTTGGACCACTCCAAACTTTACGATAAGCATGATCTATATTTGTTCTATAGTGAAAACCGTAAGTTAATCCAGCTGTATGGGTTAACAAATCTCTAATAGAGATTTCTCGATCTGCAGGACGAGTCATAAAATGTGGATAACTACCTGAGACAAAGACTTTTGGATTTTTAAATTCTGGTAAAAATTTACTTACTGGATCTGCTAATTGAAAAAGACCTTGTTCAAATAATTGCATTAAAGCAACGCTGGTTATGGGCTTAGTCATTGAGTAAATTCTAAAAATAGTATCTTTTTCAATTTTTTTGTTATTTTCTACATCTCTCAAACCAGTAGACTTGAAATGAATAACTTTTCCTTTTCTGGCAATTAAGGTTTGAATACCTGCCAATTTGCCATTTTGAATATATTTTTCCTTAAAAAAGTTTTCCATTTTCATTAATCTCTCTTTTGAAAGACCATATTTTTCAGGATTTAGAGTTTTCATATTTTCTCCTTTGCTGAGATTTTAGCTTTTATAAAATCTGAATGAGCAACGTAAATTAAGTTAGCAATTTTTCTTATGATGTGTTCTTCGTATTTATCAATATTTCCATCTGCGTAAGCAATTTTCCACATTGACTCTATTAATTTAAATTTTTGTTCCGCATCAAAATTATCATTTATATCTCTGGTAAATTCATAAAGAGAAGTTGAGTCCGCAACATTTTCTTTTGCATGATTTATTAACTCATCCACTTCGTTCTGATTTATTTCAAAATCTTTAATCAATGTATTTTTTAATGTTTCTATTTCGGTATCGTCAAGAATTTCATCTGCCATACCTGTCTCCAATAGAAGTGCGATACAAGCTTTTGTAGTTGTTTCATCATCAATTTCAGGTTTCTGGGTTTCTTCAGTATTAAAAATTTTTTTAAAAAAGTTCATGCTGCTCTATTTTGACTTTCTAAAATTATATTTTTCAACTCATCTCTAATTTTTTCATTTTTTTGATTACTAACCAAAACGAATCTAGATTTTTTTGCATTATTCAATCCTTTGAATAAATTTAACATGTGGAATCTAGCTTTGATTTTTTCTTTAGAATTGAGATTATCAATGTACTCAAACATCTGATCAATTACTGTCAATAAACTTTTATTTTCTTTATTTACGTCATAAAAAAGTTTATCTACTTCCAATAATCGCAAAGGGAATTCGTATACAGCCCTTCCAACCATTATGCCATCTAAATTCTTAAAATCTTCTTTTGCTGAGATAAAACTACTAATACCGCCATTGATAATGATATTAATATCTTGAAAGTCTTTTTTTAATCTCATAACTCTTTCGTAGTTGAGTGGAGGTATTGTTCTATTTTCTTTAGGATCCAAACCTTTTAAAAGAGCAATCCTTGCATGGACATAAAAAGTTTTAATACCAATTTTACATAATTCATCTACAAAGAAATCAAGATAATGCTCAATATCAGAGTCATCAACGCCTAGTCTTATCTTTACTGAAACCTCTTTATCAGAAACGCAAATCATTTCAGATAAACATTTTTTTACTAGCTCCACGTCTTTCATCAATACTGCTCCAAAGTTTCCAGACTGAACCTTTGAGCTAGGACATCCAAGATTTAAATTAATTTCAGAATAATTGAAATCATTAGATATTTCTGTGGCTTTTTTTAATTCTTCTGGATTACTGCCTCCAATTTGCAAAACAGTAGAATTAGACACGCCAGTGTTATCTAGAAATTTTTTAGGATTACTTCGATTTATTGCATTTGCGTGAATCATCTCTGTAAATAAAATTGCTTCTTTAGATAAAATCCCACTCAAGTACCTAAAATGACGATCAGTTCTTCTCATCATTGGAGCAACACAAAAAGATCTATTCATTAGAGAAAATATATTACCGATAGAACTCCTACCACTGACAAGACAATAGTGTAGGGCAACGCCATTAAAACCATTCGTAAATAGGAAAGACCTAATAGAGGTGCTACAGAAGAAGTAAGTAAAAATAAAAATGCAGCTTGACCGTTAGGAGTAGCCACACTAGGTAGGTTTGTACCACTATTTATTGCAATAGCTAATAAATCAAATTGTTCTCTACCAATTACGCCACTATCCAAGGCTTCTTTAACTTCACTTATATAAATGGTCGCGACAAAAACATTATCACTAATCATCGATAATATTCCATTTACCATGAAAAACATCGGTATTTGAATTTCTTGTCTCAAGCTCAAAACATAAGTTATAACTGGAGTGAATAAGTGTTGGTCATGTATAACCGCAACTACTGCAAAAAATACGACTAGCAGAGCAGTAAATGGTAAAGCCTCTTCAAAAGCTTTTCCAAGTTTCGGTTCTTCAATGACTCCATTAAAAGCAGTCAACAAAACGATAATCATTAGACCGATTAGCCCAACAGCAGCAAGTCCAAGAGCCAAAGAAAATACTAATATCAAAGCAACTGCTGCTTGAGTAATGATTTTCATATTTTGAGCATTAGTTCTTTCTAAAGACTCTTGTTTATCAAAGTTATAGAGGATTTGTCTAATATGATCTGGAAGCTGAACCCCAAAAGAAAATAAAGAAAATCTTTCAACGAAATAACAAGTTATCAATCCTGCAATGAAGACAGGAAAAGATATTGGAAGCATTTTTAAAAAGAATTCAATAAATGACCAATCGGCAACACTAGCAATTAATAAGTTTTGTGGCTCTCCCACAGTTGTAGCAACACCACCTAAAGCAGTTCCAACTGCTCCATGCATTAATAAATTTCGAAGAAACCCTTTAAAAGTCTCAAATTCACTTGAGTTCTCAGAAAAAGAATCTTCCTTTGACGCAACACTTTTATAAACATGATAAAAACCTGCTGCAACTGCAATCAATACTGCCATTACTGTTAAAGCATCTAGAAAAGCAGATAGAAATGCTGCTGAAAAAACAAAAAGCAGACATAAAATTCTTTTATTCTTAATGTTAATTAAAAGCTTAGTGAAAATATATAAAAGAAAATCCTTCATAAAGTAGATGCCAGCTACCATAAAAACTAGCAGCAAAATAACCTTTAAATTTGCTTCAACCTCATAATAGATTTGTCCTGTATTGGTAAGACCCATTAAGATAGACTCTAACGCTATCAATCCACCAGGTTGAAGAGGGTAACATTTGATTGCCATTGCCAATGTAAAAATAAATTCACCCAGAATAATCCATCCAAGGATGAATCCTGCAGGCAAGCTCATGGCGTCAAATAAAACGTATATAATCGGATTAATAATCAAAAAAGAGATTATTGTGTTTTTATACCAATTAGGAGCAGCTCCTAAAAAATTATAATAAATTGAATTTATCATGGTGATTTCATTTGTTTAACTTTGAACCTGCAAATTATATAGAAGTTGAATCTAAAGACTCAGAATTTTTTGTTATATTTGAGCAAAGCATTCTCTCATTTACAAATGAAAATTTCATCAGGCCTATAACACAAGATGAATTAAATTGGTCTTATATAGAAGAAAAAGAAAGACATTTTTTAGGTTATCTCAATAACAAACAATGTTTTGTTATTTTGGCTGAAAAAAATCAGTGTGAACTTGAACATTCAATATTCATTGATATGCGCTCAGCACTTGGAAGAATGCCTGATCAATTATTCGATGTCATAGCAAGATCTATTCAAATCATAAATTGGTCTAAAGATCATCAATTTTGTGGGACTTGCGGGTCAAAAATGGAACAACATATCAAAGAAAGGGCAATGGAATGTTCAAAATGTAGAAATC
This sequence comes from uncultured SAR86 cluster bacterium, assembly GCA_902627595.1. Lineage (GTDB taxonomy): Bacteria > Pseudomonadota > Gammaproteobacteria > Magnimaribacterales > AG-339-G14 > MEDG-81. Next base: position 45,840 of record CACOJO010000004.1, read on the forward strand.
AACTTGTTTATCCTAGAATTTCACCTTGTGTAATTACGCTCATATATAAAGAAAATGAATTTTTACTTGCACACAATAAAAATTTTCCTCCAGATTTCTATAGTACTTTGGCAGGTTTTATAGAACCAGGTGAGTCTGTTGAGAATGCATTAAAAAGAGAAGTTTTGGAAGAAGTAAATATAAAAATAAAAAATTTAGAGTATTTTTCGAGTCAAACTTGGCCTTTTCCCAGTCAATTGATGTTGGGTTTCTATGCTGAATACGACTCAGGTGAAATAAAACCTGATGGTGAGGAAATTGATGATGCTCAATGGTTCAATAAAGATAACATTCCGAAAAATGTACCTCCATCTAATATTTCTATATCAGGAAAGTTAATCGAAAACTTTATCAATAAATTTTAAATTATTTATTTCTTGGGTCGTTTGCCGCTCTTTCTGAGGGTATTTTTGTTTCAGCGCTCTCTTTTTTAATCGAAGCATCCTTATCTGTTTTAGGTCTACTCAATTTTCTAGGTTTAGAACGGTTTTCGTTATGAACTGCATCCTGATTTTTATTTTCGAAGGATTTTTCAAAATTTTTATCTTTAGGTTTAGATATTTCAGGGCTTTCAGATTTTGGTTTTTTTGAAATATTATTTGTTTTATTTTCCGTCGATTTCTGAGGCTTTTTGTTTTTAGAATTTGATTTCCTATTATCATTAAACCTTTTTGTATTGGATTTATTTTTTCCATCAGGTCTATTTCTGTTTTTCTGGTAAGGCTTTTTGCTTTGATTTTTAGAGAATTTACTTCTTTTACTTGGTTTCTGTGTTTGTTTCTTAGGCTGGGTACTTTTAAATAACTCTATGAATCTTTTAAACAAAGATTTTTTTGGTCTACGCGATCTTTTAATATCTAATAGAGGCTTTTCTTCTAAACTTTTTTTCTTACTTTTCTTTTCGAAGTGATCAGCAACAGAAATACTAGATCTATTTTTTTCAGGATCGATAACTTTTCCATCTTTAATTCTTATTACTTCAAACCTTGAGTCTGGTCTTGTTGCATCAGATATTACTACAAGTTTTACACTGCTTCGGGCCTCAATGTCATTCAAACGAACTCTTCTTTCATTAAGAAGCAATGCAGACATATCAGGAGAAACAATAGCTCTAACTTCACTTGTTTTTTCTTTACTTGACTCCTCTTCAAGTAATCTGAGAACTGCAGTAGAAAGAGTATTTATATCCTGAGTCCATCTTTCCTTTAATGAAGATCTCAGTCTTTGCCTCGATAATTCGAGTAATCCAAATCTTGATATTCTTCCAATTTGTACTCTGGCGCGATCTTCAGATAATGCCTCTCTCATAGCATCTTCTACAGCTCTCTTATTTTCAATTTTCATCATATCAATAAAATCGATAACAACTAAGCCGCCAATATCTCTCAACCTTAATTGTCTTCCGATTTCCGCACATGCTTCGATATTAGTTTTGACTGCTGTTTCTTCAATATCTTTTCCTGAAGTAGCTTGAGAAGAATTAATATCTATTGCTACTAATGCTTCAGCATCGTCAATTACTATGGATCCACCAGAAGTAAGCTTAACTTCTCTTTGATAAGCAGTTTCGATTTGAGACTCAATTTGATAGCGAGTAAAAAGAGGCAAAGTATTTTCATATTTGTTCAAGATGTTTAATTGATCAGGCATAACCCTTTCAACAAATTCAGAGGCTTCTTCAAAAGCTTCTTCAGTATCAACCCAGATTTCCTCTATATCTTCTTTTAAATAGTCCCTTAAAGCTCGAATGATAATATCGCTTTCTTTGAATATTAGAATTGGACTATTTTTAAGAGTATTTGCTTCGTTTATTCCTTCCCACAATCTTTGTAAATAATCTAAGTCCCATTTCAAGTCTTCCAAATCTTTTCCTTCTCCAGCGGTTCTTACAATCAACCCCATAGAGTCGGGTACATTCAAAGAAGAAATTCTGTCTTTTAATTTATCCCTTTCTATACCTTCTAATCTTCTAGAGATACCAGCAGCTTTAGGATTATTAGGCATCAAAACTAAATATCTACCAGCCAGACTAATGTTTGTCGTTAGAGCAGCACCTTTATTACCTCTTTCATCTTTTTCAACTTGAACTAAGATTTCCTGATCTTTTTTTAAACAATCGGATATAGACAACCTAGTATTGCGATTATTTCTTTCTGGGTAGAATTGAGGAGAAATCTCTTTAAACGGTAAAAAACCATGTCTCTCAGCTCCATAATTTACAAACGCAGCACCTAAACTAGGCTCTATTCTGCTTACCTTGCCTTTATAAATATTTCCTTTTCTACGAATTTCACTAATATTTTCAATATCTAAGTCGTAAAGAATATTTCCTTCGGTAATTGCAACTCTAAGCTCTTCGGGCTGTGTTGCATTTATAAGCATTCTTTTCATAATTTCGCCTCATGAAAATGCCTAAATATAAAATGAGAAAACCTTTCTAAAAGGTTTGATGAGAACAAATATTTAGGTTTTACGCCCTAGCTACCTATATTTATTAAATTCTTATATTTAAACTATATTAAAATTCTTGCCCTAAAATACTTTTTTGAAGGGACTTCGAATGGCATTTTAGAGAATTTATTCAAAGAAATCTAAATTTTTTATGTCAAAAGTAAAAAAAATAAATATCGATAGTGATATCTCAGGCCAAAGACTTGATAATTTTTTAATTAATAAGCTCAAAGGAGTGCCTAAGTCAAAGATTTATTCAATAATTAGAAAAGGTGAGATAAGGGTTAACAGCAAAAGAAAAAAACCTTCTTACAAACTTTTACATGGCGATGAATTAAGGATACCTCCTTTAAATATTGTAGAAAAAGAAAATAATTTTATTCCCTCCAAAATCATATCTTTTTTGAAAGATTCGGTTATTTACGAAAATGATGATTTTATTGTTTTAAATAAACCAGAAGGGATTGCGTCTCATGGAGGAAGCGGAATATCAGTAGGCGTAATAGAAGCCGTAAGGAATTTTGGTAAATCTTATAGAGATGCAAAATTAGTACACAGGTTAGATAAAGACACATCGGGATGTCAATTAATTGCTAAAAACAACAAATTTTTAAGGCGTTGCAATGAGTTAATTTCTCAGAGAAAAGTAAAAAAAATTTACCATGCCGTCGTTTATGGAAAGTGGGCTCATAAAAATGGTCTCTATGAGATTAATGTTAAAAAAAATTCTTTAGCAGGTAAGGAAAGAGTAGTTAAAGTTACTAAAACAGGCAAAATAGCTAAGACTTTTTTTAAAGCTATAAACATTTCCTCTAATTTCTCTTTTATAGAATGCGAATTAATTACAGGACGAACACATCAATTGAGAGTTCATCTTGCTTCTATGGGCCATCCAATAGTAGGCGATAAAAAATATGGTAATACAAACAGCATGAATTTAAATAATTTCAATTTAAAAGATAGGATGTATCTTCATGCATATTCCTTTACCGCAGATGATTTAAGTATTAAATTCAATGTTGATTCATCAACAGAGTTTAAAAAAATACTTAAAAATGATGAATAAATTACAAAATTGTCCTAGAATTGCCTCTCAACAATGGCTGTACAAAAAAGCAAAGTATCAAGAGCAAGAAGGGGCGCAAGACGTTCTCATAATTCTTTGAAAAAAGAAACATTATCATTGGATCCTGTTTCTGGGGAAAAACATCTTCGACACCACATGACTAAAGATGGATTTTTTAAAGGAAGAAAAGTTTTAGACATCAAAACAAAGGAAGAATCAACAGAAGACTCCCCTAGCTAGGCAGTGTCAAAAAAAAGCGTATTAATTACTGGAGCCTCAAGAGGAATAGGTAAAGCTATCCTTGAGTCCTTCAATAAGGAGTATTTTTTAGTTGGCACAGGAACGTCTGATTCAAGTGTTGAAAGTATTTTAAAAAATATTAAATCTCTTGGTCTAGAAGGAGCAGCTTTTAAATTAGATTTAGGAAATAGAGACTCTATTAAAGAATTAACATCTTCGCTTGAAGAAAAAAAAATATATCCAGATATTTTAATAAATAATGCCGGGATCACGAGAGACAATATAATGTTGAGAATGCAAGAAGATGAGTGGGACAACGTAATTGATGTTCACCTAAATGGTCAATATTTATTAATCAAGTCTTTTTTAAAGAAAATGGTAAAAAATAAATGGGGCAGAATAATAAATATTTCCTCAACATCAGCTGTTTTAGGTAATAAAGGCCAAGCTAATTACGCTGCAGCAAAGGCAGGCATTGAAGCAATGTCTAGATCACTTGCAAGAGAGCTAGGCTCACGGAATATTAATGTTAATTGTGTTGCGCCAGGTTTTATTGAAACAGACATGACTAAAGAAATATCAGAGGGAAATGAAGACCTACTCGCATCTCAAATTCCTTTAGGAAGGCTTGGAAAACCAAATGAAATTGCAGAAGTAGTAAATTTTTTAGCTTCTGAACAAGCAAATTACATTACAGGACAAACTTTACATGTTAATGGTGGTTTGTATATGTAACTTGACTTGCACAAAATTGATACATAAATATTGCAGATTATTTTGAAAAAATTTTTTTTAAAGGTATATAATTCATTCAAATTTTTTAAATAGAGGTTCATATGAGCAGTACTGAAGATAGAGTTCGCAGAATAGTATGCGAACAATTAGGAGTTGGTGAAGAAGAAGTAACTCTCTCAGCTTCATTTATTGACGATCTAGGCGCAGACTCGTTAGATACTGTTGAATTAGTCATGGCTTTTGAAGAGGAATTTGAAATTGAAATTCCCGATGAAGAGGCAGAAAAAATAGCTACTGTTGAAGATGCAGTAAACTATATAGACTCTGCTGAATAAACTTTTCCAAATATGTCATCGAAAAGACGGGTTGTCGTAACTGGTCTAGGCATAGTTTCTCCACTAGGGAATGATATTGATACATCCTGGCAAAATATTGTTGAAGGAAAAAGCGGTGCTTCAGAGATAACTAAATTTGATCCTTCGTCCTTTGCAACACATTTTGCTGCTGAGTTAAAAGGGTATGATGAAATTTCTGGTATTTCCCCAAAAGAAAAAAGAAGGGTTGACCCCTTTGTACAATATGCAATTACTGCCACAGATCAAGCCATTATTGACGCAAATTTGTCTCTTGAAGATATTGATATTACAAGGGTAGGTGTTTCAATTGGTTCTGGTATAGGTGGTTTAGGAAGCATCGAAGAAAATGCCCTTATTTTAAATGAAAAAGGGCCAAGAAAGATTTCTCCTTTTTTTGTACCAGGAGCAATCATAAATATGGCGTCTGGAAATGTAGCAATTAGACATAATCTTCAGGGTCCGAATATTTCAATAGTTTCTGCATGTTCCAGCGCAGGCCATAGTATAGGCTATTCGGCTAGAACAATTGCTCATGGAGATGCTGATGTCATGATTACAGGTGGTTCAGAGGCCGCTATAACCCCTTTGGGTTTGGCAGGTTTCAATGCCGCAAAAGCACTTTCAACAAATAATGAAAATCCACAGCGTGCTAGTTGCCCTTGGGATAAAAAAAGAGATGGATTTTTATTAGGTGAAGGAGCAGGTATTTTGGTTTTAGAAGAATTTGAGTCGGCAAAAGAGAGAGGAGCTCAGATATATGGAGAGATAGTTGGTTTTGGACAAAGCGATGATGCTTATCATATTACTGCCCCTGCTGAAGATGGCCGAGGAGCATATCACGCAATGATTAATGCTCTGAAAGATTTTAATCAAGGTCAGGATAAAATTGATTACATAAATGCACATGGAACATCTACTCCACTAGGAGACGTCATTGAGGCAAAAGCAATAGCAGAAATTTTTGAAGAAACAGATAATTTATCAGTTAGCTCAACAAAATCTATGACTGGTCACTTGTTAGGGGCTGCAGGTGCAATTGAGGCAATTTTTTGTTTACTATCAATGCGAGATTCAATCATTCCACCAACCATAAATTTGGATGAACCTGATAATGAATTCAATCTTGATTTAACACCGAATATGTCAAAATCCAAAGAAGTAAAGTTCGCTATGAGTAATTCTTTCGGGTTTGGCGGTACTAACGTATCCTTAATTTTTAAAAAAATTCAGTGAAATATCTATTTTCTTTGATATTTCTCATAAATATTTTCTCTTATTCTTTTTTAATATTTAAACCTCTTAACTACCTTGCAGAATTTACAGTCAAAGAAGGAGATAACCTGGGTAAAATTTTTTTTGAATTAGAAAAGAAAAATATTTTTTTTCCCAAAGCAATGAAGCTTATTTTTAATTTGTTTGAAGCAGATAAGCGACTTTTTCAAGGAAAATATAATGTAACTAATCAAGATTCATTGTATAAGATTTTCAATAAAATTTATCTTGGAAAGATTACTTTGAAAGAATTCGTAATTCCCGAAGGATCTCAAATTGAAAATCTATTTACTAAAGAAGTGATCGATGAATATTGTTTGGAGCAAGATATAGTTAATTCTTGTAAATTGGAAGGATATCTCAAGCCCGACACATATTTTTATGACAGAGAAAGTGAATTAATAGATATCTTAAGAAACTCAATTATTAATCAAAATAAAATTCTCGATCAAGCATGGAAAAAACGAAAATCAAATTTAGAGAATATTTCAAAATTTGATATGTTGACTATTGCATCAATTATAGAAAAAGAGGCCTGCTCCAATGAAAGAGAAAAAATTTCAGGAGTAATACTTAATAGACTAAATCTTAAAATGTTTTTGCAAATGGACTCTACTACAATATATGGATTGAAAGAATTCAATGGGGATTTAAAGAAGAAACATCTAAAAGACTCTTCCTTATATAATACTTATATGCACAAAGGTTTACCTCCAGGTCCAATTTCAAATCCCTCTAAAAATTCAATCTTTGCAGCAGGACAACCAGAGTCTCATGATTTTTTATATTTCGTTGCTAAAGATAAGTGTAAACATGAATTTTCCACAAATTATGATGATCATTTGATGGCTGTAAAAAAATATCAATTAAAAAAATAATGTTTATTTCTCTAGAAGGAAGCGAAGGAGCGGGGAAGTCTACTTTGATAGACTCATTAAAAAAATTTTTTAAAAAAAATAAAATAGAATTTCTCTTTACCAGAGAACCAGGAGCAACTAAAGAAGGACAAATCTTAAGAGAAATATTATTAGATAAATCTATTGAAATTGATCCTTACACAGAAACCTTTCTTCTTGTGGCTGATAGATTGCAACACGCTAATAAGATAATTATTCCCGCTCTTGCCAAAGATATAAATGTCTTGTCAGATAGATATATTGACTCGACTTATGCATATCAAGGAGCTGGAAGAGGAATTAGTCAAAAATACTTAGATCAAATTATGGAGCCATTAAACTTGCCAATGCCTGAGCTAACTATTTACTTAGATTTACCTGTCGAAGATGGATTGAAAAGAGCTAAATATCGAGATGAGCTTGATAGATTTGAAGAAGAGGATATTAAATTCTTTGAAAGAATAAGATCTTTTTACTTAGATCAAGCAAAAAAAAATCCTAATCGTTTTTTAATCATAGACTCTAGTAAAGATAAAGAAGAGGTATTTGAAATTTCCAAGAACCTCATTTTAAAAAAATTAAATGAAAAATAATTATTTTGAAAAATTATTAAATTTTGAAGACTTATCTCATGCATATCTTTTTGAATGTAAGCCTTCAAAAGAATTTAACTTAGAAATAAATAATTTAATCAAAAAAATTCTTTGTGTGGATAAACAAAAAAACTTTATGTTTTGTGATTTATGTAGTTCATGCACGTCTTTCAATGGTCATACCAATCCAGATTTTTTAGAAATATTTCCAGATGAAAAATTAAAGACAAAAGTTATTGGCATAACAACTCTTAGAGGAGACACAAAGAAGAACAGAGGCATCATTAATATAATGAATGAAACCGCATTACTATCAGATGCAAAATTAATAAAAATTAATGATGCAGATTTACTTGATAATTTGGCCCAAGATTATTTACTAAAAATTCTAGAAGAGCCTCCAAAAAACTCATATATCTTTTTACTTTCTTCTAGGCCAGCTATATTAAAGCCAACTATTCTCAGCAGGGTAAACAGAATAAAGATCAACCCTTCATATTTTGAAAATAAAGATATAAAAAATAAATTAGATCCGTTATTTTATGAAATTTTATTTAGAGAATTTGATCCTTCTTCCATCGACGAGGTAGAAATACAAAAACTGAAATCTATATATGCAGAAACCATTGACTCAATAGAAGAGTTCAACTTTTCAAAAACTAGAGTTTTAGATCTTTGGAATGATGATTACCTAAATTTTAGATTAAATATTTTAAAACAAAATATCTTCAATGTTTTATCAAATAAATTTAAGGATAGCGGATTTAAAGATGCTTCTGCAATTTCATCTCTTAATGAAGATAAACTTTTTTTATTTCTAGAAGAATTAATATCCTTTCAAACTTTATTAGCCAATAAAGTACCTATAAATAAAAAAATTCAACTAAGTGCTATTTTTGATTTTGTTTGATAATTGACTTTGATAAAAAGCCAATATTGGAAAAGAAATCAGGCAAATCTGAATATATATTGCTATTGAACTAGATAAAATCCTGTAAATTTGAGGAATTTCATCTGGCTTTTCGTAGTTACTAATCAAAGAAGATAAAATTGTTATCGATAAAATTGTAATCAGCCAAAAAAAAGTAGCCATTAGAACGCATTGTACTAAGTTTGACTTGGAGCTTTCCCAGGAAAAATACAACGACTCAAAAATAGATTTATTTTCCAGAATTGCATAATAGTTAACAAATACTAGTAATCCAGCTATAAGAATTCCTGGAAAAACAAATAAAATTAATCCCAAGCCAATGGCAATTGTTGATATTAAAGAAAGTAATAAAACTTTTATTAAGAATTGCCAAGAAATTGCATAGTAAACCAGAACGTCTCTTTTATTATTCTTGAATAAATCGTTAGCCAACAAAATTGAAAAAATCGTGATTAATGGTGAGATTAAAAAATTATTAAATAACAAAAGCATAATATCTAAATTTGATAAGCCCATAGATAATTGCGATGTCGATCCACTACTTGCAACAAAACCAAATAAAAAAACGAGAGGAATAATCTTGATTGAAAAATTCAAACCAAAATTTTTATAATATTCGAAACCTTTAGATATTGCTTGAAGTGTCATAGAATAATTAAGGAGTTAATTATGATAGAAATTTGGTCAAAACCGCAATGTCCATTTTGCGATAAAGCAGAAAATTTATGCAAGCAAAAAAACTTTGAATACAAAAAATTCATGTTAGATGTAGATTTTTCTAGAGAGGAAATGTTCGAAAAATTTCCATCAGCCAGAACCTTTCCACAAATCACAATAAATGGAGAGCTTATTGGCGGATATACTGAATTTGAAGCAAAAGTAAGATCAGAAGAATAATTGGATAGCCTAAATAGTTATATTCTATTAGTAGATAGCTATTTTGGTAGCGCTCCATGGTTTCCTTTGTTGCTTTTATCTATCGGCATTTTTTTTACCTTTTATCTTGGCATACCTCAACTAAAATTTTTTTTTAAAGGATGGAAAATACTTTTTTCATCTGGAAAAGACAATGTTGGTCAAACTACTCCTTTTCAAGCATTGAGTACAGCTTTATCGGGAACTGTTGGTACAGGGAATATCGGCGGGGTAGCTATGGCTATCTTTATTGGAGGGCCTGCAGCTCTTTTTTGGATGTGGGTTACAGCTTTTCTTGGAATGACAACTAAATTTGTTGAAGTTTCGTTATCTCATCACTATCGAGAGAAGAATGTCTTTGGAGAGGTTTTTGGTGGACCTATGATTTATATGGAAAAAGGATTAAATATGAAATGGCTTGGAGCAATCTTTGCTTTTTGTCTTTTAATAAGTACTTTTGGTTCCGGAAATATGCCTCAGATTGATAATATTTCAAGCACAATTGAATCTAGCTTTGGAGTAAATCCTTTATTAACGTCGATAGCGATGAGCATACTGGTGGCATTAGTTATCATTGGCGGGATAAAGAGGATTTCTTCAATAGCTGCTTCAATCGTTCCTCTAATGGCATTTATTTACTTAGTTGGAGGATTGAGTGTATTGATTTTTAATTATGAAAATATCATTCCTTCTTTTAAGGTTATTATTCACGACGTATTTGAGGGTACTTCAGTAGCAGGAGGATTTCTTGGAGCTTCTTTTTCTCTTGCTTTCACATATGGAGTAGCAAGAGGTTTATATTCAAATGAAGCAGGTCAAGGATCAGCTCCAATAGCTCACGCAACTTCTAAAACAAAACATTCAATAGAAGAAGGATTTGTTTCAATTTTAGAACCTTTTATAGATACATTAATAATTTGTACCTTAACGGGATTAGTTATTTTATCTTCAGGAGTTTGGACAGAAAAATTTTCAAATAATTTTGAAAGAACTTCAATGTTCATTGTGAACGGATCGCTGGAAGAAAGAAATGATGGATCAGAAGTCTTAAAGTTTCTTTCTGGCGAGAATTCTTCAGTTAAGAATTTTATTGGTGAATTAAACGTTCTATCTGGAAAAATTTCAGAAGAGGTAACAATTATAAATAATAGATCTATTGCAGAAGATGTAATTATTCTTAAAGATAATATTCCTTTTAACGGTAAACTTTATATTGATGAAGAAGAAATTGATCCTAGTTATCAATTCAAAGGCAAATCTTTAGTTAAATCTGCTGTTTTAACCAGTAAAGCATTTAATAAAGGTTTTTTTGGAAGTTATGGCGAATATATTGTTTCAATAGGATTGTTGCTATTTGCCTTTTCTACTGTTATCACTTGGGCATATTATGGCGATCGATGCACGGCTTACTTGTTCGGAGAGTCCTCCGTCATTTACTATAGAATACTTTATATATTTGCATTCTTTGTTGCTGGCAGTGGCTATTTGGATACTGAAATCATCTGGAACTTTGCTTTGATAACAGTAGCTGCAAGTACATTACCAAACTTGATATCAATTTTTCTTCTTAGAGAAAAAATGAAAAATTTGATTTCAGCATATTTAAATTCATCAGATGACTGAAGTCATTGTTATTGGTGGAGGTGTTATAGGATTAAGCATTGCCCGAGAACTCTCTAAATCTGGAATTGAAACTATTGTATTGGAAAAAAATGATAGAGCAGGTGATGTAACTTCATCGAGAAATTCTGGTGTTATACATGCGGGAATTTACTATCCTGAAGATTATTTGAAAACAAAGCTTTGTATTGAAGGTAATACTCTGATTTATAAGTATGCTGAAGAAAAAAAAATAAATCATAAAAAATATGGAAAATACATTATTGCCACCGAAAAATCGGAGGAAGCTAACTTAGATAAAATTCTAAAACAAGGAAAAAAAAATAATATATTTATCGATAGAGCAAATCCTGAAAAAGTTTATGAAAACAACCCTGGATTAACATTTTATAAAGCTCTTTATTCTCCTAATTCAGGCGTAATTGACGTTCCCGAATACGTAACAGCACTTGAAGGCGACATTCAACATTATGGCGGTTTGATTTCTCTTCGAACATCTTTTTTAGGAGCCAAAAATAATAAAAATGGATTTTTGGTTGACTGTGAAAGCGATGATCTTTTTTCTTTAGACTGTAAATATTTGATTAATTGCAGTGGATTAAGTAATGAACAGACTTTAAAAAACATTAAAAACTTTCCAAGAAACAAAATATATCGCAATTATTTCGCTAAGGGACATTATTTTAAGTATTCTGGGAAGGCGCCATTTTCAAATCTAATCTATCCAGTTTCAGGAAATCATAGTTTGGGCATTCACGTAGGCTTTGATTTAGCTGGAGGTATGAGATTTGGCCCTGATGTAGAATTTGTAAATAAAATAGATTATAAGTTTAACGAGTCTCTTAAAGAAAAATTTATTAAATCTATATCAAGATATTGGCCTGAACTTAATCCAGATAAATTGCATCCTGATTACACGGGTATCAGACCAAAAATAACCAAGCCAAATGAGTCCATGCGAGATTTTAGTATTGAAACAGAAAAACAGCATGGGATAAAAAATCTTATCAATCTACAAGGTATTGAAAGCCCAGGTCTAACTTCTTCTCTAGCAATAGGAAAATATGTTAAGAGTCTAATTTAGAAAGATTAACTATAAACCCTAATTCTTCAGCTGTTTCTTTCAGAGACTCAATCCTACCACTTTTACCTGCATGTCCTCCTATCATGTTCATCTTTAACAAAACAGGATTTTCAGAGGTTGTATGTTCTCTTAGTTTTGGTACGTACTTAGCAGGTTCAAAATATTGAACTTGAGAGTCAAACAAACTAGAAGTAACTAATATTGCTGGATAAGGCTTAAAATCAATATTGTCATATGGAGAATATCTTTTCATATATAAATATTCTTTTCTTTTAGCTGGATTTCCCCACTCTTCATATTCAAAAGTAGTCAAAGGAATACTTTCGTCGGACATTGTGGTTAGCACATCTACAAATGGAACAGCGGAAACAATACCTTTATAAAGAGTAGGCTCTAAATTTATTATCACTCCCATAAGAAGACCCCCGGCACTACCTCCCATCGCAAATATATTTTTTTTGTTGCCAATATTTAGTTTTAATAACGCTTTAGTACAATCAATGAAGTCTGTAAAAGTATTCATTTTTTTTAACATCTTTCCTTGATCATACCAACTCTTACCAAGATCCTGGCCTCCTCTTATATGGGCAATTACAAATACAAATCCTAATTCAACGAGTGGCATAAAAGATAATTTAAACGAAGGTTCAACTATCAGACCATATGAACCATAGCCATATTGCAATAATGGCGCATGCTCTAAATTTATCCCTTTTTTATAGATCAATGAAACTGGAACTTTCTTACCATCCCGTACTTTTAAGAATAGACGTTTCGTTTCATAGTTGGACTCTTTATGATGAAAGATATTTTGTTGCCATACTTTTTTTCTTTTTTGCGAATACAGATTTTGAGAAAATATTGTAGTAGGAGTTCTTAAACTCGAATACGCAAAAGAAAAAGTTTTACTCTTGTAATCAATATTATTTACCAATTCAACTGAATAAGCGGGGTCATCAAATTTTATAATCGATTTATTTTTTGTATTTTTGTTTACTTGAGTTAAGAAGGGCAGTCCATTTTTCCGTGTTTCTAAAATAACGTAATCTTCAAAACATATAAAATTTTCAATTAATTCTTTTTTATTATGTCGTATAAAGATTTTCCAATTATTTTCTTGTGTATTCTTTTTATTGGTCTTGTACAGCGCAAAATTCTTTTGATTTTTTCTGTTGCTGAGTATAAAAAATTCTTCCGGTGTATCATCAATATAATAAAGATGCCCTTTAGATCTCTTATGAAAACACTGTAAATCATAGTTTTCAGCTTCTAAATCTAATATTCTGAATTCATTGGACTCAGTCTTTGAAATATCCAACAACAAGTATTTTTTAGTCCTGCTTCTGAAAAAACCTAAGTTGTATTGGTTATCACATTCTTTATAAATCAGCTTATCAGCTTTTGATGAGGTACCTAATTTATGAAAGTATAGAGAATCTGTAATTAAGGTATCAGGATCTTTTTTAAGATAAAAATACCCATCAGATGAATTATTCCAAATAATTCCACCAGCGGCAGAGCACGTATTTTTCTCTAATAATTTCCCAGTCTTTAAATCCTTTATGACAATTGAGTATTCTCTTCTACCAGTCTCATCTTCACCAAAAGCTAAAAGTGAGTGATCATTAGAAGGTTGAACTTTAGAAATATCATAGTATTTTTTATTTCTGGCTAGCTTGTTTATATCTAATATCAATTTTTTTCTTTTTTTAAAAACTTGGTAATACTTTGGGTGTTCATTTGAGATTGAAATGGACGAAAAATAGTCGTAACCATCAATACGCTTTTTAAAACTTTCCTCAATTTTTGGCAAAGATTTTTTATATTTTCCAAATATTTTATTAGAGTCAACTTTATTTTTTTTATACCAATAATCAGTATATTTATTTTCATCTCGAAGATAGTTAAGAATCTCTTTATTTTTTCTTTTATCGTCTCTTAGCCAATAATAGTAATCAATTCTTTCATCGCCATGAGCCTTGAATTTCTTAATTTTCTTCTTAGGTTTTGGAGGATGTTTCATACCTGACATAGTGTACAGAAAAAATGACCGTGATATCAATTTCAATTACTATACGTTTCGCTTAGTACCAAAACTATCTTTTAATAAAAAATATGAGAACAGATGACTCAGTAAGTTCTTTGAATGAGAACAGTATTATCAATGACAAGATTGATTTACCCAGTCTGTTTTCTATTTTTTTGGATAACTTTAATCTTTTAATTTCAGCTTTTTTAGTTGGAATTGTTCTTTCTTCAATAATTTACTTAAGTTCTGTAAGTATTTATAGCTCAAAATCATTGATTGAAATTCAGCAACAGGAAAATATGTTTGAAAATAGTATTCCTGGATTTGCAAGGAATACAGAAAACTCATTACTTGCAGAAGTTGCCATTTACAAATCAAGAAATACCTTAGACGATGTTGTTAAATCTCTTGAAGATGATGTAAATATTGATATAGAAGATATTCCCTCATCAAATTTAATCAGATCAAATCTTTCAGTATCTTCAAATGGAAGATCTTTAATGACCATTATTTATAATCATTCTGACCCTAAATTAACTGAACATATTCTGAATCTTCTCAATCAGGAATATATAAAAGATAGAAGAGATTTTAGAAAAAGATCTACTGCTGCAGGCAGAGAGTTTATAAAAAAAGAGATACCAAAGATAAAACAATCTCTTAAGGAAGCAGAAGACAAACTCAATAACTTTAAATTATCTACTAATGACTCAGGACTTATATTTGAGACTGAAAATAGAAGTTCAGAGTTAAATAATCTCTATCGAGCAATCGATGATATTGAGTTTAAAGAATTAGAATTAAAAGAATTTTATAAGACAAATCACCCAATTTATCTAACATTGACCGAGCAGAAAAATTTTCTACTAAATAAAATAAAAATTATTGAAAGCGACTTACCTAACATACCAAATACGCAAAGAAAACTAGAAAATCTCAAGAGAGAAGTGACTATTTATTCAGATGTGCTAAATAATTTATCCTCACAAGAAATTAATCTTGCCATGGCAGAAGCTTCCAGTAACAGTAACGTAAGAATAATAAACAAACCTAGTAATGCAGTTAAAATTCAGCCTACCGTTTATGTGTTCTCAATTCCTTTTGCAATAATAATTTTTATATATCTAATTCAAGCTATAAGACATTTTTTGGGAGATAAAATTACTAATTATGATGCCTTGATAGATTTCGTTGATAAAAAAAATGTTTTAGGAGAACTCCCTTTGTATAACAAGGAAGCTAAAGAGCCTTCCGATGACTCAAGCTTAATTGCTGAAGAATTAATGAATAAAATTGCCTATGAAATTACTCATTCAAAAGATCAATTATCTTCTATCTCCATTGTGGGTTCAAAAAAAGGAGTTGGCAAAACAGAAATTTCAGAGAAGTTATTTTATAAATTAACTTCTCTGGGAAAAAGAGTTTGTCTTCTAGATTTAGACTATAAAAAAAGAGATTTAACTCTCAAATCATTTTCTTCAGAGAAAACTCCAAAAGATTTTAAAGAATTCTTCCAAGATATTGACTCTTATAAAATAGAACAAAGTCTATTTATTCCATCCTTTGACGTCGAGAATTCTGTTGAATTTTTTACTTCTGATGAATTTGCATCTGAAATAAAGAAGCTTAAAGAAGAGTATGATTATGTCATTTGTGATACACCTCCATGGAGTTTATTTATTGATGCAAAGATTGTTTCTAGATACTTTGACGCATGTCTTTATGTAGTAGGAAATAAAATTTCTACTTTCAAAGATATTATTCTGTTTAACAAAGATTTAGAGTCATTTGAAAAACAAAAATCTATTAAGTATTTTTATAATAAATTTGATGTATTTTTTAACTTCTTTTGGTATAGATATCACTATCCTAACTACTCTGATAACTATTATTATGAATATTCTGCATATGGAAATTTAAAAGAAGAATATCTTTTTAGGCGAATTTTTAATAAAATCCTCGAACTTTTTAATAAATTGAGAAATAAACAGTCATGACTCAGAAGATATGTAGCTATATAAAGACATTGAAGATATTATTTCTATCTATTTTTTTAGTATCTTGTTCTATCGGTACTCACTTTAAAACTACGGAAGTTAGATCTTTTAAGGGAGTGGTTATTCCTGAATTATCAAAAGAACCAATATTGATTGAAAATATTTCAAAGAATTTGATTACAAACGAATCTAGGAGGGCGCCTTTAAATCTTCCTCTATCTCTTTTAAATTATGAACCTACCTCTTATAAAGTCGGTAATGGAGATGTGCTTTTTATTTACGTTTACGGAGAAACTGAAAGACTATCTGCATCTTTAGCGAGAGGAGCTGCTATAAATCCAGTTTTTCAGAAAAAAGTTAGAGATGACGGTACAATTTTTTATCCTAATGCAGGAGTAATTGATGTTAAAGGTAAATCAATAGAAGAGATTAGATTAATTCTTACTGACAGATTATCTAATGTGTTAAATAATCCTCAGGTTGATGTCTCTGTTTCTGAATTTAATTCTCAAAGAATTGTTGTTTCAGGAAACTTTAATACTACTGGAACAATTCCAATTACTTTAAATCCAGTTACTTTGAATGAGGTTATAGCTAATGCTAATCCTTTTGGATCTAATGGTACATTTTCAAATGGAGACCTTACTTCTTTAAAACTTTCACGAGATGGAGTTACATATGACATTGATTTTGAATATCTATCGAGGAACTCATTAATTCAAAATTATATTTATCTCAAAGACAAAGATGCTATTTACTTACCTGATAATTCTCTAACACAAGTTCATGTTTTAGGAGAAGCAAATGCACCTACATCAATAACTTTAAGAAGAAAAAATATTTCCCTATCTCACGCTTTGGCAACATCTCAAGGACTAAATCAATCAACTTCGAGAGGAAAAGAAGTTTATATATTTAGACCTAAGGATTTTGAAGGCAAACCAAGAATTTTTAAATCAAATATTTCCTCTCCTACTGGCTACTTACTAGCAAGTGAATTTTTACTTCAAGCAGAAGACATTGTATTCATTGGAACAGCAGGAGTTACTTCTTGGTCTAGATTTATTAGTCAGCTTCTTCCATTTACTAACTTTATTAATTCTGCCGAAGATACGGATTTAATTACAAATTAGAAAAATTTGATAAAACTATTATTTTTTTTATTATTTTTTTCTGAATTAGTATTTTCAAATTTAACTATCGAAGATTTAGATTTTTATAGAAAATCATCAAATCCTCAATCAATTTCTATAGTTTCATCAGGTACTAACTATTGCAAAAACTATTTTAGTTCTAATAAGTCCATTAACGTAAGCTCAAAAAACACTTTTAAAAATTCTTTTTCATGTAAATATTCTCTAAAAAGGAATAGATTTTATGTTTTTATGGTTGCCCAAACAAAAAACCAAGAAAAAACAATACGAGAGAACTGTTTAGATGTTTTGAGTAAATGGCCTGAAATAATGGATCATATGGATGAAACATTTTTTGATAATAAAAAATTATATTTGGAAGGTTTTTTTGTAGAAAATATTTTCAATAACCAAATATTAAGCTTTTCAAATATTTATGCTCAAGATGAGTTGGAGAAGAAAAATCTTATAAATCAGTTAATTCTCGACAAAAAATCATCGTTTTCTTCCAATGATGAAGAAAATAATGAACTAGTTAAAAAAGAAATCTTACGTTTAGAAAAAATATATAAAAAAATAATAGAAAATAAAATTCCAGATCTTCACAAAATAATAAAGCTTGAATTGGATAAAATCACAAGATATAAAATTTTCATTAATGACTTAAATAGATTTAAATCATATAGTTGTAATTGGAAACCTGGCAAAGGGCTTGATCCTTACATAAAAAAAGAAAAATTTATTGAGTTCGAAAATATCTAGTTAAGTGCGGAGAAATTATGGGAAATATTGTAGAAGCAAATAATATAAATATTTGGTACGAAGAATTTGGAGATAAAAATAAAGAAACAATCCTTCTTATTATGGGAGCCAATGCGAATTGTATGCAATGGGATCAGGATTTTATTGACCAACTAGTTTCAAATGATTTTCATGTAGTTAGGTTTGATAATAGAGATGTTGGCAAAACTACATGGTTTGGAAAAGAACCTACGTTTAATAAGCTCTTAAAATTTCTTCCAAATTTTCTTTTGAAAATGATTGTTAATAGTATTTTTGGCTTGGCTGTTGATAAAAATGGAAGATTTAAGTTTAGTGAATCTACCTCAATAGAATACGATTTGTCTGATATGGCTAAAGATGCAGTTTCATTAATGGAGGCTCTAAAAATTGATAAAGCTCATATCATAGGAGCTTCAATGGGTGGAATGATTACCCAAATCATTGCATTAGATTATCCAGAGAGAGTGTTAAGCATTACTCCCATAATGACTTCCCCTGGAATACATAATGATTCATTATCTGGACCTACTGAAGAATTGCTTGAGGCAATGAAAAAGTCATTTGTATATAACCTTAAAGGCAGAATAGAAGACGGGGTTGTTGAAATTTACCGACAACTTACTGGCTCACGGTTTCCTTTTAACGAACAAGATTTTCGAGAAAAGTTAAAGCCAGTTATTGCGCATGGAAATAATCCTTTTGCTCTTCATGGAGCCGCAGTTGGTGCGAGTCCAGACAGAACAAGTCGACTTCATGAAATTAAAGTTCCTGCTTTAATTATTCACGGAACTGAAGATGCTATCCTTCCACTCGACCATGGTATTGCCGTTGCAGATGGCATAACAGATTCAAAAAGAATGATTATGGAGGGAGTAGGGCATGAAATTCCTGAAGAGTTATTACCTGAAATAATTAACGAAATTGTAGAGAATATTAGAAGAGTTTCTTGAAATTAAATTAAATATTTTTTTGTATTTAAGGTAAAAATCTCTTTTATTTGTTTTTCATTTAAGCTCTGAACAACACTAAGTCTTAAGAAAAACATAAAAGACATACATTCAAATATAATTTCTCTTTCGGATTTCCTTTTTTCTTGAATCTCAGGAAGAATGGAATAAACAAAATTTCTTAAAATTTTATTCCAAGAAAACATATTTTTTCTTAAATTTTTGTCTCTCCAGATATTGCGAAGATTCCAACGGATAATATTTTGATTTTTTACATAGAGTTTAATAAGAATAGAACAAACATTTTCAATTCTACTTTCTAAGTTATCCGTTTTATTTATTAAAGAAAAGGCACTGGTAAATTCTTCACCAAGTTTTTGATCTAAACTTTCTTGAAGTGTTTCTTGATCTTTGAAATGACGAAAAATTGTTCTAGTTCCTATATTTGCTTCTTTAGCAATAGAATTAAAGGACATGTTATCTATGTTGCCTTTACGGGCAATTTTTATAGCAGTGTTCAAAATGTGATCTGAAGTAGACTCACTTCTTAATTTTCGTCCGTCTTTTTTTAGCTTATCCATATGAATATGACAGTAACGCTGTCATAAGTTATTGACACACATACTGTCATATTCTATATTCAATTTATATTTTTAAGCAAGGAGGAATAGTAAGTGAAGTCAATTCTAGGTTTCTTCATTTTCTTAATAGTTAATTTTTCTATCTCCATAAATATTTATGGAGATGAGATTAAAGAGGGCGTTTTAAGAACTCCAGATGAAAGATTTGAAAATCTGAAAGATTATCCTTTTAAACCCAATTATGTGATGATTGATGGTTTGAGAATTCATTATCTTGATGAAGGCCCAAGAGATGCAGATCCAATATTTCTGCTTCATGGCGAACCTGCATGGAGTTATTTATTTAGAAAAATGATACCTGTATTAACTGCGCAAGGACATAGAGTAATTGTTCCAGACTGTGTTGGTTTTGGTAAATCAGATAAGTTTATTTCAAAATATGACTATTCTTACAAGCATCATGTTGAGGTTATGAAGGAATTAGTCCAAAAACTTAATCTCCAGAATGCAACTTTCTTTGGTCAAGATTGGGGTGGTTTAGTAGGTTTAAGAGTAGTCGCTGAGTTACCGGATCGCTTTGACAACGTTGTCGTATCCAATACAGGAATGGTTGCTCGATCTGGCATATCAGCATGGCTATTTGAAAAATTTGTTCAATTCAGGGTTTGGTGGATTGGACCGATCACTTTCGAAGAGTTAATGTCCATAGCCAAAGAAGCATTGACAGTTGAAAATCCTTCTGCATCTACAGGAATTTCAATGTTTAGTAATTGGATAGCATATTCATATTATGCAGATGATATGAATATTCCTGGAATCATTAAAAATTTTGGCGGAATAGATTTATCAGAAGAGGAAGCTTATGCTTATGAAGCTCCTTATCCCTCGGGTTTATATAAAGCAGGAGCCCATGTTTGGCCTTATCTTATTCCAACTCAACTCCCAGAAAATGAAAAACTTTGGAAAGAAGTTTATGAAAAATGGGATAAACCTTTCCTAGTAGCTTTTGGAGAAAATGAAAGAATTACTCTTCCAATGAAGGCTGTTTTTCTAGAACGTATTCCAAACCCAACTGTTATAACTTTAGGAGGCGCAAGTCATTTTGTGCAGGAAGAAGTTGGTCCCGAGCTCGCGCAAATCATTAGTGATTTTATTCAAGGAAAGCCAGTAGCGGATTTACCAGCTAAAAATTGAAAATTTCTGTAAATAGCTAAAGGATTAACAAGCAGGATCTCCTTTCTTTAATAAAAGTGATATAAATTTGGTAAGATAATTTTTCGATTTTAGGAGTATTCTCATGACAGACTCAATAAAGCTTATAGGGAATGTAGCATCACCATATACCAGGAAGATGATTGCTTATCTAAGATATAAGAGAATTCCATATGAAGTAATTTGGGGTCAACCAGAAGATGTTCTCAAGAAAATGAACATTGAACCTCCAAAACCTATTCTTTTGCCAGTATTTATATTGGATCGAGATGGTCAAGCTACTGCAGTTACCGACTCAACTCCTCTTATAAGAGAGTTTGAAGAAAAATATCCTGATAGATCAGTGCTCCCCAAGGATCCAGCTCTAAACTTTATAAATTTTATCCTTGAGGACTTTGGCGATGAATGGTGTACAAAATTTATGTTCCACTATAGATGGCATTTTGATGAGGATGCAGATAATGCAGGAACTATTTTACCTTTGGGCATAAACAGTACTTTGGAAGACGATGAGTTGGCATTTTTTAAAGAACATTTTGCAAAAAGACAAATAGACAGATTATGGGTAGTAGGCTCTAACAATGATACTGCTGAGTTTATAGATAAAAGCTACAAAAATGTACTTTCAATTTTTGAAGAACATTTTAAAAAGTATCCATTTCTCCTCGGAAACTTTCCATCTTCATGCGATTTTGCAGTTTATGGGCAATTTACTCAATTAGTAGGATTTGATCCTACTCCCAGAAGAATAGCACATGAAATTTCTCCTAGAACAGTTGCATATGTAAACACACTTGATGATAGAGGAGGTTTAGATTATATCGAGGAAGATATCTCTTTAGATTTCCTTAGCGACTCAATACACGATCTTTTTAAGGAGTTAGCCGTCTCTTATGTGCCAACTCTAATAGAAAATCATAAAGCTATCAAAGAAGGTGAAAAAGAATGGTCTGTTGACCTGGCAGGTTATCCTTGGAAGCAGAAATCATTTCCTTATCAAGCAAAGTGTCTTGATTGGATAAGAGATGAATTCAAGGGCCTGGATAATGAAAATCAAAAAAAAGTTTTAGGTTTTTTAGCCTCAACCGATTGTCAATCTTTAGTGGAGTAAATATGAATAGAATAACTGAAATGTTGGGTTGCAAATATCCGATTATTCAATCACCAATGGGCTGGATTGCTAGGAGTCAACTCGCTTCAGCTGTATCAAATGCTGGAGGTTTTGGGATTATTGAAACCTCATCGGGAGAAGTAGATCAATGTAAAGACGAAATAAGAAAAATGGCTTCTCTTACGAATAGTCCATTTGGAGTAAATCTTCCAATTCTATTTCTTTCAGATGAAAGTATGTTAGAAGTGGTAATTGAAGAAAACGTTAAATTTGTTACAACTTCTGCTGGAGATCCAGCTAAATATATTCATAAGCTCAAGGAAGCAGATATTAAAGTATTTCATGCTGTTCCAAGCCTAGCAGGAGCTCTTAAGGCTGTAGATGCAGGTGTAGATGGCCTAGTTGTAGAAGGAACAGAAGGAGGAGGTTTTAAAAGTCCTGAAGAAGTAGGTTTGCATGTCTTAATTCAATCTATTCGTAAGCACTCTGATTTACCTATTGTAGCTGCTGGAGGTATCGTCGATGGTATTGGTATGGCAGCGGCTTTCGCAGCAGGTGCTGATGGTATTCAAATGGGAACAAGATTTGTTTCATCTTTAGAAAGTCCAGTTCATGAAAATTTCAAAGACGCAATTGTAAGTGGTTCTGAACAAGGTACTTACATTCTTAATAAAAAAGCAAAACCATGTATTAGAGCTCTAAAGACAGAGTTAACTGATAAGATTTATGAGGAAGGGTTAATGGATATGTCTGCTCTTAGCGGAATAAAAGATTTATATTTTGGTGGCGACATGAATGCAGCGCCTGCTTTAGCAGGTCAGTCTATTGGACTCATAAATGAAGTATTACCAGTAGAACAGATTATCAAACAAACTATGCAAGAATTTAATTCTGTATGTGAATCTTTATCCAACTCTAAATTTGAATTATGAAAATTTTAAGAACCCCAGATAGTGCTTTTGAGAATGTAAAAAATTATCCATTCGAGCCAAACTATACAACAATACAAACTCACGACGGTTCTGAATTGAGAATTCATCATGTTGATGAAGGACCCAAAGATGGTCCGATTCTATTGGCTATGCATGGTCAACCTGTTTGGAGTTACTTATACAGTAGAATGATTCCTTTTTTGGTAGATGCAGGAATAAGAGTTATTGCGCCGGATTTACCTGGCTACGGAAAGTCCGATAAACCTGCATCCAGAGAAGACTATTCATATCAAAGACAAGTTGATTGGATGACAGACTGGCTTAAAGCTAATGAATTCAAAAATTTAACCTTTTTTGGTCAGGATTGGGGAGGTCTTATAGGACTGAGAGTAGTAGCGAATGAGCCAGATAGATTTCTCAAGGTCGCAATGGGAAATACAGGCCTACCTTATAACCCTGACACTCCTCAAGATGTAATTGACAAAGTTAAAGCTTTTAGAGATAGCGATATCAAACTTACTGTGATGTCTATGCAAAAAGAAGTCAGTAAAATGGATGGTAAGAACATTGCCGATGATAAAACATCTTCCAGTCCAGCACTTAAATTTATGTATTGGCAGAAATTTTGTTGGGACACAGAAGATCTCCCTATTGGTTTTTTGATGTCTAACATGATGGAAAAAAATTCCACTCTTAAGACACTTATTTCTTATTTATTTCTTAGACTTGGATTAAGAAAATTATTTCCATTGAATAGAGCAATAGATCATGCGTATGAGGCTCCGTTTCCTGACCCATCTTATAAAATGGGTCCAAGAGCCATGCCAAGTCATGTTCCTACAATCCCAGATCAGTCTTTAAGTGCAGTAAGAGATGCTAGAGAAATATTTAAAAATTGGAATAAACCTTTTTTGAGTGTTTTTGCTGGAGATGATCCAGTAACCAATGGTGCCGAAAGAGATGTTTTGAATATGTGTCCTAATGCAAAAAGTGCACCCCAAATAGGAGGAGGGCACTTTTATCAATGGACTCGACCCAAAGAGCTATCTAACTTACTTGCCAATTTTATTAAAGAGAACGATTAGTTGTGTTAGAAATGCTTTTTCCTAAATCTGCAGATAATAATTATTTGGGCTATAAATTTGTTTTCTACGCCTTTATTCCATTCCTATTATTAATGACCTGGCGTTCTGTAATTCATATGTCTTTCGAAGACTTTGGACTACATGGTATTGCTAATGTGAAAGTATTAACTGGTACTCCTGATCCAATGCCTCTTATATATGCTTTCTTTTCTGCATGGGGTTTAGTTCAGCTAATATTTTGTGCTTTTGCCTGGATAGTCGTCATAAAATATAAGTCTTTAACACCTTTATTAATCCTAGCTTTTTTAGTTGAGTGGTCTGTTAGAGTATTAAATTCCAGTCCAATTGTTAATGATCCGATTTATTCGGACGGAGTTACTCCTGGAATGGTTTACGCTCCTTATATGACTTTGTTCTTATTTCTTTTATTCGTTTTTTCTTTGATTAAAAAAAATTGACCTAATTTGATACAAAACTTCTAATTTTTTCTTGTAATATTTAATATATATTTTGGGAGAAAATAATGAAAAATATAAAAATATCTTTAATTTTTCTTTTAAGCTCAATATTTTCAATAAATCTTAGCGCGGTTCCAGAAGGAGCGTTTACGACTCTTATGGTTCAAGCAAAAGATATTGATAAATATGTTAATTTTTTAAAAGAAAATGTCGATTTTGATGATTTCGGATCTGAACAAGCTGGTTATTGCAAAACCAGAACAGGAGAAAGCTATCAAGGTCAAATGTTTATCTACAATGCTTTTACGAGTGTTGAAAAAGCTATAGGGTTTATTGAGTTATATGATCCAGCAAGTGCTAATTTTGACCTCAAACAATTAAGAACCATCAAATATTCTTCTGCTTTCAAACCACTTAAGGATTTTGAAGCTAGAGATGGATACCATAGGCTTTGGAGAGTAAAGTTAAACGATTGGCAGGCTTTTTCAAATTCAATGACGAAACTTCAAAAAGAACTTGATGCTGCAGGTCACAAAATGATGATTGGTGTATTTGCTCAACTTGGCGGTGGATTTGCTGAAACCGGAATGTTTCATTTAAGAACCATTACCGAAACAGCAGCAGAAACTGGAAAAATTATAGATGAGTATTTTAGAGGAGCAGGTTGGGCTGCTACTTGGGATGATGCTCAGCAATACATAGATGAAGAAGTTGAAGAAACTTTTGAGTATTGTGAGACCATTTATACAAGAAATTAGAGGTAAGTCATGAAAAATAAAATCATTTATTTATTTCTCACCACTTTATTGTCTTTTAGTCTATTTTCAAATGAGAATACATTGAGGCCTGGCAGTGGTGTTTATGAATTCCATTTTTTTAACGTAACTAATCCAGCAGGGTTTGTAGCTGCCATTGAGACCTTTGATTCTTCTTCTTGTGCAGAGAAATGGCGAAATGAATCTGGAGCAAATGTTGGGCTGTATTCTCGTATGGGAGGAGGGCATTCACATATTATTTTAGTTGCATATGAAAATTATGACATGATGCAAAAAGGGCAAAATATCTTTGCTTCTTGTGCAGCATCTTCAGAAATGAATGTAGTTTTTGATAAAACTTCAGTAAGTGAAGATTATTATAATTACGTTACCGAGCTAGTTTTAGAGGCTGGTGATTGGCGATTGAATACTGTTTTTTCTAACATTGAAGTTAAGGTTAAAACTGGAAGTCAAGCATCTTATCTTGAAGCGTACAAACAACTTACAAATTCCACTGCAGATGCTTTTGGGTCATATGGAATAAATAGAGTAGTTTATGGCAATAAGTATGTATCTCATATGTTGTATAACGGATCTAATTCTATTCAAGAGCTAAACAATGCCTTGGATGAAGTTTATGCTTCAAATGAATTCAAGTCTTTCAATAGAAAGGTTGGAAATATTAGAAAGTTAGTAAATTCAACACTTGCTCAATTAGTTAAAGCTTATCCTGCTGAAAGATAGTTGATTTATAAGCCGCTCGTTTATGAGCGGCTTATTAACAGAAAAAAAAATTAACTATTTTATACACAGATAAAGTATCTTTATCTATATCTAATTTTCTATTTCAATAATAAGAGGGAAGTAACAATAGTGAGTTTTCATTGAATCTAAAGGATATATACATTCGTATAATATATATTATGTTAAATTTAAATTAAGTTAAAATGATTAATAAGGCATAAGAATTAATAACAAAAATTGCTGAAATAGCCTGTATATTTCTATCAATTTCAATTTCTTTTCCTAGGAAGCGAATTATTATAGGAGGAACGCCATTTATATCATTGAACTCCCCGTCATATAACTTAATAGATGCTGCAGTAGCAAAGAAAGAAAATATCCATAAAAAATTTAATGCAACAACTAGTAATAAATTAAAAAAGGTATCAAATACCCATAATAAAGATAAGCAAAGTAAGGCAGTAAATATCATTGCATTTACCTGCCAAACTAAATGAAACCTAGCGTGACCTGTCCATAAAGGATTAGTGGCATGAGACTCATTAAAATCTATTAAAGGAGTTATTATTGCAAAACCCAAGCAAATCATCGTGAGAAGAATTTTTGAAATAAATATATGCGAGTAATCAGTAAAAAGGAGGGTATAAAAAGACCACAATATTGTTATCCCAATAATAGTTCCAAACATACTTTGAGCTCTTAACGCAAAGTTAAACGCCCTGCTTCTTTGTTCTGGATCAAACATTTAATTCTCCTAAATTTTTTCTTTATAAATGATATATTTATTTTCCTTACAGGAGTAATAATAATGGACAAGAAATACAAAGAGATTTTAGGAAAACAAATGGCTTATTTAGATTCAGGTGTAGGCCAATCAATAGTTTTTTTACACGGTAATCCTGCCTCATCTTTTTTATGGCGAAATATCACTCCATATGTAGAGGATATTGGCCGAATAGTTGTTCCAGATTTAATTGGAATGGGCGACTCTGAAAAACTTGAAGGAACAGATAATCCTGATTATCAATATCATGGACAATACAAATATCTGTCTACATTACTAGATGAATTAGATTTAGGTGAGGAAATTAATTTAGTAATACATGATTGGGGTTCTGCAATGGGATTTCAGTATGCAAGAGAAAATTCAAATAAAATAAAATCGATTACATTTATGGAGGCAATCGTAATGCCACTAACTTGGGATCAATGGCCAGAAAATGCAAGAAACATTTTTCAACTAATGCGTTCTGATGCAGGAGAAGAAATTGTTCTTGAAAAAAATGTTTTTGTAGAAAGGATTCTTTTGAATGACTCTGCGGATGGTTTTACCGACGAAGAAAAGGCTGAGTACATTCGACCCTTTAAAAATGCAGGTGAAGATCGTCGCCCTACTCTTACTTGGCCCAGACAAATTCCTGTAGATGGTTCTCCTCAGGTTGTAATTGATGAAGTAATAAAAAATGGCGAATTTCATAAAGACTCAAATATCCCGAAACTTTTCATTAATGCCGATCCTGGAAGCATTCTTGTAGGAGATCAAAGAGAATTTGTTCGAAGCTGGAAAAACTTGAAAGAAGTAACTGTGAAAGGAAACCATTTTATTCAAGAACATTCTCCCAATGAAATAGGAGCAGCTATAAAAGATTTCTTAGGTTCGTTGTAAAAAATTAATTAGCTCAATAATTATTCTATTCCAAACAATAAAAAAAACCCCTTTAAAATTTAAAGGGGTTTTTTTGAAGATAAGTTATTAATTTGGTGGCGCTATAATAGTTTTTCCATGAATTACCGAGGGATCTGTACTATTTGCACTTGGTAATGTTGTTGCAGGAACAGTACCAATGGAATTTGCACCGGAAAATAAGTTCTGAATATTATTTGCTGCCGGTAAATCACTCACTGACTTAGAGTAACTTACTCCAGCAGGAATGCTTCCTAATTTAAGTAAATATTCATCTCCTCTTAGAGCTCTGATTTTTAAGTCATCCCCACCACTTAGGTTAGTAAGAACAGTAGCATCAGGTATTACAAATTCATGTATGTATCGGTAACACTGGTTCCATCCACCATCAACATATCTTCCTAAGATTGCGCCTGTACAGGTATTTACTACTCGTCCAGGAATATTATGTAGCTCTCCGTAACCTTCAAATTTCAGTTTGAATTTTTTTCCAGCAAGATTTGTGTTTGGAAAGTTATAAGTTATTCCACTTGCAGGGACAGTAAATAAAACTGATTGCGGTGGGGAGACATTGACATATTGACTAGAAGTATCGTTATACAGTCGATAGTCAGGCATTTGTCTTACTCTGATGTCATACATAGTCGCAACCGCTCCTTCCCACATTTTGTAGTCACAATAATATGAGGCATTTCCAGTTGCATGAACTGCAGCATCATTTGCTTTAGCTTTGAACTTAACATCATAACCCCTTGCGTTACCACCAGAAGTTTCACAAAGAAGAGCTGCTTTATTAGTGTCTGAATTAATCACTGCTCTCATATGAAAAGCCCAGCCAAAATTATTGGTATGATTATTTTGATAAGTATGAGGCTTCATGTAATAACGATAATTTTGTAGAGCATCGCCATGCTGTCTAGCATCTACTTTTTGTCCATTTGCAAGAGAATATTCTATGTAAGTATTACCTGCTGTACCGTCTCTGAGTTTATTGGTTCCAGCAACATTCACAATTGTATATTGAGGAGCATCAGCAACTTTTATTCCGCCAATATTATTGTAGTTACCAGCTGCAATATCTGACTCTCCCCCATCTTGGTCACCATTACCATTTGAGTCGTAATAAACTGTGGCTGTCCACCAGTCTCCAACATTTTTGTAAGGAGTAACGTTTAAAGCACCAGGATTACTTGAATTTTGAACTGCAGTAAAAGCTGCATCAATAGCAGTATTCATATTAGAGGCATCAAGACATTCTCTTATGCAAAGCAGACCTGTTGCATTGTCGCCAGTATTAGTTATTTCTGTTGCCAACTGATCGATATTTATTCTTTCTTCTGTTCTTGTTCTAACTTGAGCGGAAGGCGTTGTTGAGTCAGGGTCACCAAAAGCAGCATAAGGAACTGTGTAACTTTGATGAGAGTCAGGATCCCAAAAATGCATCCTTCTATTCCAGCCTGAGTCAGTCATTTGAGTTGACCAATTTGCCGCCGTAAATGAGAAAGGATTATCCAATGCAAAAGGCATTATTCTAGCTCCCCAATCCATTCCATGAGTTACAGTAAAAGTTACAGTAGAGCCACTAACAGTAATTGTTCCTGAGTACTCAGGACAGTTACCTTGTGCAGCATTACAATTACCGGCATTCGGAAAATTAAGATTTCCTAGTTTTGTTTGAAAAGTACCACCGTCTCTGAAATTATTTGCATAAAATTGAAAGGAAACTCCGCCAAGTTGGTCTAATGAAAGATACTGTCGCGTTCTTTTTACAATTTCATAGTAATTTTTTCTTAAATTATATGAATTGTTATCGCTAGAATTTCTTTTATTTTTAAATATAGTTGAGTCAGTTACATTTGCCCTATCAGTAGGATTAACATGCACTCCCCAGTAGCTGGCATGAGACCATATTGGAGCAGAAAGTGAACCATTATCAATAGTATTTGCTTCCAAAGACATGGAAGGTGTAGTTAAGTCAGCCCTTGAACCGTCTGAATTTTTGTAAGTTCCATATTCATATACCACTCTTTTTGCTGCTGATCTTCTAGTATCCCAGCAATGTTCACCAGTAATAGTAGCTGCAGTTCCTCCGTCAGTATCAACAAAGCCTCCCCCGTTTTGAGCATTGGTTATAGCCGTTGCTAGATTAGTTTCAGAGATTGCCGCTCCTTCTGTCCAAAGACCATTACCACCTTGAGAATATTCATTAGCACTAGAAAATTTTTGGCAGTATCTATCTGCACCTTCGTTAACCTGTACTTGATGTCTTACAGCATAAGTTGTCATTCCACCGCCGCCAGCAATACGAAGAATTGTTTGCATAAATCCTTGAATATTGTTGGCATCAGCCAAGTCTGCAATGATTACCCTATCAGGACCTTGCATACCCGTTTCTCGATATTGGATGGTTGTGTTGTTTACATTTAAATAACCTTGATTTATGGATATACCAGCTGTGGGAAGTCCTTGTGCGATTTGAATTTGTTTGTTTCTGAGGTCATATCGCATGGTAAAAGTTCCAAAACGATTAGTGCTACTTTTATCTGCAGTTACTGTTGTAGATAAGAAAGCGGTTGTTGGAACTATGGTTCCGTTTTGGCCCATCTCTAATTCAATATCCACCCAACCTTTTCCTTGTACTGTATTTCCAGAAGTTTCCCCAGTATAAATTCCAGTAGTATATTCAGTAGCGTCAACTGCATTGGTGCCAGTTCCTGCCCCACCGCCACTAGCTGATGAACCTGTTGCAGATGCTGCTTCAGAAGCTGCATCAGCTCCGCTTGCAGATTCACATTTAGCCTCATCAGTTAAAGCTTTATAAACTCCTTTGTTAACAAAAGTAGAAAAATTAATACTTTCCATGAAACATAAGAGAAAATTAACTTGGCTCATTGCATCGTTTGCAAGTATGCCTGGCACGTAATAATCTACTTCCGCAGCATCATCAGTATAATCATCTGTAAAAGACAAATTACTTATTAATATAAAAGTTAATGTAGTAAAAAAAAGCTTAATTGTTTTCATTTTTATATTCCTTGATTAAATTAGTCTGTTGCTTGTACAGGATCTACTTGTCCAGCAAAGTTACCTGTTGGTGCACTGCCTCCATAAGAATTATTAGAGCCGGAACTACCGCCACTGCCACTACTACCATATCCACCACCACCACAACCAACAAATAAGATTGTGATAACTAAAATTGTAAATAATTTGTTCATAAAAAAGACCTCATTTAATAAATATTTATACTATTTTTCTTTGAGTATGCATATCATTTTTTTTTAAAAAAAATAGTCAACTATTGCGGCGACTATGGCTAAAAATATATTGACAATTACTATGACAAATAACAACCCTTTTAAATTAAACTTTTTATCTTTCTTCTCCATAAGGCATAATTATGACCAATATTTATGGCAAAAGAAGATTTAATTGAAATGTCAGGCGAGGTTATAGACACCATGCCCAATACTACTTTTAAAGTTAAACTAGAAAACGATCATGTGATTACTGCTCATATTTCAGGAAAAATGAGAAAAAATTACATACGTATTTTGACTGGAGATAAAGTTAAAGTAGAAATGACTCCTTATGACCTTACCAAAGGTAGAATAACCTTTAGAGAAAAATAATTTTATGAAGTTAGTTCTTTTTCTTCGTGAGGAAGAAATTTTATATCTATTTGGTCCTTCTTGATTGAAACTTTTGCAATTCCTCCTTCTTTGGCTAAATCTCCAAATAAAATAGACTCAGCCAATTTTTGTTTAATTTCATCTTGAATGAGTCTTTGCATTGGACGAGCACCCATTTTTTCATCGTAACCTTTGTCAGCAAGCCAAGCTCTTGCTTTGTTATCAACTTCAAGCACTACTCTTTTTTCATCCAATTGAGCTTGAAGTTCCGTTAAAAACTTATCTACTACTGTATGAATTACTTCTGTTTTCAGAGAACCAAACTGAACGATAGAAGTTAATCTATTTCTAAACTCCGGACTGAAAGTTTTTTTAATGACTTCAGTTCCATCTGTAGAATTGTCTTGTTTTTGAAAACCCATTGACTCTCTCGCCATCTCCAATGCACCAGAATTCGTTGTCATAATCAATATGCAGTTTCTAAAACTTGCTTGTCTACCGTTATTATCGGTTAGCATTCCATGGTCCATAACCTGCAATAAAACATTAAATACTTCTGGATGAGCTTTTTCTATTTCATCTAGAAGAATTACTGAATGAGGATTCTTGGTTACGGCTTCAGTTAACAAGCCACCTTGATCGTAACCTACATAACCAGGAGGAGCTCCTATTAAACGAGAAACGGTATGTCTTTCCATGTATTCAGACATATCAAATCTTACTAACTCAACTCCTAAGATTTTAGCTAGTTGTCTAGATACTTCAGTTTTACCAACTCCAGTAGGCCCAGAAAATAAAAAAGAACCTATTGGTTTTTCATCTTCACCCAAACCAGCTCTAGACATCATAATAGAATTAGAAAGTTTTTGGATAGCTTCGTCTTGACCAAAAATGACTCTTTTAAGATCTTCTTCTAATTTACCTAAGGAAACTCTATCTTGAGTGGAAACGCTTTTTTCCGGGATCTGTGCCATAAGAGAAATTACTCTTTCAACATCCTGTTCATTGACAGTTTTTCTTTTAGTACTTAGGTTAAGCCTTAATCTTGCTCCCGCTTCATCAATGACATCAATTGCCTTATCGGGAAGAAATTTATCATTTATATGTTTTGCTGAAAGTTCAGCTGCTGCTTTAAGCGAGGCCTTTGAATACTTTAATTCATGGTGCTGCTCATATTTCTTTTTAAGCCCTTCAAGAATTTTTACAGTTTCCTGCACAGAAGGCTCCACTAAATCGACTTTTTGAAATCTTCTAGAAAGTGCCCTATCTTGTTCAAAAATAGTTCTATATTCTTTAAAAGTAGTTGAACCTATAAACCTTATACCTTCTTTCCCTAAGACAGGTTTCAGTAAATTGGATGCATCCATAACCCCACCTGAAGTAGCACCTGCTCCAATAATGGTATGGATCTCATCTATAAATAGAATAGCATTTGGGATGGCTGACAATTCTTTTAAAATTCCTTTAAGTCTTTTTTCAAAATCTCCACGATATTTTGTGCCTGCTAACAAAGAACCCATATCTAAAGAATAAATTATGCTTTCTTGCAGTGAAGGAGCAGCTGATTTTTCAACTATATTCTTAGCTAGACCTTCAATTAAGGCTGTTTTTCCCACTCCAGACTCACCAACTAAAATTGGATTATTTTTAGAACGCCTAGCAAGAATTTGAGAAATTCTTTCAATCTCCTTATCTCTTCCTACCAAGGGATCTATTCGATTTGCTTCAGCTTCTAAATTAAGATTTAGAGCATATTTTCCAAGATAACCCGACTCGCTAGAAGAAGAAGATTCTTGTGAGATATCATCAAAAGATTCATCTTCTGTAACTCCCTCTCCATGGCTCATATATGAAACTGCATCAAGTCTTGTCATTCCTTGCTTTTTCAAAAGGTAGACGCTGTGACTTTCTTTTTCACTAAACAAAGCTACCAAGATATTTGCTCCTGTAACTTCTCCCGTACCAGAGGATTGAACGTGAAAGACCGCTCTTTGAATTACTCTCTGAAAAGACAATGTTGGTTGAATTTCAACTGCATCATCTTTCTTTTCTGGACAGTTTTTTAAAATGAACTCTTTTAATTCAGCTTCTAAAATATCGATATTTATGTCGCAAGCAAGAAGGACATTAAGAGCGTCTTGGTTATTTAATATGCATAAAAGAAGATGCTCAGTAGTAACGAATTCATGATTATTTTCGTGAGCAAATTTAAAAGCGTTATTCAGACATTCTTCAAGACTTTTTTCTAACATCAATCTTCCTCATCTATTGGTTCAATATCACTTACTAAAGGATGTTCATTTTGCTTAGCAAAATTATTAATTTGATTTGATTTTGTTTCTGCCACTTCTTTCGTATAAATACCACAAACTCCCTTTCCTTTTGTATGAACAGCAAGCATTATTTGAGTAGCTTTTTCCTTATCGTAACTAAAAAAAGTTTGTAGGACGTAAATTACAAACTCCATAGGAGTATAGTCGTCATTTAGAAGAATGACTCTATATAAAGAAGGTTTTTTTAACTTAGGCTCTTCTAATTCGACTAGCGATGATGAATTAGATTCGTAGTCTTCAGATTTATTATTAAGTTTTATATTAATCATTCATTAAAAAAATATTATGACATTCCATTACAAATTTGTTCAGCAAACTCTGAACATTTTAGTAATTTTGCTCCTGTCATCAATCTTTCTAAATCATAAGTTACTAACTTATTCTTAATAGCCCAACTAATTCCTTTAATAATATTTTCTGAGGCTTCGTGCCATCCCATATGATTAAGCATCATTTCTGCTGATAATATCAGTGACGCTGGATTTACTTTATCCAATCCAGCATATTTTGGAGCTGTTCCATGTGTAGCTTCAAAAAGGGCTACTTTATCTCCTAGATTTGCTCCAGGCGCTAAGCCTAATCCACCAACTTTTGCCGCTAAAGCATCGGAGATGAAATCGCCATTAAGATTCATCGTTGCGATTACGTCATAATCACCTGGCCTTATAAGAATTTGTTGCAAAAAGTTATCCGTAATGATGTCTTTTAAAATAATCAAACGTTTAGTTACTGGATTTCTAAAGCTCATCCATTCTCCGCCATCCAAAGATGTTGCGCCAAATTCTCTTGCTGCTAAAGAATAACTCCATTCTTTAAAAGATCCTTCGGTATATTTCATTATGTTTCCTTTATGCACAATAGTTACCGAAGAACGATCATTATCAATTGCATATTGAATGGCTTTTCTAACATGTCTTTCTGTGCCTTCTTTCGAAATAGGCTTGATCCCTATTCCACAGGCTTCTTCAAATCTAATATTTTTTACACCCATTTCTTTAGTTAGAAATTCAATTAATTTTGAAGCTTCATCAGAATTTGCTTCAAACTCTATTCCTGCATATATATCTTCTGAGTTTTCTCTGAAAACAATCATATCGGTAGTTTCTGGAATAACTACTGGACTCGGCACTCCTTCAAAATACCTTATCGGTCTTTGGCAAACATAAAGATCAAGCACTTGCCTTAATCGAACATTTAAAGATCTAATTCCTCCTCCAATAGGAGTTGTCAAAGGACCTTTAATTCCAACAATATAGTTTTTCAAAGCATCTATGGTTTCATCTGGCAACCACTCATTTTCTCCATAGACACTCAAAGATTTTTCGCCGCAGAAAATTTCCATCCAAGCAATCTTTCTTTCGCCGTTATAGGCAAGATTTACTGCATGGTCTACCACTTTGATCATTGCAGCCGTTACATCCGTGCCTATGCCATCTCCTTCAATAAATGGAATTATTGGATTTGGAGGAACAATTAATTCGCCAGAGTCATTTATAGTAATTTGTTCTCCATCCTCTGGAATTTCTATGTGTTTATATACCATAAGAGTTATAAAAGTCCTTTAAAGCGCGGTATCATAGCATTTTTTACTTATCTATAAAAATTGTGAAAGTTCTAGTAGGTTTATCGGGAGGTGTTGACTCTTCAGTTGCTGCGTTCCTTTTAAAGAAAGAAGGTTTCGATGTTACAGCTGGATTTATGAGAAACTGGGAGGATGATGATGGCACTCCATATTGTAGCGTTAAAGAAGACTTTTTAGATGCTGCACAAGTTTCTGACAAATTAGGCATAAATTTAGTGCAAATGAATTTTGCAAAACAATACAAAGAAAAAGTATTCAGTTATTTCTTGGATGAATTGAATAATGGCAAGACTCCTAACCCAGATGTTTATTGTAATAAATTTATTAAATTCAAAGAGTTCACAGATTATGCAATGCAGAATGACTTCGATGCTGTTGCAACGGGACACTACTCCAAGGTTCAAGTGATCGAAAAAGAACATTTCTTATGTAAATCTTACGATCAAAGTAAAGATCAAACTTATTTTCTAAGTCAGGTTGAAAAAGATGTTTTTAAAAAAATAAAATTTCCTTTAGGAAATCTTTTAAAAACTGATGTAAGAAAGATAGCTGAAGCAGAAAATCTAGTTACTTATAATAAGAAAGATAGCACTGGCATTTGTTTTATTGGTGAGAGACCATTTCCAGAATTCTTAAAAAATTACCTACCTGAAGATTATGGAGAAATTGTTGATGAAAATGATGAAGTAATTGGAGAACATAAGGGTTTATATTTTTATACCATAGGTCAAAGACAAGGTCTTGGTATTGGAGGCTTAAAGAACAAGGCAGAAAAAGCTTGGTATGTTGCACAAAAAGATTTTTCTAATAATAAATTAGTGGTTGTTCAAGAAAATAATCATCCATTACTTTTTAAACAAGAAGTTTCCGTTTCAAATATAAATTGGCTGAAACTGCCATCTACTAACAAAGTCTCGGCAAAAATTAGGTATCGCCAAAAAGATCAAGATTGTGAAATCGATCATCAAGGAAACAAAGCTAAAGTTTTCTTTAAAGAACCGCAAAGAGCAGTAACTCCAGGCCAATTTATCGTATTTTATGAAGATGAAATTTGTTTAGGTGGAGGCGAGATAGATATATAATCCTCTTTTGAAAATTAATGCCCAACGATAATCTGCTTTCCATAACTCCTATTGATGGGAGGTATGCATCTCAAACAAAATTTCTTGCGAACTATTTTAGTGAATTTGCTTTGATTAAAACCAGAGTAGAAGTTGAAATTGAGTGGCTTCTTTTGATATCCAAGAACAAGTCTCTTAAATTTATTCCTGTAGTTTCAGATAGTCAGGAAAATAAAATAATTAATATTTTCAAAGAATTTTCTATCAAAGATGCCAAGCAAATTAAGAAAATTGAAAAGAAGACCAATCACGACGTCAAAGCAGTCGAACTTTTTATCGTTGGAAAACTAAAAAAATTAAAGCTGAATAAACTATGTGAGTTTGTTCATTTTTGTTGTACATCCGAAGATATCAATAATCTTTCTTATTCCCTCATGATGCAAAGATTTTTAGATAGAGAGTTTTTACCTGAGGCTAATTTTTTAAAGAAAAATTTAAATTCTCTAGCTAAGAAATATTCGAAATTATCAATGCTAGCCTTTACTCATGGTCAACCTGCCTCCCCTACTTCGCTCGGTAAAGAATTTTCTAATTTTTCCTATCGAATGAAGTTTCATTTAGATCAAATTAAATCTGTTAAGCAAAAAGGAAAATTTAATGGAGCATCGGGAAATTATAATGCTCATATCATTGCCAAAAATAATCTAAATTGGGAAGTTTTATCCAAAAAATTCGTAAACTCTCTTGGGTTAGATTTTTCAAGTCACTCAACTCAGATTGAACTTAAAGACGCAATGGCATTTCAATTAGCAAGTATTCATAATTTAAACAACGTATTAATTGATTTTGCACAAGATATTTGGCTTTTAATTTCAAAAAATTATCTGAAACAAAACTTGAAATCTGGAGAAGTAGGTTCTTCAACGATGCCTCATAAAGTTAACCCTATAGATTTTGAAAATGCAGAAGGAAATCTATCCATTGCAAACGGCTTGATTATTGCACTGAAAAATAAAATTCAAATATCAAGATTGCAAAGAGATTTATCTGATTCGACTGTCTTAAGAAATATTGGCTCGTTATTTGCTTATATTATTATCAGCCTTAATTCTTTAAAAAAAGGTATCGCTAAAATTGAACCTAACAAAGAGAACATCCTAAAAGACCTAGATAATAGTTGGGAAATTTTGACCGAAGCTATTCAAACCATACTAAGAAAAAATGGTGTTGAAGATAGTTATACAAAAATTAAATCTATTTCACGTGGAAAAAAACTTGATTATCATTCCTACATAAAGATAATTGACGACTTGAAAATAAATAAAGCGGATAAGGAACTTCTTTTAAGCCTAACTCCAAAAAAATATATTGGATTGGCAGACAAATTGGCTAAATCTTCTTTTAAATCCTAAGGGGCATAATATGTTTGATTATAAAAAAATAGTAAAAGAATATGAGGATCTTAAGAACCAAAGTCCTAATATTTATAAAAATATTAATCCTGTATCTGCTGCAAGAATGAGATTACAAAATAGATTTCATACTGGTTTAGATATTGCTCAGTATACTGCTGACATTATGCATGCAGACATGGCTGATTATGATAAAGATTCTAGTGTTTATACGCAGTCCTTAGGTTGTTGGCATGGTTTTACTGCGCAACAAATGATGATGGAGATTAAGAGGTCTCACGCAACTACCTCGAAAAGATATGTTTATTTAAGCGGATGGATGATAGCAGCCTTAAGGTCTGAATTCGGTCCTCTTCCCGATCAAAGTATGCATGAAAAAACTGCAGTCCCGAACTTGATAAAAGAAATTTATACCTTTTTAAAAAGAGCAGACTCTGTTCAGCTGCAGCATTTGTTCAATGAGCTTGACGAAGCAGAAGCTGCGGGAAATAAAACTGATGAAATTATTAAAAGAATTGATAATTTTGAAACTCACGTTGTTCCAATCATTGCGGATATAGATGCTGGATTTGGTAATGAGGAAGCTACTTATCTGCTTGCAAAAAAGATGATTCAAGCTGGAGCTTGTGCAATTCAAATTGAAAATCAAGTCTCTGATGAAAAACAGTGTGGTCATCAAGACGGAAAAGTAACTGTTCCTCATGAAGACTTTTTATCAAAGGTAAATGCTGTTAGGTATGCATTCTTAGAGTTAGGTATAAAAAATGGAATCATAGTCGCAAGAACTGATTCTTTAGGAGCAGGATTAACTCAGAAAGTTCCAGTTTCAAAAGAACCTGGAGATCTTGCTGACCAATACAACAGCTTTTTAGAGTCTCACGAAATTAACGATTTAAGTGAATTAGAAGATAACGATGTAACTATTCACCAGGGAGGAAAACTTGTTCAACCAGTAAGACTCCCGAATGGGTTATATCAATTTAAAAAAGATACTGGATTTGATCGAGTAGTTCTTGATTGTATAACTAGTCTCGAAAATGGTGCAGATCTTTTATGGATTGAAACTGAAAAACCAAATGTGCAACAGATTGCTGAAATGGTTTCTGCGATAAGAGAAAAACAACCTCAAGCAAAACTTGTTTATAATAATTCGCCTTCTTTCAATTGGACATTGTCTTTCAGAGAGCAGGTTTATCAAGAATGGGTTGAAGCTGGAAAAGATGTTTCAAATTATCCTGATCCTGCTAAGGCTCCAAAAGGCTTGATGGATGAAAAATTTGATGAATCAGAGCTTGCAATTGAAGCTGACAAATATATTCAAAATTTCCAAAAAGATGCTTCGAGAGAAGCAGGAATATTTCATCATTTGATTACTTTACCCACCTATCATGAAACAGCTTTAGGTACGTCAGTACTATCCGAAGGATACTTTGGCGATCAAGGTATGTTGGCATATGTCAAAGAGATTCAAAGACAGGAAATTAGGCGCGATATGTCTTCAGTTAAACATCAGGACTTAGCCGGCTCAACAGTAGGCGATACTCACAAAGAGTATTTCTCTGGAGATAATGCGCTTAAGGCAGGTGGAGAAGACAACACAATGAATCAGTTTTAATCGACTGTTTTACCGCAAACTTTACAAGTTTCGCCCTTTTCTAAATAAATTCCTCCACAACTTGGCTGGAGGGGTTTATTCTTAAGAATTAAACCTATAGACATTCCCGCTATTGAAAGAATGATTATAAAGATTGCTAATAAGGCTGTAATCATAAAACTATTGTAACAATTCCTTCCATTGATTTGATTCAAAGGATAGTATTTTTTCATTACTTTTATAAATGAGTAATGCAGGTATATCTTTATCAATAATGGTTTTTTTTATTAAATTAATTTTTCCAATAGCAAACAATCCAGTTGCAAGAGCATCAGCATATGCCGTTGATTTTTTATCTAGAACCGAAATAGAAAGTAGATCTTGATCAATCATATTTCCTTCAAGTCCAAGGATGTGGCCAGGATTTCTATAATTTCCTGAAGTTGCAATTGAAAGATTTTGTTTAAATTCAAAAGGTTTAAATAAATCTTGCTTATTAGGTAAGGGACTTTCAATTCCAATTTTCCAAAAATTTTTATTTTTCTTTCCTTCAGCTCTAATTTCTCCACCAATATTAATAAAAAAATTTTTAATATTTAATTCATTTAATTTGGTTGAAATGATGTCAACCGCATAGCCTTTTGCCACTGCATTAAAGTAATCATAATTTTCAAATAATATAAATCCTTTGGCGGTTTTATTTGCCTCAATTGAAATTTTTATAACTTCTTGAAAATAATTCTTAATTTCTTGTTTAAAAAATTCTGTATTTTTTTTATCTCTTTTTAATGAGACCAAAGAATCATCTTTATACGTTGAACAACATTCATTGATGGAAATAAAAATACTGTTTATTTCGTTATTTACTCTTTCAAGATTATTTTGAGTTTTTTCAAACTTTATTTCATAAAATGTACCAAAAGCTTGGCCAGACATAGAAAGAATTTCTTTTTCATATGAACAAGCCCCTAAAAAGAAGAGCAAAAAAAATATAGATCCTTTAAAAATTTTAACTACCAAAATCATCAAACATTATATTTTCTGGTTCAACACCTAGACTATCAAGCATTTTGAATGCAGCTGACATCATCATAGGTGGACCGCAAAGATAATATTCGCAATCTTCTGGTGAAGGATGATGTTGAAGGTATTCATCATATAAAACATGACTAATGAACCCTGTAAGACCATCCCAGTTATCTTCGGGTAATGGGTCAGATAGGGCCGCATACCAAGAAAAATTCTCAAAGTCATTAGACAACTTATCGAACTCTTCAACATAAAACATTTCTTTTAAACTTCTTGCTCCATACCAAAAGCTAATTTTTCTTGAAGAGTTAATTCTTAAAAGTTGATCAAAAATGTGAGATCTCATCGGAGCCATACCAGCTCCTCCACCGATAAACACCATTTCAGCATCAGTTTTTTTTGCCTTGAATTCCCCAAAAGGACCGAAAATAGTTAATTTGTCCCCTGCTTTTAAATTGAATAAATAGGATGAAGCTTCTCCAGGAGGAACTGACATTCCTGGTGGTGGCGAGGCTATTCTAATATTGAATTTCATTATTCCTTTCTCTTCAGGATAATTTGCCATAGAGTAAGCTCTGATTACCTCCTCTTTCACTGAAGAAACATTATTAAACACCTCAAATCTTTCCCAATCAGATTTGTATTCATCTTGGATATAAAAATCTTTGTAATCGGCTTTGTAAGGAGGAATTTCCATTTGTACATAACCGCCAGCTTCAAAACCAACATCTTCACCTTCAGGAAGTTCTAAAACTAATTCCTTGATAAAGGTAGCAACATTATCGTTAGATTTAACGGTGGTTTCCCATTTTTTAACTCCGAATACTTCTTCCGGTATGGTTATTTTCATGTCACTTTTAACAGGAACTTGACAAGATAGACGCCAAAAGTCTTTTTTCTCCTTATTATTAAAATGACTTTCTTCGGTTGATAAAATTGAACCTCCCCCATCAAAAACCTGACAACGACATTGAGCACAAGTACCTCCTCCTCCACATGCTGAAGAAAGAAATAGGTTATTCTCAGCTAAAGTTTGTAAAAGCTTTCCTCCAGCCGGGACAGTAATTTTTTGAGCGGGATCGTCATTTATTTCAATGGTCACATCTCCCGTGGAGACTAATTGAGATCTTGCCAAAAGAATAATGGCAACCATAACATTTACAATAACTGTAAAAGATAAAATACCTAATATTATTTCAGTGACCATTATAAAATGATGCCTCCAAATGACATAAATCCAAAGCTCATCAAACCAACAATTATAAAAGTAGAACCTAGTCCTTGAAGACCTTCTGGCATATCGCTATATTTTAATTTTTCTCTGATGCCAGCAAGTATCGTGATTGCTAATGCCCAACCAACGCCTGCACCTAAACCATAAGCAACACTTTCTCCAAAATATAAATCCTTTTCTACCATAAAAAGTGAAGCCCCTAAAATTGCACAATTAACTGTGATGAGCGGTAAAAATATACCCAAAGCGTTATAAAGCACAGGAACATATTTATCTAAAAACATTTCTAAAATTTGAACACAAGCGGCAATCACTCCTATGTAGCTAATTAATCCTACAAAACTTAAATCAACATCAGAAAGGCCGGCCCAAGCAAGAGCTCCATCTCTTAAAATGAAGTTATAAATTAAATTATTGATTGGCACAGTTATTGCCAGTACGACAATGACAGCAATTCCCAAACCAATTGCTGCTTCAATTTTTTTTGAAATTGCAATGAAAGTACACATTCCTAAAAAGACAGACAGAGCCAAATTTTCTATAAAAATAGCATTGATAAAAATATTTAAATAATTTTCTATCATGACGTTGCCTTTGATGATGGTGTCGGCGGAGGATTTGGAATTAATTCAGGAGAATTTTGAGACATTTTAAATTCTGGCTCTTCAATTTGGTCTTTTTGCCATGCTCTTAAAGCCCATATAATTAAACCAATTAATATGAAGGAAACTGGAGGCAGAAGAAAAAAGTTATTTGGTACATACCAACCGCCGTTTTGCACCAAAGGAAAAATCTCATACTCTAAAATGGTTCCGGTACCAAATAATTCTCTAATTGTGCCGAGTATTATCAAGATTACGCTATACCCCAATCCATTACCAAAGCCATCAAGAAAAGATACTCCAGGAGGATTTTGCATCGCGAAAGCTTCAGCTCTTCCCATGACAATACAATTGGTAATTATTAAACCCACAAATACAGATAAAGTCTTACTTGTTTCATAGTCATAAGCTTTTAATGCTTGATCAACCAAGATTACTAGAGAAGAAATAATTGTCATTTGTACAATAATTCTTATGTTTGATGGAGTTATATTCCTTATCATAGATATAAAGAAATTGGAAAGACTGACAGTAACTGTTAAAGCTACACACATAATTAAAGTTGGATAAAGTTTACTAGTGACAGCTAAAGCAGAACATATGCCAAGCATTTGCAAAGCAATAGGATTTTCTTTGAATACAGGTCGAAATAATATTTCTGAATATTTAGACATCAATCTTTTGCAAGTTATTAATTAAGTTTAAAAAACCATCATTACCCATCCAATAGGCTATCAAGTTGCTTACGCCATTACACGTCAAGGTAGCCCCAGATAATCCGTCAATCTCATAACTGAAATTATTACTAGTTTCCAAAACGCTTCCTTTAATTACCTTTAAAGAAACTTCACCGTTTTCTTGATAAATCTTTTTTCCTTTCCACAAGGCTTTCCACTTGGGATTATCAATTTCAGCACCCAGTCCAGGAGTTTCTTTATGTTCATAGAACTCCAGTCCAGCAACGGTATTGAAATCTCCTTCAATAGCCAGGTAACCATATAGGATTCCCCACAAGCCATATCCTCTTACCGGTAAAATTAAAGTATTTATTTTGTCATCTTTATATTCAATATATATCTTTGAGTATTTCTCTCTTTTTTTAATTGAAGCTATGTCTTCTTCTGCAGAAAGAAACTTATATCTTCCATCTTCTCTTAGCTCTTTTGCTAATTCATATGAGTCTGGACTTATATTTACAATCTCACCCTTGTCTAAGTCTATAATATGAGTTTTTATATTTGACATAGCATTTTCAACAGAACCATAAACTTTTTCTAAACCTGCAGAAGAAACAATTTTCTTTTGCATATCAAGGACAACATTATTTTCTTGAACAGATCTAAGTTGAATAGAAATAAAGGAAATAATAGCGCTGCATAACAAACAGAGACCAATTCCTACAAATGTTATATTTAAAGCACTGTCTTTATTGATCTTAAGCATTTTGAAGAGCTAATCTTTTTTTAATATTATTTTGAACCACAAAGTGATCGATTAAAGGCGCTAATAGGTTTCCAAATAAAATGGCAAGCATCATACCCTCAGGAAAAGCAGGATTTAAGACTCGAATTAAAATTACCATCACTCCAATTATGATTCCATAAATCCATCTGCCCGCATTAGTATGCGATCCGGAAACTGGCTCAGTTGCCATGAAAACCAAACCGAAAGCATATCCTCCAATTACCATATGCCACCAAAAAGGCATAGAAAACATAGGATTTGTTTCACTACCAACAAAATTGAATAAGTAACTAGTTAAGATTGTCCCTATGGCTACTCCGATGACTATTCTCCATGAAGCAACCTTTGTATAAAGGAGAATAGCTAAGCCTACTAATATTGC
Source organism: uncultured SAR86 cluster bacterium (assembly GCA_902627595.1). Lineage (GTDB taxonomy): Bacteria > Pseudomonadota > Gammaproteobacteria > Magnimaribacterales > AG-339-G14 > MEDG-81. The sequence continues at coordinate 89,814 of CACOJO010000004.1, forward strand.
TAAAGTCGAAGTTTCTCCAATAGAACCAGGAATGAACCCGAGAAAAGCATTATTCCATGTGTAGGAGAGACTTTGATAACCTTCTTGAGCTGCTGTTCCTAAGATAGTTGCTGCTGTGTAACCATCAACTGCAACCCATGACATATCTCCTGACCAAGAAGCTGGATAAGCAAAATATAAAAATGCCCTACCCGTTAGAGCTGGGTTTAAAAAATTTTTTCCAGTGCCGCCAAAAATTTCTTTACCAATGACTAATCCAACCGCAATACCTAAGGCACATTGCCATAGAGGAGCATTAGGTGGGCAAGATAGAGCAAATAATACTGTAGTAACAAAAGCACCTTCACTAACTTCATGTCTTCGTATTAAAGCAAAAATTAATTCACAACCTATTCCGACTGCAAATACTACGACGTATATAGGGATAAAATAGATGGCTCCATAAACCAAGCAGTCCATGAAACTATTTGGATTAAGTGAAGTAAAAAAAGTAATAAGTGGCCAATGCCAATCTTTCTCAAAAGTAGTATTTGCTAGAGTTAGTTGTTCTATTGCAAAAAGTGATTGATATCCAAGGTTATACATTCCCGCAAACATTGTTGGAAAGGTTGCAAGCCACACCACAACCATAATTCTTTGGATATCCGAACCATCTCTTACGTGAGTTAAACCTTTGGTTCTTTTATCTGACGAATAGAAAAGATTTTCAATAACATCAAATACTGGAAAATAATAAGAAAGTCCTCCTTTTCCTTGAAAAGAAGGCTTAATTTTATCAAGAAAATTTCTTAACGGATCTTTCATCTCTAAGATTTATACGCAATTTTAATGATTTAAAGGAGTCAATTTAGTTTTTAGAAGATATTCTTCTATATTATGCTTTTACCCATCTTTCTCTATTTTTTCTAAAATATTTCTAAGGATTAATCCGTAATCATACTTGCTTGGACAACTATAAGTGCAAAGAGCTAAATCTTCTTCATCCAATTCCAAAACACCAAGGCTTTGAGCCAATTCTGTATCTTCAGTCACTATAGCTTTAAGAAGTTGAGTAATCATTAAATTCATTGGAAAAATATCCTCATAGATACCCACTGGAACAATTGCTCGAAAACCACCATTTAATGCTGATGTGAGGTTGTATTTATAATTTTTTTTGACTGATGCAAAAAACATTCTTAATGACGAATGTTTCTTTATTTCCGGTCTTAACCAATTCAAAAATTCACGATCATCTTTATTGGCTTCTCTTATGACAGTTAGCTGGTTAGAGAAACTTGACATATAAGCCAATGACCCCTCGCAAGTATGGCCACATAAAACGGAGCCGGAAATCAATCGATTGTCTTCCTCAACTAGCTTTCCAGCTGTAAGTTCTTCAACACAAGCACCAAAATCTGTTAATAGGATTTCTGGATTAAATACTTGAGGACCTGAAAGAGATATATATTTTTCATTAGATATGCAGCCTGTGAGAATAGTTTTGCCAATTTTTATTAGCTCTTGATATCCAATAGTCCAAATTTGATTAACAAGTGTTGCGGGAGAGATTTTATGAATTTGTGTTCCTACAAGCCCAATGGGATGAGGCCCTGAAAAAGTATGGTAGTAAATGTTTTCAGATTTATATAAATCTAAATTATTATCTTCAGTAATACCTACATGAATGCCCTCTTTAGGAAGACAAGAGATGACTTCCATGCCTTTATTGAATGCTACTAAATCATCCTCGATAACCAACATTGGATCGAAAGATAGTGGATTTGAGTCAATTAGTGAAATAAAAATTTTATTAGGCAAGGAACCAACCAAAGGAACTTTTGAAAAAGGCCTAGTTTTGAAAAGACTTAATAAGCCGAAATTATTGAGAAAATTTAGAACTTGATCATTAGTTTTGTCAAATATTGTATCAACTTCAAAAGAAGCATCGTCATTACTCTTTTCTATAACCATCGATAGAAAAGCTCTTCTATCGCCTCTATTAATTTCTGAAATCGTTCCATTTACAGGCGACAAATGAAAATATCCAGGATTTTTTTTATCTTCAAAAAGTTTCTCTCCTTGGGTAACTTGCTGCCCTTCAGATACGAACATTGTTGGTTTTATACCATGAAAATCTTTTCCTAAAATAGCTATCCTAGAAGTTAAATTTTTTGATTCAGGTAAAACTTGAAGATTTATTTCTCCCTCAAGAGACAAGTTTAATCCCTTTGTAATTTTGATAGTCATCTTATAAAAATAGAGGCAATCTAAGGTACTTAATACCAGCCATTTTCTTTAGAACTCTAAGTAATTGGACACAATATCCAAGCTCATTATCGTACCAGGCGTAAATGACTACATTCTTTTTGTTACATATTGTCGCTTGTGAGTCTATGACACAGCCAAACCTGCTTCCAATTATGTCGGATGAAACAATTTCAGGAGAATTTGTATAGTCAATTTGATCTTTATAAATACTATGAAAAGCTGTTTTTCTTAGAAAATCGTTAAGTTCTTCAGTAGTTGACTCTCTCTCAAGGTGGAGATTTAAAATCGCCATGGAAACATTTGGAGTCGGAACTCTGATAGCATTTGCCGATAATTTTCCTTCCAATTCAGGAAGAACTTGAGATACGGCTTTTGCAGCGCCAGTTTCTGTTAAAACCATATTTAGCGCTGCACTTCTTCCGCGTCTAGCTTTATCATGATAGTTATCAATTAAATTTTGATCGTTAGTATAAGAATGTACTGTTTCAACATGACCATTATCGATGCCATACTCTTCTGAAATTGCTCTCAACAAAGGAACGATTGCATTTGTTGTACAAGATGCAGCCCCTAAAATTTTATCTTTCTCAGAAATATCTTTATGGTTCACACCATAAACTATATTTTTCAATGCTCCTTTGGTAGGAGCTGTAAGCAAAACTTTTGAAATCCCCTTTGATTTCAGATGTTTCGAAAGACCTTTTTTATCACGATAAACTCCGGTGTTATCTATCAAAATTGCCTTATCAATATTATGTTTGGAATAATCTACCTCATCTGGATTATTGGCGTAGACAAACTTTACAGGATTACCATTCATTACAAGAGTATTGGTCTCTTCATCTACTCTGATCGTTCCTTTGAATGGACCATGAACTGAGTCTCTTCTCATTAACTCCGCTCTTTTAAAAAGATCTTCTGATTTGGATTGTCTAACAACGACTGCTTTTAAAGAAAAAGTTTCTCCTGCACCTGTATCTTCTAGAATTAATCTTGTAATTAATCTACCTATCCTTCCAAAACCAAATAGAACTACATCTTGGGGTTTTTTTAGCACTGGAGTGTGATTTCCTATGGCTTTCTTGACCTGATCATTTACAAATTCATCAATATTTTGTCCGTGATCATCAAACATAAAAGCTGCAGCTAATATGCCAATGTCTATTTGTGCAGGTCCTAGATCAAGTTTGTCTAAACTAGCTAAGATCATTGATGTTTCGTATTCACTTAGTTCATTTTCCTCAACTTCTCTTACAGCTCTATGAGCTTGCATTATTTCTATAACCGAAAGAGAAATTAAAGGATTTCCATATAATAAGATCCGAACATTTTTATCTCTATGGAATTTACCAATAATAGGAATCATTGATTCAACAAGTGACTGCCTTTCTATCCAGTTTTCTAGATAATTATCCGGTTTTGCTCTATCCCTCTTATCAGGGTTAGAGTCAGATTTTATTGCTGTCATTTATTACAAAGCAGAGTATCTTTTTAAATGATAATCAGTATTTCCAAAAATTGCTCTTATTGTTGTTAAACGCTTAAAATAATGTCCAATATTTGTTTCATCGGTAACACCCATTCCACCATGTAGTTGAATTGATTCCTCTCCAACGTGCTTTGCTGCTATACCAACTTGATATTTCAAAGCTGAAACTGCTTTCTTAGCATCGTCTGATTTATCAGTAAGTTTAGCCGCACACATTAAAAGTAAAGATTTAGTTTGTTCGTATGCCATGAAAGTATCTACCATTCTGTGTTGTAATGCTTGAAATGAACTAAGAGTCTCGCCAAATTGCTCTCTTGTCTTAGTGTACTCTAAGGTTATTTCATTCATCTTTTCCATAATACCAACGGCTTCTGCTGATATAGCTAATGTTGCCAAATCAATGACTTCTTCCAATGCAGAAAAAGCTTCACCTTCATTTCCCAATAAGGAAGAAGCTGGTGTGGAAACGTTTTCAAGCGTTATCTCTGATGCTTTAGACCCGTCAACATTTGAATAGTTTCTAGAAGATACTCCATTTAAAGATGGATCAACGATAAATAAAGATAGGCCTTCTTTATCAAGCTGATTTCCAGATGTCCTTGCCACGATAATAATATTATTTGAAGAAGGACCATTCATGACTACTGCTTTGTAACCATCAATGATGTAATTTTCACCGTCTTTTTTGGCAGATGTAATAACGTCATTTAAGTCAAACCTGCTTTGAGGTTCGGAAAATGCTACTGACATTTGAATTTCACCAGAAATAATTTTTGGTAAAAGTTCTGTTTTTTGTTCATCTGAACCTAATCTGCTAACTAAACCACCTGCTAATACAACATTTGGAATATAAGGCTCAACGACTAATCCTCTTCCGAGAGATTCCATGATGACCATTAGATCAATTGGACCGCCGTTATAACCACCATCTGCTTCTGAAAAAGGCATTCCTAACCACCCCAAATCTGCAAAGGTTTTCCAAAAATCCGAGCTGTAGCCTAAATCAGATTTGATATTTTTTTGTCTTACATCAAAAAGATAGTCTTTATCAACAAATGTAGTAATACTATCTTTAAGCAGTTGTTGTTCTTCAGATAAAGAGAAATCCATTTAAATACCTAATACAGCTTTAGCAATTACATTTCTTTGAATTTCATTACTACCGCCATAGATAGAAACTTTTCTATAGTTCAAGTAATGAGGCATGACGTTAGCTGCAAAATCTGGACCAATTCTTCCTTCATTAGAAATTAAATCTTCTTCTGACATAAAAGGATGAGCATAGTATCCAAGAGCTTCAACAAACAAGTCAGAAAGACCTTGTTGTAAATCGGTACCTTTGATTTTAAGTATGGATGATTCTGGGCCGGGATGACCACCTTTTGACATTGCAGCCAAAGTTCTTAATTCGCTGTACTCTGCAGCTAATAAATCGATCTCAAGCTTATTAAGCTTATCCATAAATAACTCATCATCTTTTAGGAAACCTTCACCCAATGGAAGTTCAGAAGTAATTTCTCTAAGCCTTCTAATTTCTCTTTTAAGAGCAGGAATACCACCAATACCAGTTCTTTCATGAGCCAAGAGGAATTTTGCAATATTCCAGCCTGCACCCTCTTCTCCAATAAGGTTTTCAACAGGAACTTTCACATTGTCAAGGTAGACCATATTTACTTCATGAGAACCATCAATGGTAATGATAGGCTTTACCTCAACTCCCGGAGTTTTCATATCAATCAACAGAAAGCTTATTCCTTGCTGTTTAACATCAGTAGTTTCTGTTCTTACCAAACAAAAAATCCAATCAGCATGTTGTGCCATGGTTGTCCAAGTTTTTGTTCCGTTAACAATGTAGTGATCACCATCTTTAACAGCTTTAGTTTTGAGCGATGCTAAATCAGAACCAGAGCCAGGTTCTGAATAACCTTGACACCACCAAACATCATTATTGATTATCCCTGGAAGAAATCTATCTTTTTGTTCTTGAGTTCCAAAAGTATAAACAACTGGACCGCACATACTTACACCAAAAGGAACAAGAGTTGGGGTATTAGCATTAGCTAATTCATTTTGAAAGATGTGTTTCTGCGTAATAGACCAACCAGTTCCACCATATTCTTCAGGCCAATTGACTGCAAACCAACCTTTTTTACTAAGGATTCTTTGCCAAGTTTGGATATCGTCTTTAGAAACAGGGATCCCATTGTCCATTTTGTTTTTAATGTCAGCAGGATAGTTCTCTGCTATAAATGATCTTACTTCATCTTGAAATTTAAGATCTTCTTCTGAAAAAGATAAATTCATTTAAAACCTCTTTATAGTCTTATTCTTAGAAGTCAGTATTATACACAAACATTTATCTGTTAATACGTAGTAAAAATCATTATGGAAATAACATTTGGTTATCAAAAGAACTTAGTAATTTGTGGTAATTCAGAGCTTCTGAAAAGAGCTTGGTCTAACTCCACAAATGATGAAAAAGTCTTAATCCCTGATTTAGAAGTATTGCCCTACGATAATTTTTCCCCACATCCAGAAGTCTCTTCAAAAAGATTGATTGCTCTAAGGGATTTATTAAAAAAAGATTCGATAACAGCTTTTTCTACAATTCCTGCTCTTTTTCAACCATTTTTTGATAAGGCAAGTATCAATACTCTTTATTTTGAATTCAAGGAAAATCAAAAAATTGATAGAAATGACCTAATTTTGAATTTACTAGAGAATGGATATGAATCTGTAGATTTAGTTATGAAACCCTCAAGTTATGCTTTAAGAGGTTCTGTAATGGATATATTTCCATCAAATGCAAACTATCCTATCAGAATTGATTTGGACGATGATTTAATTTCAAGTATTTCTATTTTTGATGCTAATTCACAGAAAACTTTCCGAAAAATAAATTCATTTATCATAAGACCATCACGAGGATTTGTTCTAAATGATAATTCCATAAAGTTATTTAAAAAAAATTGGCGATCAAGATTTAAAAATGATGGAGAGGTTTTTGAGAGTGTCGTTAAAGGAAAATTTATATCAGGAATAGAATTTTATTCGTCTCTTTTTCATGAAAAAAAACCCTCTTTAGAGGATTATCTAGAAAATTTTAAAATTTTTATTATCGGAGACGTTATAGCAGAGTCTGAAAATTATTGGCAATTGATAAATAATCGATATGAAGAATTTTTAGGTGATATCAATAGGCCAATTCTGAAACCAGCAGAAATATTCAATTCGTTGGAAGAAATCACTAATTTAATTTCCGTATCTGAAAAAATAGATATGTTAGAAACATCTCTTGATAAATCTGTAGATTTAGATTTTGTAAATTCTTCTTTTCGTTCAGAAAAATTAGAAAGAGATTTTGACTCTTTACTTAATTTTAAAAAAGATGAGCTTGTCGTTCACGCAAATCATGGAATTGGCAAATTTTTGGGTCTTAAAAATCTAAATAATACGGAATGTTTTTTAATAGAGTATCAAAACAATGAATTACTTTATGTTCCAGTAAATTCAATATCTCAAATTACTCCTTACATTGGTGTAAAAGACACCCCTTTAGATTCTCTAAGCAAAAAGAAATGGAGTGAAAAATCACAAAAATCTAAATTAAAAGCTTTTGATATTGCATCAGAGATTTTAGAAGCCGAGGCAAAAAGAAATTTAGAAAAATCACAAAAAGTTTCTTTCAATGCAAGTGAATATGAGAAGTTTTGCGATACTTTTAAATTTACAGAAACTCCAGATCAAGAAAGAGTCATCAGAGAAGTTATTGCTGATTTACTTTCAGAAAAGCCTCAAGATAGATTAATTTGCGGTGAGGTAGGTTTTGGTAAAACTGAAGTTGCCTTAAGAGCTTCTTTCATAGTGGCTCAAAATAATTATCAGGTTTGTATTCTTACACCAACAACGGTATTAGCTAAACAGCATTTTGAGGTATTCAAAGATAGATTTAGTGAATTTCCTCAAAGAGTATGTCTTCTCACTAGAGAGCAAACAAAAACAGAAAAAGCAGAAATTTACAAAAAAATTAAAGAAAATTATTATTCAATCATTATTGGTACACATGCCCTGTTCAATAAGGAGATATCTTTTAAGAATTTAAATCTTCTTATTATTGATGAAGAGCATAAATTTGGTGTAAGGCAAAAAGAAAAAATCAGATCCTTGAAAAGTGGCATTAATGTCATTTCTCTTTCCGCAACCCCTATTCCTAGAACGTTAAACCTATCATTATCTAAAGTAAGGGATATCTCTCTAATCACCACTCCTCCAAAAGGAAGAAAAAGTGTTAAGACAATTGTCTCAAGATATTCTAAAAGCCTTGTTTTTGAAGCAATTCAAAGAGAGTTTTATAGAGACGGTCAAGTTTTTTATCTTTTAAACAATATAAGTATGTTAGAAGAAAAGAAAAAAGAAATTTCAGATAGATTTCCAGATAAAAAAATCGCTCTTGCCCATGGGCAACTAAGATCAAAAGAGTTAAGTGTAGTCATGCAAAGTTTTATAAGAAAAGAAATTGATTTGCTTGTTTGTACAACGATCATTGAAAGTGGGATTGATATAGAAAATGCAAACACTTTAATTGTGGAGGAATCGCAAAATTATGGCTTGTCTCAACTTCATCAAATAAGAGGAAGAGTCGGAAGATCTCAAAGAGAGGCTTATGCCTATTTTTTCTTAAATCAAGTTAAAGAATTAAAAAATAAGGCGTCAGAAAGAATTGAAGCTCTGCAAGAGAACGAGTCACTTTTATCTGGATTTAATTTGGCAATGAGAGATTTAGAAATTAGAGGAGCTGGTGAGTTATTAGGAGAAAAGCAAAGCGGACCGATAGATGTGGTAGGTTTAACTTTATTTTCTAAAATGATTGAAACCGCAATTAAAATTTTAAAAGGTGAGAAAATTATTGATCAATCAGATATAGATATTGATATTGGTATCTATGGATTTATACCAGAAAATGTAATTCCTCAAGCAGAATTAAGACTAAGCATTTACAAAGAAATATCTTCAATAAAAGAAAACAAAAATCTAGAACAGAATAAAAAGGATTTTATTGATCGTTTTGGAAATTTATCTTCAGAAATCATAAATCTTTACGAATTATCAAAGTTAAAAAATGTTGCAAGGAAATTGAATATTTTAAGTATTAAATATCGAGATGAAAGTTTCTTTTTAAAGTTAGCAGATAATTCAAGGCTTATTCCTCCATCTTCAGAAATTAGAGAAATTAAAGTAAACGCCAAAGATATTAAAAGTGATCGTCTAACCTTTATAATGGCAAAATTAGAAAGTTTTCTTGATAAGAATGAAATTTAAAGCATCTTTATTTCTTGCCCTTCTATCTTTGAATATCATTTCTCAAGATCAGCTGTATTTAGTTGATTTAATTTTAATAAAATATCTTCCAGAATTTGAAACCAATGAAAAATTTCTTCCGCCTGAATTAGAAATTCCAGAAAATATAACTTTTCTTGCAGAATTTCCTTATCCAAAATTAGAGATTAATTCTTTACCTTTAAATCTTGATTACAAGTTTCAAGATTTATTTATGTCAATAAAAATTGAAGAAGATAGAGAAATTGTAATACCTGAGGATGAAGTATTTTCAAATGTAGAGGCTATCCCTACTTTAGAATTAACAAAGTCTGTATTTGAAATTGACTCTGCCAGAGATTTTTCTTTATCAGCCGAGACTTCCAAAATTGCAAGAAGTAGAGACTTTAGAGTTATTTCTACAAAATCATGGTTTCAAAATATTAAAAATAAAGATGAAGCTGAGTTTATTTTTATTGATAGTGATTTCTTTAAGGGGACTAGAATATTTGGTTTCTTCCAGCTCTACAAAGAACGTTTTTTACACTTTAATTCAAATCTATATCTTGCTGAATTAGATCCATTAACTTCTCAGCAAGAAAAGTTGATATCTGGAAAAAATGTTTTTAACGAAGAACAAGAATTAAATATATTTGAAGAACAAAATCAAAAGATTCTTTTTGAAGTTAAATACTCAAAAAAATTTCGTAGTGGTGAACTTCATTATGTAGATCACCCAAAATTTGGAATGCTCGTAAAGCTTACTAAAGCTCAGAAAGAGCTTGCTTCTCCTGATAATGACTTAACAAGGAATTAATAATTTTTAATTTTTCTTGATCTTTATTTTCTTCTGCTTCAATTTTTAATGAATTAGTTTTTGAGATTGCTTGTTCCAAAGTCATTTTCCAAGGGCCATTTGTAAGAAGTCTTTCTTTAAGAAATTCATGATAATTGTCTTGTTCTTTATTGGATGAGAATTCAGGCTTTAAATAGTTAATTAGTCTTTGAGAGAGCTCTCTATACCTTGCGTCTTCAAACCCATTTAAGAGTTTTGCTTTTTCAGCCCAAGGAGATATTTCAAATCGTTCCATCCAAAGCTTGTCACTATTTGAAGGGAATCTCTCATATACCATCTGTTCTATATACTTATTGGGCGGATACTCTCTTTGATTAATAGAAAGTAGTTCGCAAATTCTATTCTGAAAATCTTTGTTATCACTTACTTGTTGAGCCCTCAATTCTAATAATTTGAGAGGAGAGTCAAGAAAGTTTTCGATATTTGTAATTTTCTTTACCGGCATTAAAGGTATGCTTTTGTTGATTGAGATTGTTTTCAGACCTCCTCCAGCTCCGAATTGTTCTGATAATTCATAATCAGACATATCAAACATTTTTTTTGGATCAAAATATAGATCTATAAGGGCAATTTGATTTGTTTGATTAGGATTTTGTCCGCATGCAATGACAGGGTAAATATATTTTTTCTTACGATAGATTTCACCCAAAATAGAAAATGGAACAGACTTTGTAAGTTCAATATTTCCATTTTTTGAAGAACCCATTACAGCTGCATCCAATGCTTCAGGCGCATGCTTTCTAATTTTTTTCATTAAATTGACCATGAGCATGCAATCAACTATTGCATCGTGGGCATTTTCTACAGAGATACCATTTTCTTTGGCTAAATCAGTTAACTTTAAGCTAATATTTTCATCTTCATCTTGTGGAACTTTTATTTTTGAATCATAGAAATTAACAATTATTTGAAAAAGACTCATGAGATCTAATCTGCGGTTACCATTTGTGTTAGTAATATATGGATCAAAAAGATTCCAGTAAAACTGTCTTCTAACCAGCTCCTCATCAAAACGATGACCGTTGTAAGAAACAAATATTAAGTTTTTCTCTTTCCCCCAAGTTAACCATTTATCTCTCAGTGTTTTCATCATCTCAAAATGAGAAAGACCTGACTCGAGACATTCCGTTTGTCCATGAACTAAAAATGCGTCTGGGGAAGGAACTATCCAAGGAAGAACTTTTGAACTTAAATTAACTTCTTCAAGTACATTAAATTTATTATCAGTAAGAACACATCCAATCTGAATAATTTGAGAAAAATTTATATCCAATCCAGTAGTTTCCGTGTCATAAAAAACGTAAAGATCATTTGCATCAATCATTTTTGAATTATAAGGGAAACAAACGTCAAATTATGACGTTATTTGTAAAACGCGTTGTCTTTAAAAGAATGATCTGTAGAGTCAATGATTTCCGAAATTTCAGGTATGTTATCTTTTAAAGTCTTTTCAACACCATTTTTAAGAGTAAGATCAACCATACCGCAACCCTGACAGCCACCTCCAAATCTCAAGACAGCTTTACTTGAGTCAATAACCTCTACAAGACTAACTTCTCCGCCATGAGATGCAAGTGAAGGATTAATCTCACTATACAAATAATAATTTATTTTTTCTTCTAAAGAGCTATCTTCTTTTAAGCTTGGAACTTTTGCGTTGGGAGCTCGTATTGTGAGCTGTCCTCCAAATTTATCTGGATGATAATCCACCTTACAGTCTTCTAAAAAAGGAAGGCTTTCATTTTCCAGATACACTGAAAGTCCAGCTACTTCCATTAGCACATCGTCTTCTTCTTCTTCTCCAACTTTGCAATAGACTATACAGGTTTCTGCTCTCATAGTTCCTGGGTCGGAAACAAATATTTTTATATTTGTTTCTTCTTCTTGACTATCTAGCAAATCTTGCAGATATGTTGCTGCAGAATCTGAGATTGAAACAACAGACATATTTTAGATTTTTGACTCCATCTCGGGTAGAGCGGTAAATAAATCCGCAACTAATCCATAATCTGCAACCTGAAAAATTGGCGCATCTTCATCTTTATTAATTGCAACAATAACCTTACTGTCTTTCATTCCTGCAAGATGCTGTATAGCACCAGAAATACCAACAGCAATATATAGATTAGGCGCTACGATTTTTCCGGTTTGACCTACTTGGTAGTCATTAGGAACGAAACCTGAGTCAACTGCGGCTCTTGAGGCTCCTATGGCTGCACCTAATTTATCAGCGATACCTTCTAGTAAAGAAAAATTATCTCCGTTTTGCATACCTCTTCCACCAGATATAACTACTTCAGCAGCTGTTAATTCAGGACGATCTGATTTAGCCAATTCTTCTTTTATAAATTCTGATATACCGGCATCATTAACTTCTTCTAATTTTAAAATTTCGGCACTATTAGAACCTTTAGGAACTGCATCGAAAGCAGTTGTTCTGACAGTAATTACTTTTTTTGTATCCGATGATTGAACTGTAGCAATACAATTTCCCGCATAGATTGGTCTTTGAAAAGTATCCTCTGATTCAACGGAGCTGATGTCTGAAATTTGTGCTACATCCAAGAGAGCAGCAACTCTTGGCATATAATTTTTTCCGTTAGTTGTCGCCGGAGCCAAGATTGCAGAATAATCATTGCTTAAGTTTTTGATTAGATTTGCAATATTTTCAGCAAGGAAATTTTCATATTCTTTTGAGTCGACATATAAAACTTTCGAAACCCCTTCACAAGAAGCTGCTTCTTCAGCAACTGCATTACATTCTAAACCCGCCACTAGTAGATGAATGTCGCCATCCAATTTTGAAGCTGCGCTTATCGTGTTTTGCGTAGAGACTTTAAGCTCCTTGTTATTGTGTTCTGCTATTACTAATGCTGTCATGAAATCACCTTTGCTTCATTTTTTAATTTTTCGACTAATTGGTCGACTGATTCTACAATTATACCCGCTTCTCTTTCAGGAGGAGGAGAAACTTTTAATGTTGTAATTCTTGGGTTCAAGTCAACTCCAAGATCATCTGACTTAATAACATCCAAGGGTTTTTGTTTTGCTTTCATTATATTTGGTAAAGAGGCATACCTTGGTTCATTAAGTCTTAAATCAGATGTAACTACTGCGGGTAGGTTTATAGAAATAGTTTGAAGGCCACCATCAACTTCTCTTGTAACTATTGCCTTTTCGCCTTCAATTTTAAGTTCGGACGCAAAAGTTGCTTGAGGGTAATTCATTAAAGCCGCTAACATTTGTCCAGTTTGATTATTATCTCCATCGATAGCTTGTTTACCCATGACAATAAGATTTGGAGATTCTTTCTCAACGATAGCTTTCAGAACTTTTGAGACGCCTAAAGGCTCAACTTCAAGATCAGTTTCTACCAAAATAGCTCTATCCGCTCCTAAAGCAAGAGCTGTTCTGAGTTGTTCTTGAGCATTCTCAGCTCCAACTGTCACTGCAATTATTTCTGTAGCTGAACCCGCCTCTTTTAGCCTTACAGCTTCTTCAACCGCAATTTCACAGAAAGGATTAATAGCCATTTTCACGTTATTTAGGTCAACTCCCGACTCGTCAGCTTTTGGCCTTACTTTTACGTTGTAATCTACAACTCTCTTTATTGGAACTAAAATTTTCATATATTACCCTTATAATGGTTAGTGGAATAACTCAAGAAGGATATATTCTATAGGATGATGACTTTTCATCAAAGTATTAAAATAGATGCAAGAAAATGGGTTATATCTTAATAATTAGCCCTTAAGAGATGAATTATGAATGAACAGGTTGAAAGAGATGTCATGGAATATGACGTTCTTATTATCGGTGGAGGCCCTTCAGGTCTATCTTCAGCTATTAAGGTTAAACAGTTAGCTAGTGCTGAGGGAAAAGATATTTCCGTATGTGTTCTTGAAAAAGGCTCTGAAATAGGCGCTCACATTCTCTCTGGAAATGTATTTGAACCTACCGCTTTAAATGAATTAATTCCTGATTGGAAGGAAAAAGAAGCTCCTTTAAATTCACCTGCTACCAAAGATATTGTTAAATTCATGATTTCTGAAAAATCTTCAATCAATATACCTTTTCCTAGTTTCTTAATTCCAACATTTAATAATCATGGTAATTACGTAATGAGCTTGGCTAATTTTACAAGATGGTTGGCAACACAGGCTGAATCTTTAGGAGTTGAAATTTTTCCTGGCTTTACAGCGGCTGAAGTAATTTTTGAAGAAAATATTGTTAAAGGTGTCCTTACCGGAGAGATGGGAATAACTAAAAATGGTGAAAAGAAACCTTCTTATCAACCAAGTATGGAACTTAGAGGGAAATATACTGTTTTTGCCGAAGGCTGTAGAGGACATTTAGGTAAACAGTTAATAAAAAAATTCAATCTAGATGAAAACAGAGATCCTCAACATTATGGAATAGGTTTTAAAGAAATTTGGGATATTTCTCCGGATGATCACAAAGAAGGAACTGTAATGCATACTATGGGTTGGCCTAGCAATGGAACTATTTCAGGATCTTATTTCTATCATGGAGAAAACAATCAAGTCTACCTAGGATATGTTGTTCCCTTGGACTATGAAAATCCGCATTTAAGCCCTTTCGATGAATTCCAACAATGGAAGCAACACAAAGATATTAAAAAGATTCTTGAAAAAGGCAAAAGGGTTGCTTATGGAGCTAGAGCGTTGATAAAAGGCGGTTATCAATCAAGACCAAAAATGTCTTTTCCTGGAGGGTTGTTGGTTGGAGATAATGCAGGTACTCTCAATTTTCCGAAAATAAAAGGAACTCATACAGCAATGAAGTCTGGAATGATTGCAGCAGAAACTATTTATGAAGCTCTGGAAAGAAATTCAGTAGGAGAAGATTTAATTTCGTATGAAGAAAGATTCACGAATTCTTGGGTCAACGAAGAATTGCATAAAGCTAGAAACTGGGGTCCTTTCTTACATAACGGATTAAAGTGGGGATTTAAAGGGTTGTTGGGTGTTGCGATGGCTGCTATAGATCAATTTATTTTTAGAGGTAAACTTCCTTTTACTTTAAACCACCCCACCCCAGATTACGCTTGTCTAAAAAAAGCTTCAGAAACTAAGAAAATAGAGTATCCAAAACCCGATGGCGTAGTAAGTTTTGACAAATTATCTTCCGTGTTTCTTTCTAATACCAATCATGAAGAAGATCAGCCTTGTCATTTAACTTTAAAAGATGCTTCCATTCCAATCTCTGTTAACCTTCCAGAATATGATGAACCAGCACAAAGATATTGTCCTGCGGGTGTATACGAAGTTATTGAAAAAGATGGCGAGCAAAAATTTCAGATTAATGCTCAAAATTGTGTGCACTGTAAAACTTGCGACATAAAAGATCCAAGTCAGAATATTGTTTGGGTGACCCCTGAAGGTATGGGCGGGCCTAATTATCCGAATATGTAAAAGGCCAAATTAGAATTGGCCTTTTACATTAAATTTATTTTGAAGAAGTAGTGATAAAGGTCATAAAAGACTCTTGGCAAGTATAAACAGATTGGTATAACTCTCCAAAAGCTTGTCCATCTTTAGATGAAGTAAACCATTCTATGGCTTTACCGTAATCCTCTGCAGTAGGCGAAATACCTATCCAATTTACCGAGCCTGGCTTAATAGGAATTTGTTGAAACCCTGCATGAGCTTTGTAGGAATTTGATAAACCAGCTTTCTTTAAATATGTAGAAAACGTATCCATCATTTCCGATAAATCTTCCAAGGTTTTACCCTTGTTGATTTGGCATTCATAAATTTCAACAACCGGACCACTAAAGCCGATTGATGACAAACTCAACATTAAAATAAAAATTAGTTTTTTCATTTTTTCTCCTTATGTAGTTAAATAATTTTGATATTAATACAGTTGAAAAAATATGAAAAATTTAGTTATCGTTGGATTCCCAGCAAAAAAAGAAAAATTTGAAGATTTAAAAAATACTCTTAAAGAAGCTTTGGTTGACACAAGAGCTTTTGAAGGATGTATTTCCATTGATACATATGAAGATTTCTCAACAAACACTATCTATTTGATTGAGGATTGGGAATCATTGGACAATCATACAAATTATTCAAATTGGCGAGCAGAAACAGGATTAGCTGATGTTTTAGAGCCTTTGTTAGTCGGAGGTGCAGCTAGCTTAAAAATTATCAGATGCGGAGAAAAATTAAATATTTAATTTACTTTTCCCAGAGAAAATACATCATCTCCAGAATTAATCTCTAATTCTTGAGTTTTTTTATTCAATATTGCTTCTTCTACTAATTGATAAAAAACATTTCTACTGATTAAAGCTTCCAGATTTTTTCTTACTAAAATGTAAGGCGAAGGTTCTTGAGTATCTTCATTGGTTTCAACTCTAAGAGGATTTTTATTACTCAAGGTAACAATATCATCTACATTAGTTTGAAATAAAAAGACTTCCTTACCTTCTATTACCTCTTTATTAAATGTCTTTATTACAAAAGGCTTATCCTCAACTTGAAGTTGAATTTTTTCAACAGGAGTTACTAAATAATAAAAACCATCATCGTCATATCTAATTACAGTACTGAAAAGCTTGACCATTTTTTCTCTTCCTATTGGAGAGTTTTTAAAGAACCATCTACCATCTCTTGCAATTTTCATATCAACATTTTCACAAAGAGGTGGGTTCCATTTTTCTACAGGAGGTAATTCATTAGTTTTTTGAGCCTCCAAAATGGATTGAAATAAAGAACTGGTATTGATTTCTTTAGTCATTAAACAATTGTAGGTTCTTCTTCTAATTTAATATTGTATTTTTTAAAAACATTTGTCTTTATTTTATCTTTTAACTTTAAGATTGAAATTGGTGTTTTATCTTCATTGATTAATACTAGGGAATGTTTTTTTGAAACTCGCGCTTTATCAACTCGAAATCCTTTAAGATTACATTTCTCTATTAACCATGCTGCAGAAACTTTTATTAATGAATTGTGATTATAAAATTTTAAATCGGTCTCATGACATAAGAGTTTTTTTAAATCTTTCTTTTTAATCAACGGATTTTTAAAGAAACTTCCTACATTTGGCTTTGTTAAGTAATTTTCTAATTTTTGATTACGAATTTTTAAAATACTTTTTCTTATCTCAGTAGCTTTCTTAAATTTGTAGACTTGTAAATCTTGGTATGAATTATTTGCAATAAATTCACTTTTTAATTTAAAAAAGATATTTTTAATGAATAAATGTTTATTTTTTTTAAAAAGTGAATTTCTATAATCGAAACTACAATTCATTTTATTTAAAATTTCAATATTTCCTGTCTTGAAGTTATAAACTTCAATGTGATCGATATAATTAGAAATTTCTTCACCGTAAGCGCCAATATTTTGGATAGGCCCTGCTCCGACAGTTCCTGGAATACCTGATAAATTTTCCAATCCATATAAGGAATTTTCTATACAAAATGAAACGAATCTATCCCAGTTATAGCCACTGGAAACTTTTACTTTATTTTTAATTATTTTTTTTTCTTTTTTAAAGCCATTCTTGATAACAAGTCCTTTATAAGGTTCTTTAAAAACAATATTGGTTCCATCCCCTAATATAAGGAATTTAATTTTATTTGTTTTAATGAAGTTGAAAGCTATTTCTAAATCGGCGTCTGTTTTGCACTCAATGAAATATTTTGCTTTAACACCAATTTGAAGTGAATTTAACTTACTAAGATTTTTATTTGTAACTATCTTCTTTTGCAATTTCATTGGCTTTTTTTAGATCTTCCTCTGTATCCACACCCAAGTGAATTTTTGATACTGATTTGATTGCATTGATTTTAATTCCATTATCTATAGCTCTAAACTGTTCTAGTTTATATTTTTTTTCATTGTCACTTGGTTCCCAAGATACAAAATTTTTCAAAGTTCCATATTTGAAAGCATATACTCCTTGATGAATATATATATTATCTTTTAAGGATGTTTCTCTAAAAAAGTTTGAGGCAATTCCATTATTAACCAATATTTTTACTTTATTTGAATCTTGTAAATCACTCACAGAAGTAGAGTCGCTATATAGGGTAGCCATTGATATCTCTTCTTTGGAAATCAAATTAAAAATGTTGTTTATATCTTTTGGACTTATAAAAGGTTCATCACCTTGAACATTTACTATTACGTCATCATCATTCAATCCAATCTTTGAAACTGCTTCATATACTCTATCAGTTCCAGAAAGATGATTTGAAGATGTCATAACTGTATTAGCGCTGGGAAATAAGTTAAAAATTTTCTCTGAGTCTGTTGCTACTTGGACTATATCTGCAGAAGTTTTCAATGCAGCTTCAAAAGTCCAATTAATCATCGGCTTATTCAATATCAACCTCAGGGGTTTCTCAGGCAATCTTTCAGATTTTATTCTCGCTGGAATTATGACGATTTTCTTCAAATTTTTATTTTTTTAAATAAGTCAGTTTTAAAATCTTCATTAATAACGGGTTCAATTTTTAAATACCAACAATTAGGATTTTTTAAAAACTTACATTTTATTGCATCTTTTTCTGTCATTACGATGGGTAAATCATCCATCTCAAAGAAATCTGTATCTATGAATTCATGATGATCTGGAAATACTTTTTCAATTACTTGAAAATCAAGACTTCTTAAAAGAGAAAAGAAACTACTTGGATTACCAATTCCTGCAATACCATAAACAATTTTGTCTTTGCTCCAATCATTGATATCGATAGATTCTTGAGTAACTAAATTAACCCAAGATATAGGTTTGTAAGTCATTAAAAAATTATTTTCTTTTAATTTTGCCTCTTCAGAATAAAAAGAATTTGTATTGATGACAAAATCAACCTGATCCAATTTTTTAATTGGCTCCCTTAGAGGACCTGCAGGTAGTAAAAGATTATTTCCAAATTTTCTTAACCCATCTATCATCGCAATTTCAATATCTCTTCCAAGTTTAAAATGTTGTAACCCATCGTCACTTATCAAAACATCACAAAATTTGTTTTTAATTAAAAATTTTGCTGCTTCAACTCTGTTAGATCCAACTACTACTGGACAGTTTGTATTATTGAATATGATTAAAGGTTCATCGCCTACGTCACTTGGATTAGAGTATTGATCAATAAGATTAGGGTTTTTATTAGCTAAGCCTTTGTAACCTCTAGAAACAATACCTGGATGATAGCCTTCTTTTTTTAATTCATTTGCCAACCAAATTACTAAAGGAGTTTTTCCTGTGCCGCCAACAGTCAGATTACCAATAACAATTGTTTTAAACTCGGGTTTCCATGCTGAGGCAAGATTTCTTTTACGAAATATTTTAAATAAAAATCTATAAATCCATGATATTGGTAAGAGTATTTTTATCCAATTTTTATTTTCATACCAAGCTTCTTCAATAACATTTGTATTTTTTTGCTCTGTCAAAGTAAATTGAGATTTAAGCATAGGAAGTTTTTTCTTAGCTGGTTCAACATCATCTTTAAATTGATTCTTATATAGATCGAAATAAGCATCTTCATGAGTCATTAATTCTTCATGGGTGCCTCTCTCTACTATTTTTCCCTCTTTTAAAACAATAATGTGTTCTGCATTTTCTACTGTTGATAATCTATGCGCGATTACAATTGTAGTTTTGCCAATTTTTAAATTATCAATTGCTGTTTGGATTTCATTTTCTGATTCTGAATCCAGTGCAGATGTTGCTTCATCTAAAATGATTATGGGAGCATCTTTAAGTAATGCTCTTGCAATAGCTATTCTTTGTTTTTGACCTCCTGAAAGTAAAGTTCCATCATCTCCTACAATAGTGTCATAACCATTTGGTAGAGTTTTGATAAATTCGTGGGCATTAGCTTTTTTTGCGGCATCATAAATTTCCTCATCAGAAGCATAAGGCTTTGCATAGCAAATATTATTTTTTATAGAGTCATTAAATAAAACTGTATTTTGACTAACTATTGAAATGAAACTCCTTAGATTCTCAAGTTTAATATCTTGGATATCATGGTTATCAATTTCAATTTTCCCATCAACGATCTCATAGAATCTTGGTATTAAATTTACCATGGTGCTTTTACCGGAGCCCGACTGACCTACAATCGCTAGAGTACTGCCTTTTGAAACAGAAAATGAAACATCCTCTAATATTTTTTCATTTTCACTGTAAGAAAAATTTACTTTGTTAAAGGAAATATCCCCTTTAATTTTTGATATTTCAATTGATCCATCGTCTATCTCTGGTTCTAAGTCCATTTGATTAAAAATAACTTCTGCAGCAGCAAGTCCTTTTTGGATCATTGAATTTGTCATTGATAATTGTCTTATCGGCCTGGGAAGCATTGCAGCAGCTCCAAAAAAAGCGATAAATGTACCTGGAGACATTCTTTCAAAAAAAGAAGAGTCCAAAGCAACCCAAGTAATAATTGCAAGAGCTAATGCTAGAAAAATCTGAATAATCGGAGACTGAAGAGAATTCGTTGTCTCGAGTTTTAAATTTTGTATTCTATTATTGGAGTTGACCGAATTAAATTTATTGATTTCATTTTCTTGCTGTCCAAAAATTTTTACTTCTTTATTTGCATTGATCGACTCTGAACTCACCTGTGTTACATCGCCCATAGAATTTTGAATTCTTGTGCTTACTCTTTTCATTCTTTTTCCAGCAACTGAAACAACTAATAAAATAAAAGGCGAAGCTAAAAACAGTAAAGCTGTTAATTGCCAGTTTAGATAAAGCAAATAACTCAACAAACCAAGCACTATAAGACCTTCTCTTACTAAAATTGTAATAGCAGCAGTTCCAGCTTCATTAATTTGAGATACATTAAAAGTTATTCTTGAAAGAAGATGTCCACTATTATTTGAGTCATAAAAATTAGAAGGAAGGTATATCAGAGACTTAAATAAATCTTTTCTTAGATCAAAGACCAACCTTGTTGAGACAAGTGCCATAAAAAAATTTCCTATGAAGTATCCAATTCCTCTGCCAAAAGCCAAAATTATCAACAACACAGGCAAATAAAGATTTAAAGATGAATCTGGTTGAGAAATATAATCCACTATTTGACGAAACCAATCGGCAATTCCAACCTGAGATATAGCAAAGAGAAAATATCCTAAAGAACTTAAAAGAAAAAATCCTAAATTAGGTAGGACATAAGAAATTATCCTTGAATAAGGGCTCATTTTCATTCGAGACTTATTTTAAACGAAAACCCCTGAGTCCATAGTAAGTATTTTATCTCCAAAATTTCTAAATTCAGGATCATGAGTTGCCACAATTACTGATGATTTAAATTCTTTAGCAATGAGTTGTAGATAGTTGATTACTTCCTTTGAAGTATCAGCATCCAAGTTACCAGTTGGTTCGTCCAAAAAAATCAATTCAGGTTTGTTAATCAACGCTCTTGCCATTGCTACTCGTTGCTTTTCTCCTCCGGAAAGTTGACTTGGAAAATGTTTTAATCTTTCAGATAAACCAAACTTATTCAATATGGAGGTCGCATCTTGCATTGATTTTTTTTTATTCTCACCTAAGATCATTGAACTCAAGGCTACGTTTTCGACTGCAGAAAATTCCTTCAGTAAGTGATGGAATTGATATACAAATCCCATGCTATCTTTTCTTAACTTTGTTAATTTATTTTGATTGTTGTTATATAAAAAATTTCTGTAATTAATTTGTCCTGAAGAATAAGTATCTAAACCGCTCAATAAGTTTAGTAATGTAGATTTTCCTGATCCAGACCGACCGTAAATAACAATTTTTTCATTCTCTTTGATAGAAAAATTAATGTTGTTCACAGCCTTAATTTCTTCATTTCCTTCTTTAAAGTATCTAGATAAATTTACAGCCTCTAATAAATTATTCATTTCTTAAAATTTCAATTGGATGAAGTTTACTTGCAGTTCTTGCAGGGAAAATTACAGAAAATATTGTAATAAATAAGCTAACTAATATGATAATTAAAAGAGTATCTATGCGGATATCATATGGAAAATAAGAAATGAAGTAAGTACCTAAATATTCCATTAATGAATTTAATTGCGTTTCAAATAATGAAGATCCAATTAATAAGGTAATTCCAATACCAAATATCACGCCTAAGAATGTTCCTATAAAAGCAATTGCTGAGCCTAAATATAAAAATATTTTGAATATTTCTTTATCTGTCATCCCCATTGTTTGAAGAATTGCTATAGCTCCCCTTTTTTCATTTATCATAGTCATTAACATAGAAACAATGTTGAATGCAGCAACGACTATTATTAGTGATAGCAATAAGAAAACTAAACTTTTTTCCATCATGATTGCCTCAAATAAAGGCCCGTATGTATAAGACCAATCTTCTGCATTCAGTAAAACATTAGATTCTTTTTCTGCATAAATCAAAGACTGCCAAACTAAGTATGGAGCCTCAAATAAATCTTCATATTTAAGCCTTAAACCATGTATTTGATTGCTTAAACCGGTAAGTTTAGAAGCATTTTCAAGAGAAATATAAGCCAAGGTTTCATCGACCTCCTTTGAACCAATATTAAAAATACCAGTAACATTAAAAACTTTAGATCTTGGGAAATAGCCAGCAAACGAAGAATTACTATCCGGTAACATAAGAGATATCTTGTCCCCAATATCCACATTTAATTTTCTTGCAAGCAGTTTGCCCAAAACGATATTGTTATCTAACGATATTTTCTCAAAAGCACCTACATCAATATATTCATGAATAACTGATACAGATTTATCTTTGGAAGGTATAACACCATTTATTAAAACTCCCGCAACAGATGAATTACTTTTTATTAGAGCCTCGGTTTCAATATAAGGTGAAATACCCTTTACATTTTTATCTTCCAATAAAGCTTGTTCGACCTTTCCCCACTCATCGATTGGATTTAAGCCATAAATTGATGCATGTGGAATAACATTGAGAACTCTATCTTTGAGTTCTTTTTCAAAGCCATTCATTACTGATGAAACAATAATTAATACTGCAACACCAAGAGACGTAGAAACAAAGGCAAGCGAAGAAATGAAAGAAAGAAAGCCTGACTTTCTTCCTTTCAAATATCTCAGAGCTATATATAAAGGCGTATAGTTTTGAGACATATATTAGTATTCAAAACTATTTTTTGATTTGATTTTTCATAGTCTCAAACATACTACCTTTGTATGGAGGCATCATTTGAGCCATTAAATCTTTTGAAAATTGCTTGTACACGGCTTTTGCATGACTGAACTCCTTAAATCCGTCATGACCATGATATGAACCTGTTCCACTAGGACCTACCCCACCAAAAGGAAGCTCTTCTTGACCAATGTGCCAGATGACATCATTCAAAGTAACTCCTCCAGAGGTCGTATTATCTATAACTTTCTTTTCTTTGTTTTTATCATCGCTAAACAAATACAGTCCCAAAGGTCTATCTTTTGAATTCACATAATTAACGGTCTCATCAAAATCTTCATACTCTTTCACTGGCAAAACCGGACCAAATATCTCTTCTTGCATTATTTTCATATCATCGGTTGGGTTTAAGACCAAGGTTGGAGGTATCTTATGCAATTCTTGCTGTTCAAAGTCTTCGTCAGCCGGATTTATCTGAACAACTTCTGCTCCTTTCTCTTTTGCATCTGAAACAAGTTCGTTAATTCTTTCGTAATGTCTTTCATTTATGACAGAGGTGTAGTCATCGTTGTATTTAAGATCTGCAAACATTTCACTTACAGCATCATTAGAAGCTTTGGTAAATTCCTGGCTTTTTCCTTTAGGAAGCATAAGATAATCTGGAGCTAAGCAAATTTGTCCAGCATTCATAGTTTTTCCTCGCATAACTTTTTTTGCAACGTCCGATAGATTTGCATTTTCATCAACTATGACTGGAGATTTGCCGCCTAATTCTAGAGTGACAGGAACAAGGTTGTCAGAAGCTGCTTTCATGACTTTCTTACCTATTTGAGTTCCTCCTGTAAATAGTAAATGATCAAAAGGCAATGCACTAAATGCAGCTCCAACCTCTGCATCTCCTGTGAAAACAGCTGCTTCGGATTTATCAAAATAAGCCTCAAACATTTTTTTTGTAACTTCACTTGTAGCAGGAGTTAATTCAGAAGGTTTGATCATAGTTCTATTTCCTGCAGCAAAAATACCAGCTAAAGGAGCTAAAATTAAATTAACAGGAAAATTCCAAGGACTGATGACGCCTACTGTTCCTAATGGTTGGTACTTTATATAAGATTTTGAACCCAAAAATCCCATCAGCATTCTAATAAAGAAAGGACGGTCTACATTGGATGGTCTTTTTTCATCTTTTGCCCACTTTTCTACATTTTTTATAGCATGTTCTAAAACACCAATAGTTGTTGCTATTTCTGTTAAAAAACTTGATTTTGGATCTCTATTTCCAAAGTCTTTTTGCAGAGCTTCAATGATTTCATCGCTGTACTCTTTTACCATTTTAATGCAACGATTTAATCTATCTTTTCTTAACTCAATGCTCGCCGGACCTTCTTCTATGTGAAGTTTCTTTTGAAGTTTTAGAATATTTTCCATCTCCTGAAGTGTTTCTGTACTCATAATTTTTCCCCGTTAGTGATAATTAAACTGATCTTTGTTTTTTATCTTTTTCATTAGATTTTTTAATTGTATTTCTAATATTATCCCAATCCTCATCAGAAAGGCTATTAAGATTAGCAAAAGTCCCAGAAGAAGATAAATATTGAGCGCCATCTATTGCTATAGTTTGCCCTGTAAGATATTCGCAACCATCTGCCATTAAAAAAGTCGCAAGATTTCCAAGCTCTTCCATTTCACCAGCTCTCTGAAGAGGAATATTCATGTATTGTCCTGTTACTTTTTCATCTTTTTTACTATCACCGGTTTGTGGCATTAATCTTGACCAAGCTCCTTCCGTAGGAAATGGTCCAGGTGCAATTGCGTTCAGTCTTATACCATACTGACCCCATTCCACTGCTAGTGATTTCGTCATTGCGTTAATCCCTGATTTTGACATCGCTGAAGGGATTACAAATGGAGATCCGGTCCATACCCAAGTTGCCAATATTGATACAATGTTGCCCTTTTGTTTATTCTCAATCCATCTCTTTCCGACCGCATTGGTAATGTAGAAAGTTCCATGAAATACAATGCTTGCAATGGCATTAAATCCGTTTGGAGACAAATCTTTTGTTCTGCTAATGAAATTACCTGCAGCGTTATTTATTAATCCTGTAATTGGCTTTTCTGCAAATAACTCTTCAACAGCTGACTCTATTGCCAAAGAATCTCTTATATCTAATGCGAAACAAGATATATTTCCTCCAGTTTCATCTGTTAATTCTTTTACAGTGTCTTCAAGAACTGACTCTCTCCTGCCACAAATAACAACCTCAGATCCATGCTTTAGAAAATGTCTGGACATCTCTTTACCCAATCCAGATCCACCACCAGTTACAAGAATTCTTTGTCCTTTTAAAGCGTCTTTACTAAACATCCTCACTCACTCCCGTTTTAATGAATTTAAAAAATAGTCTTTGATTATAGAACATATATAAGACAAGAAATAACCCTAAAATAGAAATTAATAAGTATGGATAGCTTGGATTTAACATATACAAAGGCATTATGGAAAATGGAGTTAATAAGTGACCTAAAGGAAAAACCGTACCCATTAGACCTGACGCCGAACCTTGTTCGTTTTTATCAATTGATAAAGATAAAATTGAAACATTGCCCGGTCTAGCTAATCCTCCACCAAAGCCAAAAATTGCCAACAATATATAAAAAGAAAGTAATTCATTCACGCTAGAGAGTAGAAAAAAAACCATGGACATAAGAAATAATCCTACGAAAACAAGATTTTTAGGATTTAGGGAATATTTATCGACTATGAATAATTGAGTAAGTAATCCTGATAAAGCAACTATGGCAAATCCAATTGAAACAAAAAAATATAAATCTTCAGGAGATTTTAAAATAACATCATTCACAAATAGTGAAGACGTTAAGACAATACAAGCATTAGATACTCCTAAAAAAGATGCTATAACCAAAGAAGGCAAAACTCTTTCATCTGTAAATTTTAGAGGTACACTTTCTTCGATGTTAAGAAAAGAGGAGTCATCTTTCTTAAGAAGATTAAAATTTAAAAAACCTATTAACAGGCCTAATAAACTCAAAAAAACAAAAGGCATCAATAAATTATTTCCAGATAACAGCATGATTAATCCAACTGCTACTGGACCTAATACAACGCCAAATTGCCAACCTGCATCCAATCTTGCAAATCCAGATGTTCTATTGGTTGTATCGGTTATATCTGCAATCCTACCTCCCGCTGAAGGTCTAACTGCACTTCCAAGTAGACCATTTATGAGTCTTGCGCCAATAAGCAAAACAAATAATAACGAGAACGAAATAGGATAAAGTTGTGCAAATTTAATAATTGCTGCAAACAGAAACAAAGAGATAGCAAACCCAACAATTCCAAGCATAAAAACTTTACTTCTTCCGATCCGATCACTTAACCTGCCCCAATATGGACTAAAAAAAATCCAAGCCAATGCGGAGATGGAAAAAATCAAACCAACTTGAAATTCATTGAATCCCAATGATCTTATTTCTTGAGGAACGAGGATAAATATTGTTGATTGTCCTGCGCCAATGCATGCCAACGCAGCAGATAAAACCCAAATAGACCTTGGGGTCTTATTTTTGTCAGTCATAAGCCAATAAAAGACAAAAAATATTATTAGTTGAGTAATTTAATATGAGGAATTCATGGTATTCGGTTAAAGCATGAGTCCACTCGTGCTCAAATTTTTTTGGTTCATGTGATAGTTCTTTGCCTAAAATAAAGAAATCTGTTTCTTTCTTGGTCATTAATTTAATTTTTTCCATAAAAGCATCTTTACGATCTTCTAAAATTGAAGGTGTATCTTTTCTTTCTTTAGTAATAATTCTATTAATTGATTCAAAAAAATTTTGCTCTTCAATTTTTTTAAAATCTGAATTTTTTAAAAGTTTGCTTTTGAAAGGACCATGAAATCCTTTCGCCCTATTAAACATAAAATCAGTTAACTGAAAATCAAGCATTCCTTTTTCTAAAATTTGCTTTATAAGAAACGAACTTTGGATGGAACTTAGTTTTTCATCAAATGACAAATGTACAAAAATTGCTTGACCATGTTCATGTAAGCGCATGGTGTCAATTCCCGAAAGTTTAATATTTAAATTGTCTGGAAATGAAATAATATTTTTTTTGCTAGTCATAAGGATTTAATACCTACCAATGATCTAATCTCTCTTAGATTTTTGGAAGCAATCTTTAAAGCTTTGGCTTCACCTTCTTCTAAAAGCTTCTCTACTTTTTTGGGATTATTTACCAAATCGAAATATTTTTCTCTTGCTGGAGATATTTCTTTATTGATGCATTCAAATAATTCTTTTTTGAGATCTCCCCAACCCATTCCTTCATTAAAATATGCATCAATTTGTTTAATATTTTTATCATTGGTAAAACATTTAAAGTATTTATAGAGAGTTGAGTCTCTGGGTTTTTTTTCTCCTGGTTCTAAAGAGTCGGTTTTGATTTGATTTATTTGTTTTTGTAGTTTTTTCTCTTCTGAGAAAAGATCAATATAATTTGAATAGCTTTTGGACATTTTATTTCCGTCTAAACCGGGAAGGTAGGACGTTGTTTCATCGATTAACGGTTCTGGTAAATTAAAGAAAGATCCATATGTTAGATTGAATTTATTTGCAATATCTCTTGTCATTTCAATATGTTGTTTTTGATCACTGCCTACAGGTATTAACTCAGCATTAAAAATCAAAATGTCAGATGACATTAAAATCGGATAATTGAACAAACCCATTTGAACGTTTTTATCTTTATCTTTGCCACTAGTTATATCTTGTATTGCTTTATAGGCATGGGCTCTGTTCATTAACCCCTTAGGCGTAATGGAGGTGAGTATCCAATTTAATTCCATAATTTGAGGAATACTAGATTGTCTATAGAAAATTGTATTTTTAAGATCTAAACCACAGGCAATCCATGCTGCTGCTATCGATAAAGTGGATTGATGTGTAAGTTCAGGATCTTGCTGCTTTATTAATGAATGATAATCAGCTAAAAAAATAAAAGATTTTGTTTTTTTAGATAATTCTATCGCTGGACGCATAGCTCCAACGTAATTTCCTAAATGTGGAGAACCATTTGTGGTAATACCGGTTAAAACAGAAGACATTTGATTAGTATAAAAAAAAACACCAACGAAGTGGTGTTTTTTAACCGAAGTTAAAGGGGTCTAGTGGGTTGACTAGCACAGGCGAAAAACCCTTCTCCCTGCAGGTGGCGTAATTTCTTACGTCTTCTCACCCTTCTCCTTCTATTCTTTAGCTTCCCTTTTTCCGTCTCGAGTTAGAAAATCTTTCACTAAAGCTTGTAAATAATTTTATGCAATTCGGACTTATTTGCAATAGCAAAAATTACTCTTTTAAGACTATGTTTTCATAAAAAAAAATTCTCTTATCTCTTAAAATTATGAAAAAGACTTTTTTGAAAAAATATGGCGGAGGGGGTGGGATTCGAACCCACGAGGCCATCGCTGACCTGCCGGTTTTCAAGACCGGTGCATTCAACCAAGCTCTGCCACCCCTCCTTGATATATAAGCGTTTCAGAGCTTTGAAAAGATTCAACCTTAAAAAGTAACCAAAAAAGTAACCAATGTTTTTCGGATACTCGTTCGTTTAATTATTGCTTCCTAAGATTGAATTTTCAAAGGATTCTACATGACTTGAATCCCTATTGGGAACTAAATGGGCAGTATTTCAAAGATTATAAAATTCTATCTATTAGGATAGTCTTTGCAATTTTTTAAGATTTCTATCCAAGAAGAATGAAAAGGACTAAATTTGTAAATGATCTTATCTCCTCTTTTAGGATATGCTATTAAAGTAATATCTCCCTTTGAGCCATTGCCAGTAGATAAAGATTTTTCAAACTCTCTTCTTAAATGAACTAAAGCATTTGTATTTTTGGTATAAACATCAACCTCATCAACTAATGGACCATTAGGCCAAGCACTTGCATTAAGATAAAAATAATCTTCCTTAAAACTAATTGAAATCGGATCATTGCTGTAACCTTTTTTACCATTAAATAATTTGAAATTAAGTACATCACGTCTTGGATAGGGTACTGGCAACTTCACAGTAAAAGGGAAACCTTGTTTTATAATATTTAAAGATTCATTTGTCGGGTCTTTGTCGCAAACTTCGTTTTTAGGAACTATTACATAAACCTTAGTATCATTTACTAGTATGTGATGTTTATAGGTTATTTTTTCATCGCCGAAGTCATCATACTTTACATTTTTTTCGGTAATTATTTCTGAACCTATATCTGTGTAGAAGAGTTTTGCAAATCTCTCAAAGTCGTCATTTGGAGATGACGGTTGATTATCAGTTGTTCTATTGGTGGTTTCAGCATTAGGTTTGTCTTTATCTTTTACTATAGAATCAATTACATCTTTGGCTTTCTTTAAATCTCCAAAAGGATTGGAAAAAGATAGAGCAGCAAAAAAGAAAATTGTTATTAAAGATAATTTTCTTAACATAAAAAAAATCTTAGCTAAATTGAAAAAAAAATTCAACAAATGCAAAACCAACTGCATTCAACCAAGCTCTGCCACCCCTCCATTGATATACAAGTATTTCAGAACTTTGCTTGCTATTTGACTCAAGAAGGTAATTTAATTTCAGAAAATCTTATTTTTTTAAAATTTTGATTTAAATTACTCTTTCAATGATCATTGCGTTAGCAGTCCCGCCTCCTTCACAAATTGCTTGAAGACCATATCTTCCTTCTCTTCTTTCTAACTCATGAAGCAAAGTAGTCATTAATTTAGCTCCTGTGCCCCCAAGCGGGTGTCCAAGTGCCATAGCCCCACCATTTACATTAAGCTTTTCTTTATCTGCCTTTAATTCATGAGCCCAAGCTAACGGGACAGGAGCGAAAGCTTCGTTGACTTCATAAATATCAATATCATTGATTGATAAATTTGCCTTTGTTAAAACTGTTTTAGAAGCAGGAATTGGTCCAGTAAGCATTATGACAGGATCATCTCCAGCCAATGCTAAAGAAACTACTTTTGCTCTAGGTTTAATATTTAATTTCTTTAATCCAGCATCATTTACTATCATGATAGCTGCTGCACCATCACAAATTTGGCTTGAGCTACCTGCAGTTAAAACACCATCTTCAGACAATGTTTTTAAGCCTGATAAACTCTCCAAGGATGCATCAAAACGGATACCTTCGTCTACTGATACCATTTCTTTTTCTCCAGAAGGTAAATCGCCCTGAACAGGAACAATTTCTTTATCAAAAAATCCAGATTCGGTTGCCGCGATTGCTTTTCTGTGACTTTCATAAGCAAATGAATCTAAATCGTTTCGAGAGAAATTCCATTTCTTCGCCATCATTTCTGCTCCAGCGAATTGGCTGAATTGAACTCCAGGATATCTTGCTGTCATCCCTTTACCATTAAATGGTTGACCATGTCCTTCTTTAAAACTGTCAATAATATTTGAACCAATAGGCACCTGACTCATTACTTCTACGCCTCCTGCAATTACAATATCTTGTGTTTCAGACATAACAGCTTGAGCTGCAAAGTGAATTGCTTGTTGTGATGAGCCGCATTGCCTGTCTACAGAAGTACCGGGAACCGATTCTGGAAGTTTTGAGCTTAAGACTGCATTTCTAGCAACATTACCTGCTTGGGCACCTGATTGACTTACACATCCGAAAATAACATCATCAATCATTTCTCCTTTAGCCCCTGTTCTCTCTACTAACTCATCTAAAACTAAAGCGCCTAAATCTGAAGGATGCCAATTTTTTAATTTTCCATCTTTTTTACCACCTGGTGTTCTAACGGCACCAACAATGTAAGCATTACCCATTTATTTCTCCTAATTTAATTGTTTATTCAATTCATTTAAAAACATATTTTATCAATTTTTTTTAGATTTTTGTTTAAACCAAAGTGCGGCCTTTATTAAACAGTATGTTTTTTTAACGAGCTAAGTATCTAAGCGTTTTTTACTTTATTACTGTTTAGAAAATGAATGATTAAATTTATATTCTATGCCAACACTTAAAAAGGAATCGTAAGTAGAAATATTTGAACGATGAGTTAGATAAGTAAAAGCCTTAAAGCTATTCGTTAGATTATGATCATAACCAATTTGAATTTGTTCCAAGTCATCTATTGCATTTGATCTGTCGTATTGAATTTTAAGAATTCCTTTTCCGTCTATTAGTTCTGTTTTTACACTTGCCGTGAAAGCTTCATAATCAAAAAACTGACCTCCTTGGGAATACGTAGATTTTGAAGAACTTGTATTAGTGTATATAAAACCAATAGTAGATGGTCCTGCGGGAATTATCATTCCAAGTCGATTGTGGTCAAAACCATCTTTACCTTTTTTTTGTGTAGCAATTGCAAACCTAATTACATCAGCAGAATAATTTAGCGAAAAAGAAATGTTTCTTCCAAAAGATCTGTTGCAGGATGGAAGGTTAATCTGTTGTTGAAAACCTATTACTTGACCTGGTACAAATCCCACACTTATTAAAGACGGTAAATCACAAAAACTTTGCCGAACAAGGTCTGTCGGACAAGTAAATCCTGTACAAATAACATTTAGCGGTACTCCACCAGCAATTGCTAAATTATATGCCTGAAGGCTAAGAGCTGATTGATCTTCCGAAGAAAGACTTGAAGCAATATGATTGGATCTAATTAATTCATGATTAAAACAGCCATTAATAGAACCCTCTTGTGAACATCGAAACAAATGTTGTACTAAATAACTAGTTTTACTGAGACCCAAACTGAGTCTTAGACCTTTCGCAATTTCAGGTGAATCATAGCCTAAGAATGAAGAAGGTCTATTTTCACCTCTTGTAATATTTGTAATATCACCCTGTGTATCATTGAATAAATCTGCATCCAATTGAGCCAATTTTAAGGGAGTATCGTGTTTGCCAGCCTTAATGGTGCCAAAGCTACCTTTAAAACCAAGAAAAGTATTTCTTGTGGTTGGCGAAGTTTCCAAATCAACTTGATATTCAACTTGATAGATCCCGGTTATCTTTTCATTAATTTTAAAATCACCTCTTACACCCAGTCTTGAAGCATTGCTTTTTAAATCAGATTTTATTTGACTAGACTCACCAAAATAATAATCAGCTGATAAATTCAAATGCCCATAAAAGTCAGGCAACGGGATAGCGTTAAAAGATAATAGTGAAAATAATGCTAACCTAAAAATATATTTCATCTTTCTATTCTAAGACCGCATAAAACTGTTTGTGAAGCAAAAAGTGTAAAACTTCAGTTGCTTTACTGAAGGACAAGTCTTTCTATCTCCCATGCCGATCTGTCCTTCTTTTATTTTTTTTTCATTATTTGGGTTACGTATAGATAATTATCTTCAACTATTACTGAGGTGTTTCCATGAGGGACATAACCATAAC
Source organism: uncultured SAR86 cluster bacterium (assembly GCA_902627595.1). Lineage (GTDB taxonomy): Bacteria > Pseudomonadota > Gammaproteobacteria > Magnimaribacterales > AG-339-G14 > MEDG-81. The sequence goes on from CACOJO010000004.1 coordinate 122,288, forward strand.
TGTATAATCCATTCATACATTTCAAAACTTCTATTAAAGAATTTATTCCTACAAATTGACATCCTATATATTCGCTACCAATCTCAACCTCTGTGAAACCAAAGGATTGTCCTGCTGCTTCTTCTACAAATTCATCATCACCAACTCTAGCGTATGAATTTATTGAGGTCAGAATAAATAAAATTAAAAATATCTTTTTCATAATCTTCTCCTAAATGATTTCTAAATTGTAAAGACCGCATAGGATAAATTGTGAATTATTTGCAAGATTAAACTAAGATATATTACACAAAAGAGGAGGATTAAAGATGAAAAGTTTACTCGAGATGTCTGAAGAAGAGTTAGATAATTTAAGTGAAGACGAATTTATAGAAAATTTTCTCAAATTATCTGAAGATGACCAAGAAAAAATGTTTGAAAAATATCCAGAATTAAAAGCTTTGTTCGATGAAGACGATGAAGATGATGAAGATGATGAAGATGATGAAGATGATATTTATGCAGAATTTGATGCGGAAGTTGACAAAATTATAGAAGAAGAATTAGCTGATGACCCTGAATTAAAGGAATTACTAGAAGATGTTGATGGAGAAACTGATGATGAAAGCTTGGAAGATTTTAAAAATGCAAACGTAAATGCAGAGCTTTCAGAAGAAGAATTAAAAGAACTAGAAGATTAATTTAAATGAAAACCATTGATTTTGTATTTAATTATGAAGAAGAATATGAAAGGTATCTTCTAGAAAGAATTCTTAACTTCATTAAAAAAGATATAAACGAAAATGGAGGTATTTCAGGAAAAGAATTCAATTATCATCTTTTACAAGCTGATAATCTTCCTGATAGTGAAGATGAAATAACAAAACTATTCCCCAATGCGCTTTTTATTCAGGGAGATAATTTAAGGAGATATGCCGATCTTGAAAGTTTTTTCAGCAATAATTACTGTCTTTTTTTCCCTGCCCAAAAAATTTCCAAGAAGCTACATAAAAATGTTTTGTCACTAGGAAATGATCTGTGCTCTGATGAACTTTCTATTGAACACTTAATAGTTCCATCACATAAAATTAACAAAATTTGGTTTTTCTCTAATCCTGATGAATACAAAAGGCAAAATGATTTACCGCCAGCATCATCTCATGATGTCTTTATTGACTCAGAAAATTCAGATTTTCAAGATAAAGTAAATCTGATTACCTATTCTGATAAATTAATTAAATTTACTGAAAAAACTAAAAAGCTGCCCTCCTCTATTGAGAAAATAACAGAACAAATTAATAAAGACGATCTCGTGGTATTTAATGCAGGTCATTTTGACTTATTAATATCTTACGTCATTGGATATCTTGAACAGAAAAAATATCATCAGAAAATTCTTTTAATGAATGATGATCCAGAAA
>CACOJO010000005.1 GCA_902627595.1 uncultured SAR86 cluster bacterium
CTGGCCTCTTCAAAACAGAAAGAACAGGTTGTTTTGATTTGTTTTTCCCGCCAAATGAAGAAGGGTCGATTTTTATTTTTTCGAGAGCTTGTGTTTCTGCGCCTATCTTAGTCATTTTGTTTTGAAAAACATCCCACCTTTCGTTGCTAATAATCCCCAAAGCATGTGCATAGGGCGTCATTCTTTGATCGGCATTATCTTCCCTGAGAAGCAGTCTGTGTTCTGCCCTGCTTGTAAACATTCTGTAAGGTTCTTTTGTTCCCAAAGTTATCAGATCGTCTACCAAAACTCCTATGTAGCTATTACCTCTGGACTCTATCCAAGGATCTTTGTCATCTAAACTCAGAGCAGCGTTTATTCCGGCCACTAGCCCTTGTGCAGCTGCCTCTTCATAACCTGTGGTTCCGTTTATTTGTCCAGCAAAGTAAAGATTTTCGATACTCTTTGTCTCTAAGGTTTGGGAAAGGTTTCTTGGATCAAAGAAATCATATTCAACTGCATATCCAAATTGGCTGATCTTAGCCTTTTCGAAGCCTAAAATGCTTTTAACCATTTTTTCTTGAATGTCTTTTGGCATGCTTGTTGATATGCCATTTGGATAAACTTCATCAGACGTTAACCCTTCGGGTTCTATAAATATTTGGTGAGATTCTTTATCAGCAAATCTGTGAATCTTGTCCTCAATTGAAGGACAATATCTTGGCCCGACGCCATCAATTCTTCCTGAAAACATTGGAGATCTATCGAGTCCAGATCTTATGAAGTCATGGGTTTTTTTGTTCGTTCTTGTGATAAAGCAATTCATTTGTCTTGGGTGCATATCAGACGAGCCTACAAAAGACATGCATGGTCTTGGAAAATCTCCAGATTGAACCTCAAGGACTGAAAAATCTATTGACGATGTAAGTATCCTGGGGGGTGTGCCTGTCTTTAACCTTGCGTCTCCAAGGTCCAGAGACCTCAAGCAATTTCCAAGAATCTTTGATGATTTTGATTTTTTTCTTCCTCCTTCTTCTTCCTCCTCTCCAGTGAACAGCTTGCCGTTTAAGAAAGTTCCCGCAGTTAAGATTATTTTCTTTGCGCTTATGATTTCTCCGTTTTTAAGCTTTACTCCAGTGGCCTTGCCATTTTTAACTTCTATATCAACAACCTCTGCAGATATTGATGTTAGTAAGTCCTTACTATTGATAAAAGACTTAACAGAATTACCATACAAAATTCTATCTGACTGAGATCTGGTGGCTCTGACGGCAGGTCCTTTAGAGGCATTCAAGACTTTGAAGTGAATTCCTGCTTTGTCTGCACAAACGCCCATAAGCCCGCCCATAGCATCTATTTCTCGAACAAGATGGCTTTTGCCCAAACCCCCAATCGCAGGGTTACATGACATCTGTCCTATTGTCGAAACGTCGTGTGTGACGAGCAAGACTTCTTTCTTAAACCTAGAAGCAGCATAGGCAGCCTCACATCCTGCATGCCCTCCTCCTATTACAATGATATCCACACTCATATATAAATATTATATAAATTATTTATATTAATTAGTTTATATTGTTATTGTTATAGTGAGAGTTAAATTCTGTTGATAACCAAGATATATGGTAAGCCGACAATCTAAGAGCAAATGATATCTTCTTAGATAGCTTGTAAATATAATGAGAACAAAAATGTATTACTTGTGAGTAAACAGAAATCTAGAATAAAGCCAAAAAATCTTTAACAATTTATACAGTTTTGTTAACAATGTTATTTTCCGATACAGAATTTATTAAATATTTTTCCTAGCATGTCATCGGAAGAGATTGGGTCATATATTTCCCCTAAAAGCTCATCACAATTTCTTAAATTTTCAGCCACCAGCTCTAGATTGGCGCTAATCAAATCAGGAGAGATTTGCGATATATTTTTATGTGCTTGTTTTATTAAATCTAGATGTCTCATATTAACTGATAAGAGCTCTTCTTGACCGAGTTTCAAAAAATTTTCAGCAATAGCCTTTTTAAGAGCCGCAAGGTTTTTTTTAGTCTTTGCAGAAATAGCAAACCACCCTTCAGGAGCCTCTTTGTTAGAAAGATCAACCTTGTTTAAAACAAAAATATTTCTCTTGCCCTTTTTAATTGGCAATATATTAAAATCAGATGAGTTATCAACCAAGTAAATCACAATATCAGCTCTATTAAGCGCCTTTTTAGACAATTTAATGCCCTCCTCTTCGATTTTGTCAGAAGTTTTCCTAATCCCTGCAGTGTCGTTGAAAACAAACCTGATCCCATCAATTAAACAAGAGGCAGTAACAACGTCTCTTGTGGTTCCTTGCTTTTCACTTACAATCGATACTTTTTCGCCGATTATAGCGTTAATTAGAGTAGACTTTCCTGAGTTAGGGGGCCCAATAACTACAACCCTTACGTCTTTAGAAATTGAGCTATATGTTTTCATATCTTCAGCGAATGACTCAAAAAAGATCTTAAATTCATCAATTTTGGCTATTACTTCTTCGATATATACGTTTACATCGTCATCAACGAAATCTATTAATGTTTCTACTAACACCCTTGTTTCTCTCAACTTTTCTTGAACTCTAGATATTTTTACTCTAAGGCCGCCCTTAAGGCTGTTCTGTGCAGCTTGTAGAGACGCCCTTGAATTGGCATTAATAACCTCTATTACAGCTTCAGACTGATCCAGAGACAGCTTGTTGTTCAAAAAGGCTCTTAAAGTAAATTCTCCGGGATTAGCTAGTTTAGCTCCAGAACCAAGGCACTTTTCTATTACTTTTTCTACAATGTAAGGATTTCCATGCGTTGATATTTCTACAACATCCTCCCCGGTGTAAGAGTTAGGCGACCTAAAGATAGTAAGCACACACTTCTCACTTAAATCAACATCTAAGGGGAACTCAAGAACGGAAATCTGGCTTTTCAGCTTATTGTTTGTAATTTTTTGAACAATTGAAATGGCCTTGGAGCCGGAAAGCCTTATTGTAGAAATAGCCCCTCTTCCAGGCGGAGACGAACAAGCTACAATAGTTTCTTTTCCACTAAGCACTTCTAGGAGAATGCATAAGCATTTGTATAGCAGACACCAGAGAGTTAATAAGCCAATACAAAACTAAGCCGGCAGGGAAGAAAGCAAACATTACGCCAAAAATTAAGGGCATAAACTTAAATATCTTTGCTTGCATCGGGTCTATTCCAGCAGGCTGTGGTTGAAGCATTTGCATAGCCCACATAGCCCCAATATTGAGAATAGGCAATATGAAAAGGGGGTCTCTTGAAGATAAATCAGTGATCCAGATTAGAAAGGGAGCATATCTTAGCTCAACGGTTTCAATCAAAACCCAATAAAAAGCAAGAAAAAAGGGCATTTGAAGCAACATCGGCAGACATCCAAGCGCGGGATTAACTTTTTCATCCTTATAGAGCTTCATCATCGCCTGTGACATGGCTTGGCGATCTCCGGAATGCCTTTCTTGTATATCTTTAAGTTGAGGCTGAATTTGTCTCATTTTGCCCATAGATTTGTATGAAACGTAAGATAAGGGCCATAAAATTACTTTTATTAACAAAGTAACCAAAACAATAGCCCACCCCCAGTTTCCAACCAGGCCGTAAAAGAATTGCATTGCTAGAAACATTGGCTGCCCTATCCAATACAAAAACCCATAATCTACAGCTAGGGGGAGATCTTGGTTGGCTTTGGATAACTCTGACTGAACTTTTGGACCAAAATATAGTGTATAACTAAATGAAGTCTCTTCGTATGGCTGAATTTTTATTGGCCTTCCAACAACTCCAACCGAAAACCTCTCATTTGTTTTATTTTTTTTCCCCACAAAAACGTTTATGTTTTCTTGGTCAGGAATAATCGCTGTCAGGAAATAGTGTTCTAAAAAAGCAGTCCATCCCTTTATAGAATTTTCTTTAAAATCGTTTTCCTCTAGCTCTCCAAGATTAACTTTTTGATAATTATCAGCCTCAGTGGAAAAAACTGGCCCGAGATAGGCAAAGTTTGCAGGATCTCCGAAAAAGGCCCTTTCAGCTCCTGGGGGCTTAAGTGAGTTTCTTTCAATTTTTGAATAAGATGAAGAATTTATAACTTCAGAAGATACGTTTCTAATTATGTGTTTTATTTTGACAAAATAATTTTTAGGCTCAAAAGATATAATTTTTGACTCTCTTACAGATGCAGACTCCCTCACAAATGTGTAGCTATTTATATCCGAACTTCTTTTTATGTCTTCAATTTTGAAGGAAGAAAAATCTTGGTTTGCATTATTTCCAAATACAAAACCAGATAATTGTGAGTATTCATTTCTTCCGCAAACATCAAACATTAACTTGTTGTTATTTGAGCCTATTTCGTTTGGATAGTTTTTTAACTCAGCTTTTTTTAAAGAACCATCTGTTAAGTCAATAGAAATTTTCCAATTGATGGAGTCTATTTCATAGCCGCTGACCGAAGCACAAGTTGTTGATGAAGAACTTGTGATTAATTCTTCAGACTCATTCTGTATGTTTTCATCAATAAAGCCAAAGTCTTCTTTTGGTGAGTAAGTACTTACTTCATCTGCGACTACATCTTTAGATGAGGTAGGAGAAGGTGGATCCCACCTAATAATTAAGAAATAGCTCATAATGAACACACAAGCTATGAGAAAGTATCTTTGAAAATTTTCCATTATTTTTCTTTTTCCGGAACAGGATCATATCCCTTAGGCCCTAGCGGATGACATTTAGAAATCCTTTTGAGTCCCAGTTTTAACCCTCTTAGAACGCCATGATGATTAATTGCCTCTATCATATATTGGCTGCAAGTCGGTTGAAACCGACAGTTAGAACCTAATAAAGGGCTTAATGTGATCTGGTAAAATTTAATTAAAAATATAATTATTTTTTTCATTCAATTTCTTAGCTAGGTTCAAAAAAAGAGTTTTTATTTCTCTCCTTAATTTGTCCTTTTTAAAATCTATAATTCGTTTTTTTGAAACCACAATCAAAGATATTTTAGAATTTACAAAGATATCTTCTGATAAGTTTCTTATGGTTCTTTTCAAATAGTTTCTGTGTACTGCAAGTTTAATATTTTTTTTTGGAAGAATCATGCCTAGGCTGAATTCATTGTTATTTATTAAAACCAAGGCCCTAAAATTATCTGAATTTATTTTTTGACTTGCACTTTTAAAGACTCGATCGAAGTCATTCTTTCCTGTCAAAGGTTTATAAGGCAATTTAAACCGTAAGAGATTTTCTTCCCTTGCTTCTTCTGCTGTTTAAAACCTGTCTTCCTGAAACGCTAGAATTTCTCGCCCTGAAACCATGTGTTCTTTTTCTTTTAAGCTTGCTTGGTTGATATGTTCTTTTCATTTTATAAGATTTGATTAAGCAAACGAATAATATAGATAGTAAGGATAAAAGCAAGAAAAAATAAATAAGAAAAAATAATAAAAAACATGAATTAACAAGTTATCCACAGAAAATTAATAACATATCCTGTGGATAACTTTGTGTATAAGGTATATTATCTTTTTGATAATCATGATGATTAAATCTTGGAAAAAATGTAAAAAAGCTATTCAAAAGGAACTGTCCATTGAAGAATATAATGCTTGGATTAACCCTTTAGAGTTTTCTGTTGCTAAGTCTCCATCAGGAAGCAAAGATCTTTTTATTCTTGCTCCTAATGCGTTCATCAAAGAACACGTACGAGAAAACTACGATAATATTATAAGAAAACACCTGTTGAAAGAGGAATTGAGTGATATTCCTCTCGTTTATGAGCTCATTTCAATGCGTAAACCATTGATTAATAAGGAAAATAATAAAAATTTAAGCCTTTTCTTAAATAAGGAAAATACATTAAATTATGATTATACTTTTGAAACATTTGTTGAAGGAAAGTCTAATAATATAGCCTTGGCGGCAGCTAAACAGGTTTCAGAGTCAAAAAATACAGCTTATAACCCTTTGTTTATATATGGCGGAGTTGGTTTGGGAAAAACTCATCTTATGCATGCTGTTGGAAACAAGCTTAAAGAACAAGATAAGACAAAAAACATTGTTTATGTCCATTCAGAAAGGTTTGTAAGTGACATGGTAAAGTGCCTTCAGCTAGGATCAATAAACGATTTTAAGAATTTTTATAGGTCTGTAGATGCTCTATTAATTGATGATATTCAATTTTTTGCTGGCAAAGAACAATCACAGGAAGAACTGTTTCATACCTTCAACACTTTGTTAGAGGGAGGACAGCAAATGATTTTGACATGTGATAAATATCCAAAGGAAATAGATGGTTTAGAAGAAAGGCTTAAATCTAGGTTGGGATGGGGTCTTCCGGTAAGTATAGAGCCGCCTGAATTAGAAACAAGAGTAGCAATCCTTCTAACTAAAGCTTCAGAGATGGAATTAGATCTTTCAGAAGAGTCAGCTTTCTATATTGCTGAGAAAATAAGATCAAATGTTAGAGAGCTTGAAGGCGCGCTAAGAAGAGTGGGGGCAAATGCAACGTTTACCAATAGAGAAATTGATATAAACTTAATCAAAGAATCGCTAAAAGACTTGCTTGCCATCCAACAGAGACAAATAAGTATTGAAAATATACAAAAAACAGTATCTGACTACTACAACATAAGGGTCTCTGATCTTTTATCAAGCAAAAGAACGCGCTCTTTGGCAAGGCCCAGACAAGTTTCTATGTGTTTATCAAAAGAATTAACTAATCATAGCTTGCCTGAAATTGGCGATTCTTTTGGGGGCAGAGATCATACGACCGTTTTGCACGCTTGTAGACGTATTACAGCTCTGAGAGAAGAAGATGCTGATATAGCTGAAGATTACACTAAATTAATTAGGGCGCTGACAGCATGAAATTTTCGGCAAAAAAGGAAGTTTTGGTAGATAAACTCTCTTTGTGCTCATCTATTGCTGAAAAAAGACAAACAATTCCAATACTTTCTAATGTTTTATTAAAGGCACATGATGGAATGCTAACGATTGTTGCAACTGATTTGGAGAGACAGCTATCACTTATTGTTTCAGAATGCTCTATTTCAATAGATGGAGAAACAACTGTATCAGCAAGAAAGCTCTTTGAGCTTATAAGATCAGTTCCTGACGATACAGAGTTAAGTTTTGAGGTTATTGAAAATCAACTTGAAATTTCAGCTCTAAGTTTTCAGGCAGACTTAGCAGTATTACCTGTTCAAGATTTTCCTTTTGTGGACCTAGAAGAACATAATTTCAATATTTCACTGGACGGTAAAAAATTTGGAAAAGTTCTAGAAAGTACAAGCTTTGCTATGGCCTCTGCAGATGTTAGATATTACTTGAATGGATTGCTTTTTGAAACAGCACAAAAAAAAATTAACATGGTTGCAACTGATGGTCACAGGCTTGCTTGGGGATCTTATTCTCACTCCGTGGATTTGGAAGATAAAAAATTAATTATTCCTAGATCGACTGCTCTAGAGTTGCAAAGAATTTTAAATATATTTCCAGAAGAAATTTCTTTCTCATCTAATAATTCTCAGTTAAAAATTGATTCTGATAATTTCACTTTCGTAAGCAAACTAATTGAAGGCTCTTACCCAGATTATAAAAAAGTTTTTCCTTCAGGGGAGGAGCAATCCCTTGCAGCAAAAAAATCTCCTATTCTCACTGCGCTTTCAAGATCAGCCGTGCTTTCTAATGAAAAATTCAGAGGTGTTAAGTTTGAGCTAAGTAAAGATAAATTAAAAATACTTGCAAACAATCCAAACAAAGAAACCGCAGAAGAAGAATTAGAAGTTAATTACTCAGGACAAGATCTTGAGATTGGTTTCAATATTAATTATGTTCAAGAATCCCTAAGTTATCTTCCTGGAGATGACATTGAATTTGTTTTTTTTGGTTCGGAAAATTCTTGTCTCGTTAAAAATTCTTCTAGCGACGATTTGGTACATGTAATCATGCCGATGAGGTTATGATGAAATGTCACTATCAAAATTACATTTAAATAATTTCAGATCTTTTAAAAATTCCTCTTTTAATCTTTCAAAAAGGAATCTAATTCTTGGTAAAAACGGGGCAGGGAAGTCTTCTTTTTTAGAGGCAATTTTCTTTGTTCTCTCAAAAAAATCTTTTAGATCATCTTCTTCAAATTCGATGATTAATTTTGACTCAGATTTTTTTAAAGTTGATGCAATAATTGAAGGCAATAAATTTTCTTTTACAAAGGATTTATCATCTTCATTAAGATCTACATTTGAAAACACTCTAAATGATTTTCTGCCCTTGGTAATAAATAATTTTTCCTTAAGTCTCTTGGAGGCACCCAAAGAAAATAGGCGGTCTTTTTTAGACTATCTAATGTTCCACGTGGAACACGATTACAAAATAGATCATTTAAAGTTCAAAAAAGCTCTTGCTCAGAGAAATAGGGCGCTTAAAAAAAGTTCTTCCTCTGAGCTTAAATCTTGGACGAAAGTTTTCATTGAACTATCTGAGAAATTAACCAAAAAGAAACTTGAATTTATCGACTCTTTTCTGAAAAGCTTTCCTGATTTTGTAGACTCTTTAACCATTCCAGATAGTTTAAAAGACAAGTTCAAGGAAATCTCTATTGCTTATGATAAAGGCTGGAAAGAAAGCTTATTAGAAGAATTAAGGGAGTCTTTTATTAAGGATAAGGCAAGGGGTTTTACTTCTTTAGGACCGCAAACTTCAGATTTAAGCGTGAAAATAAAAAAACAAGATTCTGGAAATATTTTATCAAGAGGAGAGCAAAAGATATTGATTTTATTGATTTATTTATTTTTTATTAAGGCTTATAATCTTTTAAAGCCAAACAAAACTATCTTCTTGCTCGATGACTTGCCCTCTGAACTTGACGAAATAAACTTGGATTTAGCTTTACATCTCCTCCAAGATATTGATTGTCAATTATTTATAACTTCTTTAGAAAAGATGGAAAAATATGAGTTTGATAACGTAATTGATTTATAATACTTGATGCCAAAAAAAGCTCTCAAAAAAGAAGCTTATGACTCTTCGAACATTAAAGTTTTGAAGGGCCTAGAAGCCGTTAAAAAGAGACCAGGAATGTATATTGGAGATACAGACGACGGCACTGGTTTGCATCACATGATTTTTGAAATCGTTGACAATTCAATTGATGAAGCATTGGCTGGTTTTTGTGATGAGATAAAAGTCGTTATTCATTCTGACGCAAAAGTGAGTGTTAGCGACAATGGTAGAGGCATTCCAGTAGACATACATAAAGACGAAGGAATTTCAGCAGCTGAAGTAATAATGACAAAGCTACATGCAGGAGGAAAGTTTGATGATAATTCTTACAAGGTTTCTGGCGGACTTCATGGCGTTGGAGTTTCTGTGGTAAATGCTTTATCGGAAACGCTTGAGCTAGAAATCAAAAGAGAAGGAAACGTTTACAAGCAATCCTATAAGGATGGAGTACCAAAAAATAAAATTAAAAGAAGCGGGTCTACAAAAGATCAAGGAACATCTATAACGATCATTCCCTCAGAATCTACTTTTGGGAAGAATAGGGTGTTTGATTACGAGATAGTTCAAAAAAAATTAAGAGAGCTGTCTTTTTTAAATTCAGGAGTGCAAATCGAACTTGTTGATGAGAGATCTTCAAAAAGCAACGTTTTCAAATCAACTGGAGGCTTAGAAGAATTTGTTTCCTTTAAAAATAAAAATAAAACTGCCTTGAATAAAATTTTTTCTTTCAGCAAAGAGGCGGGAAAGGGTATTTCCATAGAAATTGCTCTGCAGTGGAACGACTCTTATCAGGAAAACATTCAATGTTTTACCAATAACATTCCTCAGCGTGACGGAGGAAGTCACTTGGTTGGTTTTAGAACAGCATTAACTAGAACTCTTAATAATTTTATGGAGAAAGAAGGGTATCTGAAAAATGAAACTTCTCCACCAAGCGGTGAAGATGCTCGAGAAGGACTTACCGCAATTATTTCAACCAAGCTTCCAGATCCCAAATTTTCATCTCAAACAAAAGACAAGCTTGTTTCTTCTGAAATCAAGCCGGTTGTAGAACAAGAAACTTACAAACATCTTTCTGATTATCTGTTAGAAAATCCAAACGAGGCAAAAATTATTGTCTCAAAAATATTGGAGGCTTCAAGGGCTAGAGAAGCTGCCAGAAAGGCAAGGGAAATGACTCGCAAGCAAGGCAGGCTAGATGGGTCTGGGTTACCTGGAAAACTTGCAGACTGTCAGGAAAAGAAACCTGAACTAAGCGAGATTTATCTTGTTGAGGGAGAATCAGCTGGCGGCTCAGCAAAACAAGGCAGAAATAGACAAAATCAGGCAATTTTGCCGTTGAAAGGAAAAATCTTAAATGTAGAGAAAGCAAGATTAGATAAAGTATTAAGCAGCCAGGAAATAGTTATCTTGATTACCGCCCTAGGTTGTGGAATTAGAGACGAATTTACTTTAGAAAAACTCAGATATCACTCAATAGTCATCATGACAGATGCTGATGTAGACGGTTCTCACATCAGAACTCTTCTTTTAACTTTTTTCTACAGACAAATGCCCGAATTAATAGAAGCTGGTCATATCTTTATTGCACAACCTCCACTTTATAAAGTAAAGAAAGGTAAAAAAGATATTTATTTAAAAGATGAGGAAGCCCTTCAAGAATTTTTGGTAGACAAAGCAGTGGATGAAACCAAACTTTTTGCAACATCATCAAAAAAAATGGAATCCGGCAAATATAAAGAATTATTAAGACTTTTTAATAGCTTTCAATCTGCTATTTCAAACCCTTCTGTTTCTTTAGATCAAGATATACTCATTTCAATGTTAAATTCAGATGAATTTCCATCTTCACCATCTGCTGAAAATGTAAAAAAATGGCTAAAAGTCTTTCAAAAAAATATTGAACAAAAAAAAGGTGTTTCTTGGAAAGCTTCAATTGATGAGAAAAACAAACAGTCTATTTTAGTTGAAAGATCTGAGCACGGGCATTCTTCTTTTTCCATAATTCCCTTTTCTTTTTTCAAATCTAATCAAGCCACTCCATATAAAATTATCAAGGCTTACAAAAAATCTTTAAAAGATCTCAAATTGAATAAAAGCTATCTCGTTGTTTCCGAAGAAAAAATAAAAATAGATGACTTTCTAAAACCATTTAGTAAATTAATGGACTCAACAAGAAAAGGATTATCCCTTCAGAGATACAAAGGTCTGGGCGAAATGAACCCAGAACAGCTATGGGATACCACTATGAACCCTGTGGGCAGAAGATTGGTTCAGGTAAAGATCGAAGATGCTGACGAAGCTAGCGATCTGTTTGAACAACTAATGGGAGATAACGTTGAAAACAGAAGAGAGTTTATCGAAACTAATGCTTCTTTAATTGGCAACATAGATATTTAAAAAAGTTCAGAATATTTATTTTCTGTCCAGTCTCTAACTTTTTTTGTTGTTTCAGAGGAGCTCTCTGTTGGTAGAATTGGCTCTCCGATAAAAAATACCACCTCACCAGGATTTATAATAAAATCCCCTCCATACCAACATTCTCCAGCATTATGAACGATGGGAATAATTTCACTATTGGATTGAAAAGCTAATTCTGCACCAGTTTTCTTATACATACCTAGATCTCCCGGTTTTTTTCTGGTGCCTTCCGGGTAATAGATTAAAGAAAATCCAGAATCTAATAAATCTTTACCGTTGGAAAAAATCTTCTTTACAGCTTCCGAGCCCTTACCCCTATCAATTGGAATTGAACTAAGCAATCGCAAAGCCCAGCCTATAATAGGCCAGGATAATAAAACATCTTTCAAGATAGTTGCTGTAGGAATAAATCTTTCATACAAAACTAAAGTTTCTATAAAACCTTGATGATTTGGAAAATAAATTTTTTTACTTTGAGAATATGTGACATCAACATTCCCCTTAAAGATAATTTTTACGCCGCAACAAATTCTTATCCACCAGCGAAAAAAAGCTACCCAAGATAGAATGATTTTTTGTCTGAATTTCTTATCAATAAAAATACAAGCTGGAAAAGTCAGAGATATAATTATTAAAGAAATTCCTAAAACCACATAAAAGAAAAAAGATCTGATGTATGCAATCATTGGCAGATGAATTTTGTCGCAGACAATAGATTCTCAAAAACTTGAGCTTGAGAAGTATCGTGATTTTTCAATGTGATTTCTCCATAACCAGTTTTAACCAACAATGGTTTGCATTTATGAGCAAGAGCGCACTGAACATCTGAAAATTTATCTCCAACAAAATAACTGCCCGCTAGATTAATACCCAAGGTTTTTTCTGCTTGATGCAAAAGACCGGTTCTTGGCTTCCTGCATTCACAATCATCTTCAGGCTTATGAGGACAAACTTCTATATGGAGAATTTTTGACCCATGTTCTTTCACTTTTTGTTTCATGTGAGAATTTACCTTGTCTATTTCATCCTTAGAAGCTAACCCTAGACTAATGCAGGCCTGATTGGTTGCAACAACAATATTAAAATTATTTTCAGACAATAAAGATAATGCATCTAAGCTTCCTTCTTCGAATTTAAAATCGATTGGTTTAGTCACATAATCAAAAAGGTCTACATTAATAACGCCATCTCGATCAAGAATGATGTACTTCTGGTTCGACATTGTCAGCCTTTAAACAACTTTTCTATGCTTGTTTCTAAATCGTTTAAGTCAACAACTTCTTGTTGCATAGTGTCTCTATCTCTAAAAGTTACTTTATTCAGCTCTATGGTGTCATAGTCAACTGTTATACAAATTGGAGTACCAATTTCGTCATGCTTTCGATAACTTTTTCCTATATTTCCAGTATTTTCAACAGCAACTCTACCAATATTAAGTTTTAGAAGCCTTTTCTTAATTTCTATAGAAGCTTTAACGATATCCTCAACGTTCTTTTTAAGAGGAATAACTGCTATTTTTACCGGAGATAAATGCTTTTTCAAAGATAATAGCACCCTTTTCGTGTTATTTTCTAGATTTTCTTCCTTGTATGCATCGTTTAAAATGGCTAAAAATGCCCTTTCAACACCAGCACTCGGTTCGATAACAAAGGGCACAAGCCATTTATTAGATATTTTATCCTGGTATGCTAGTTTAGCTTTAGAAACCTTATTTTCCTTAGTTATTGCTTTTATTTCAAATTCTTCCTGAGACTTCGTATGAGAGCCTAAATCAAAATCTGTTCTATTTGCAATTCCTTCAAGTTCCTCCGTACCGTGAGGAAATTTATACATAATGTCTGCAGTTGCTTTTGAGTAATGTGATAGATCTTCCTTAGGCACATTAAAAACTTCAAGATTTTCTTCATTTATGCCTTGTTCAATCCACCATTTCATTCTTTCGTTTATCCAATATTCGTGAAATTTATCATCATCTTTTGGCTCGACAAAATATTCCATTTCCATTTGTTCAAATTCTCTTTTTCTAAAGATAAAATTTCTTGCAGTAATCTCATTTCTAAAAGCTTTACCAATTTGAGCAATTCCAAATGGCAATGTTCTTGAAGTGCTATCTAAAACATTCTTAAAATTAATAAAAATATGCTGGGCAGTTTCCGGCCGAAGATATGCAATGGATGAACCATCATCAACAGGCCCGATGTTCGTTTTAAACATCAGATTAAAGTCTCTCGGCTCAGTTAAATTTGTAGAATCACAATTTGGACATTTCATTTCGTCTAAAGTATCTGCGCGCATTCTAAATTTACAATCTTTGCAATCAATTAGAGGATCAGTGAAAGTATCTTCGTGACCTGATTGAGAAAAGATGTTTTGGCTTCCTAAAATGGATGAATCTAAGCCTTCGATATCATCTCTTTGATAAATCATAGACTCCCACCAAGCTCGCTTAATATTATTGGCAAGCTCTACGCCCAGCGGCCCATAATCATAGACACCTTGCATTCCTCCATAAATTTCTGCAGTCTGAAAAATAAAACCTCTTCTCTTACAAAGAGAAACGATTTTATCCATTTTATTATCAGTCATAGCTTTATCTTATAAGAAGTAAGTACTTACTATTCTTTCCAAAAGAATGCTGTAAACAATACCAACAAAGTATAGATTTCTAACCTTCCAAGTATCATTACAAAAGCCAAAATAACTTTCGTTAACGCATCCATTCCTGCGTAATTATAAGCTACTTCACCTAGACCTGGACCTAAATTATTAAGGCATGCGGCGATTGCAGAAAAGGCAGTCTCCGTATCAATCCCCTGCCCCATTAAGACAAAAGATCCAACCAAAAAGGTGAGCAGATATACAGTCAAAAAACCCCAGACTGAGTCAGCAACTTCACTATTTATTTTCTTTTTCCCTATCTTTAAGGGCAAGACAATATTTGGATGAATAAGTTTTTTTAACTCTCTTCTTGCATGATTCAAAAGCACCAATCCTCTTATTGCTTTAAACCCGCCCGCTGTTGAGCCAGCACAAGCCCCTATCATGCCAATAAAAATTAATAGCTGAGGAAGGTAAGTTGGAAATGAAGAATGATCTAAAACTGTAAATCCTGTAGTAGTTGCAAATGACGTTACAGTAAACAAAGAAGAAATAATAAGATTTGAAGATAATTCAGAGCTGTTAAACCAGATGGTAATCAAGAAAACAACAAAAGCTAGAAAAAGCATTTTCCAATAGAATCCAAATTCAGGATCTTTGAGGTAGTTTAATAGCCTAAAATTTGAAAAAGAAAGATAATGCAGAGAAAAGCTTATACCTGAAATAAACATGAAAATTACTGCCAAAATATAAATAGTATCGCTTTTGAAGAATGCAAAACTCTCGTTGTAATTAGAAAACCCTCCAATCGCAATGGTAGTAAAAGAGTGAACCACCGCATCAAAATATTCCATTCCTGCTATGAAATATGAAATAAAACAAAGCAGGGTAAGAGTGAGATATATGTAAACTAAAACCATCGCGGTTTCAGCTATTTTAGGCCTCAATTTGCTTTGATTTATAGGCCCTTGAGTTTCTCCTCTATAAAGCTGCATACCTCCAACCCCAAGGAGCGGCATCAATGCAATAGCTAAAACAATAATACCAAGACCCCCTATCCATTGGAGTAAGCCTCTATAGAAGAGAATTGAGTAAAATTCCGTAGAAAGATCTGAAAATATTGTTGCACCCGTGGTTGTTAAACCTGATGTAGCTTCAAAGTAAGCACTAACTATTGATATATCGCTGTTACTTCCTAATATAAAAGGCAAAGTTGCAAAGATCGTAAAAAACAGCCAAAGAAAGACAGTTAATAAAAAACCCTCTTTTACTCTAATGCCTTCGTACTTCTTTTCAAAATTAACTAAATATAAAAAAGAACCAAATGCTAGAGTAATTAGAAAAGAATAGCCAAAGGCTGCAATATTATCTTCGTTATAGATAATTGAAACAATAATTGGCGTTAGTTGTAAAAAAGAAAAGGCAATCAAACCAATTCCCAAGACTCTAGAAATTAATCTGAACTTCATCTAAATATTTTTAAATTCATCTAAAATCTTTTTAATTCATCAAACTTGTTTCTAAGGCAGGAAACAATTTTTTATCAGATAAGAAAATTATTATATGATCATCTTCGTGAATTTTAACGTCATGATGAGCAATTTTAACTTCTTTTCCACGTATTACGGCACTTATCGTACACCCATTTGGTAGTTTTATATCATCTATCCCTTGACCAATTATCTTTGGAGTTGTTTCAGGGCTGGCAATTAGCTCTAATGCTTCAGATTTACCCTTTTTGAAAGTATGAGCCCTTTCTATTTTTGTCTTTGTAATATTTTGCAGTACAACACCAATGGTAATCTCATTTGGAACAACAGTAATATCAACTTCTCCCTGATGTATCAGGTCTAAAAAAGATTGCTTATTCATCAAAGATAGTACTTTTTTTGCTCCAAGTTTTTTTGCCAACAAAGAGGACATAACATTTGCCTCATCACTGTCGGTGACTGAACAAAACATATCAATAGAATCGATTCCTTCTTCTATCAGCAGGTCTTCGTCTGTAGCATCGCCATTAAGCACAAGAGCAGAGTCTAAATTTTCAGATAAGTAATCTCCTCTCTTTCTGCTTTTTTCTATGATCTTTACAACACTAAATTTATCTTCAAGAATTTTTGCAAGCCTTCTTCCAATCTTTCCGCCACCTGCAATCATTATGTTTTTATATTTAGAGTCTCTCGGCCTAATTTCTGACATTACTTTTTTAATATTTCCTTTTGCAGAGATAAAGAATACTTCATCGCCATCTTCTATATAATCTTCTCCGCTTGGAATAATAATCTTTTCTTGTCTATAAATAGCAGCAACTCTTGTGTCTGCATTAGGGATATGCTGTCTTAACTCAGAAATTTTATGCCCTGTGATAGGAGCACCCTCTACGGCTTTCACACTTACCATCGATGCTCTTCCATCGCCAAAATCTAAAACTTGGAGTGCTCCTGGAAGTTGAACTAGTTTTGAAATATATTCGGTAATTAGAGTCTCTGGAGAAATCAAAACATCTATTGAGTATTCTCCATTTTCAAAAATTTGACTGCCCTTACCCTTAAGATATTCTCTAGCTCGAATTCGAGCCATAGTTCTTGTCTGTCTATTAAGATGTTTAATCATCTGACAAGCAACTAAATTGACCTCGTCCCTTTCGGTCATTGCAATAGCTAATTCTGTATCTTGAATATTGGAGTCTTCAAGGGTTTGTGGATAGCAACAGTTCCCACAGACAATTTTTATGTCATGTTGCTCTGACTCCTTTTCGAGTTTTTCCTCATCAAGATCTACGAGGGTTATGCTGTGACCATCTTCAGAAAGAATTTCAGTTAATTCTGATCCAACTTGGCCCGCACCTAATATTAAGATGTTCAATTATTACTCCAATAAAAATTATACTCTTAGAAAAATAATATTGTGAATTTGATTATCACTATTTAAAGCCTTCGTCGGAGTTAAAAAAATTTTTTGATCCATTGTAGAAACTTTTGTATTCCATTCTTTTTTTATTCTGCCTAGCAAGCTCTTTAATTTCGACACACAGATCTTTTCCAGAGACTAAAAATTCGTTTTTATCAGCCTTAATAATTTTTCCGGGGCCTGAAGCGGGTAGGGCATTTATTTTTGCACGGTAGATAATAATTCTTTCATTTTTATATTTTGAAAATGCACAAGGATTAGGACAAAGACCATTAATTTTGCCAACTATTTCTTCCGCTGATTTTGTCCAATCTATTCTTGCTTCGTCTTTGGTTACTTTAGGAGCATAAGAAGAATCGTTTTCATTTTGTTCTGTAAGAGAAAATGTATTTTCCTCAATAGAATCAATAGTTTGTAGGATATTTCTAGATGAAATATCGCTCATAATTTCCTCTAAATCTTCGGTATTCGTTCCTTCCTCAATAGGAAATTTTATGCTGTTTACAATTGGACCCGTATCGAGACCGGCATCCATTTTCATGAATGTAATTCCTGTTTCTCGGTCGCAGTTAATTATGCTTCTTTGAATTGGAGCAGCGCCTCTGTACTTAGGCAGTAAAGATGTGTGAATGTTAAAGCTTCCATGTTTTGCCACGTTCAAAAGATCTTCACTTATGATGTGTCCAAAAGCAAAGACAAGAAGGAGATCAATATTAAGTTTTTCCAAGGTAGGTCTGAACTTTCTATCTTTGATTTCATCATAAGAAAAAATTTTAATTTTTTTCTCTTCTGCAAAAACTCTGATTGGACTTTTAACAAATTTTAAACCTCTACCCGAACGCTTTTCTTCTGCACAAATCACTCCAACCAAATCGTGTTTGGACTCATAGATGGTTTCAAGAGTTTTAAGAGCAATCTTCGGCGTAGCAGCAAATAAGATATTCATTATTTCTGTTTGACAATTTTATTTCGAATTCTTCTTCTTTTCAGTTCAGAAATATGATCAACGAATAATCGACCGTTGAGGTGATCGAGTTCATGCTGGACAACTTTGGTCAATAGTCCTTCGGGCTTAATTTCTTGTTTTTGTCCGTTTAGATCTTGATAAGAGAGTTTAATATCTGATGGTCTTGAAATCTTCTCAAAAAAACCCGGTACACTTAAGCAGCCTTCATCGTAATCTTCAGTTTTAGAAGGATCCAAAATTTGAATCACAGGATTGACGATTACTAAGGGTTCATTTTTTTCTGGACTAATGTCGATAACAGCTACCTGTTTATCAACGCCAATTTGAGTTGCAGCCAGCCCAATGCCATTTACTGAATGCATGGTTTCAAACATATCATCAGTTAAGGCTTTTAACTCCTCGTCAAAAGTTTCAACAGGTTTTGCTTTAATACGCAAATCTTGATCAGGAAATTTTAAAATTTTTCTAATTGCCACGATAGTTATTCAATTTATTTTTATGATCTGTAAAATAACATTTTAGTTAAGGAGATCAAAAATGAAAGTTTCAATTGTCATGGGTTCAAAATCAGATTTAGATTTAGCAAAAGCTGCTGGAGAAATTCTCGATACGCTCGATGTTCCATACACAATAAATATTTTAAGTGCGCATAGAACACCAGAGCTATTGCATGCTCATATAGATGAGGCCATTGCTGATGGAGTGAGAGTTTTTATCGGCATTGCAGGTTTGGCTGCCCACTTGGCTGGAAATGTTGCCTCCAAAACTACTTTGCCAGTTATTGGCGTTCCGGGAGACGGCGGCCCTTTGAATGGATTTGATGCTCTTTTATCTACTGTGCAAATGCCTAAGGGCGTCCCAGTTGCAACGGTTGCTATTGGTAAAGCAGGGGCAATAAATGCAGGATATTTAGCTGCTCAAATGTTATCCACAGGCAATGAGGAACTCGCTGAAAAGGTAAAAAACCTCAGAGAAGAGCAAAAAGAAGCCTTAAAAAGGGAAAACGAGGATCTTCAAAGCTAAATTATCAAGGAAAATGATTTACGCATACCCTACTGAAGGAGTTTGGGGTTTAGGCTGTCTGCCTGATTCAGAAAAAGATGTAAAAAAAATTTTTTTTCTTAAACAAAGAACGTTAGACAAGGGCTTAATTCTAGTTTCTGGCCATTTTTGCCATTTTGATCCTTATCTATCGCACTTGTCTATAGATTTGATAAAGAAAATAAAAAGTAAATGGCCCGGAGCTCATACTTGGTTGGTTCCAGCAAACTATAACGTTCCCTCATGGATAAAAGGCGATAGCGACTTTGTGGCTTTGAGGCAAAGCATTCATCCTTCAATTATTGAGCTCTCTGAAAAGTTAAATAGTGTTATCACATCCACTTCAGCGAATATTTCATCAGAACCTCCAGCAAAAAATGCTGATGAAGTTAGAAACTTATTTGGAGATGAGGTATCTATATTGGAAGGAGAGCTTGGCGGAGCAGATAAACCTACGCCAATACAAAATTTAATAACTGATGAATGGATAAGAAAATGAAACTTGCCGTAATAGGTAAGCCAATTGGCCACTCAAAGTCTCCTGAGATTCATCAACACTTTGCCAATCAATTTGATGCAAAGATTGAATTCAGAAAAGATGAAGTTACATCAGAAACTTTAGCAACATGGCTTGCTGACTTTTTTAAGGATGGTGGCAAAGGTGTTTCCATAACACTCCCTCTTAAAGAAGCGGCTTTAAATTACGTAGATGAAATTTCTGATCGGGCCAGACTTGCTTCAGCATGCAATGTCATTTATGCGAAAGATGAAAAGTTGTTTGCAGACTGTACCGATGGATTTGGTCTAGTCAAAGATATAGAAGAAAATTTAAAAGTCTCTTTGAAGGACAAGAAAATATTGATTTTAGGTGCTGGAGGTGCTGCACGCGGTATTATTCCTTCGATTATCGAAAAAGATCCAGCAAGTCTGAAAATAGCTAATAGAACTGAAAGCAAAGCTCTTTTACTAAAGGAAGATTTAGAAGGCAAAGTTGATTTAAAGGGGAAAAGCTTAATAGTTGAGGCTGGCGGTCTTACAGATGACTTTTTGCTAGCTGATTCTTATGATTTGGTTATCAACTCAACCGCAGTTTCAACACAAGCTGGAAAATCTTTAGGGTTACCAAAAGCCTTATTTAAAGGCATAAATTTCACATATGACCTTTTTTATTCTGCTGAAAAAACTCTTTTCATGCAGGAGTCATTAGAGAATGGAGTTGAAAAAGTATCGGATGGTTGGGGCATGCTTGTTGAGCAGGGCGCAGAGTCTTTTAGATTATGGACTAATCTTATTCCAGATACTTCTAGATTGCTTGAAAAGCCTATTGATTAGGGCTTATTCATATATAATTCTTTCACGTAACGCCCACAAAAACTTTTTGAGATGTATTTGAAAAAATTTATTCTGTGCCTCACGGTTTTGTTCTTGGCGCCTCTGTCTTTTTCGGCCTGGGACGATATCAATATGACCCCTGGCGTTAACGCCATTGCCCAAGAAATCTTTGGCTTGCACATGACTATTTTTTGGATTTGTGTCGTCATTGGCGCATTGGTTTTGGGTTTCATGGTTTTCCTTATTATCAAATATCGTAAGAAAGAGGGCGTTGACCCTGCTGATTTTGATGACAACCCAAAATTAGAACTAACCTGGACAATACTGTTTGCGGTCATTTTGGTTGGTATGGCAATTCCTGCTACTACAACCATGATCAAGGCTTACGATGATGAAGAGGGCGACATCAACATTCTGATCACCGGTCATCAGTGGAAGTGGCAATATGAGTATATGGAAGATGAGGTGAGTTTTTTCAGCAACCTTCTAACATCTCTTGATGCAAGAAACAATATTGCGCCAAAAACTGAAAACTATCTTCTAGAGGTTGACGAGCCATTGGTTATCCCAGTCAATAAACGAGTAAGATTTTTAATCACTGCTAACGACGTGATCCATTCTTGGTGGGTTCCAGATTTTGCCGTGAAGCAAGATGCTATTCCAGGATTTATTAATACTGCTTGGACTTATGTCGATGAGCCTGGCGTATATCGCGGGCAATGTACTGAGCTATGCGGGGTCTACCATGGGTATATGCCGATTGTAGTGAAAGCTGTATCGGATTCTGAATACAAAGATTTCATTCAAGGAAAAAGGGATTTAAAAGCCCAACAAGCTCTTCTCACAGAAAAACTTTGGGAAACAGATGAGCTATTTGCGATAGGTGAAGAAGTTTACTTAAAAAATTGCGTGGCTTGTCACCAAGTTAATGGTGCGGGTATTCCACCAGTTTTCCCTGCTTTAGCTGGAAGTGAAATTGTCATGAATGATAAAGGCAGACAAGTAGAGATTTTAATGGAAGGGGTTCAAGGCGCAGCGATGCAATCTTACGCAGAGCAACTTACCGAAGTAGAAATTGCAGCAGTGATTACTTACACCCGAAAGGCGTGGGGTAATGACGCTGGAGGCGATGGCGAAATTGTCGTCCCCAAAGAAATTTTAGACTATAAAAACAACAAACTATAAATAAGGAGCTTTAAAAAATGAGCGCAGTAATAGAAGGACATCACGACGATCATCACCATGGTCCGGCCAAGGGCATAACTCGTTGGCTTTACACTACCAACCACAAGGACATTGGTTCCCTGTACTTATGGTTTAGTTTCATCATGCTTTTTATTGGTGGAGCAATGGCAATGGTCATCAGGGCTGAGCTTTTTGAGCCTGGAAGTCAGATTGTTTCCCCAGAATTTTATAACCAGATGGTCACCAATCATGGATTGATTATGGTATTTGGTGTAATCATGCCTGCTTTTGTTGGTTTGGCTAATTGGTTGATCCCAATGCAAATTGGTGCACCGGACATGGCTCTACCAAGATTGAATAACTTAAGCTTTTGGATCTTGCCTGCTGCTTTTGGAGTTTTGCTTGCTACTTTCTTTATGGAAGGCGGAGCGCCAAACTTTGGTTGGACTTTTTATGCGCCTTTATCAACTGAATACGCACCACCTACAGTAACTTACTTTATTTTTGCAGTGCACATTATGGGAGCTTCTTCCATTATGGGTTCAATCAATGTCATAACCACAATTTTGAACATGAGAGCACCTGGCATGACTCTTATGAAAATGCCTCTATTTGTCTGGTCTTGGTTAATTACTGCATACTTATTAATAGCAGTGATGCCGGTTCTTGCCGGGGCGGTTACAATGATGTTGATGGACATCCATTTTGGTACCAGTTTCTTCAAAGCCGGCGGCGGAGGCGATCCAGTTTTATTTCAACATATATTCTGGTTCTTTGGTCACCCTGAGGTCTACATTATGATCTTGCCAGCTTTTGGAATTGTGTCTCATATTATTGAAACTTTTTCTAGGAAGCCTATTTTTGGATACGACTCCATGGTTTATGCAATAGCCTCAATTGCGTTACTATCTTTTGTAGTTTGGGCGCATCATATGTTTACTGTTGGAATGCCAATAGCTGGAGAACTATTCTTTATGTACTCCACCATGCTAATTGCAATCCCAACCGGAGTGAAAGTTTTCAACTGGCTTTCTACTATGTTCAAAGGTTCGCTAACTTTTGAAACACCAATGCTTTTTGCAATCGCATTTGTAGCATTGTTCACCATTGGCGGTTTATCAGGTTTGATGTTGGCAATTGCTCCAGCAGATTTTCAATACCACGATACTTATTTTGTTGTCGCTCACTTCCATTATGTATTGGTCCCAGGAGCGTTATTCTCAATCATTGCTGCTGTATATTATTGGCTTCCAAAATGGACTGGTTACATGTACGACGAATTTATGGGCAAGACCCACTTCTGGTTATCTTTTGTGTCAGTAAATTTAACTTTCTTCCCAATGCATTTCGTAGGCCTCGCCGGCATGCCAAGAAGAATTCCAGATTACGCTATGCAATTTGCTGACTACAACATGATAGTTAGTGTTGGAGCGTTTTTGTTTGGATTATCACAGCTACTCTTTTTATATGTAGTTCTGAAAGCAATCATTTACGGTAAAAAAGCTACCGGTCAAGTATGGGAAGGCGCAAAAGGTCTCGAATGGACTTTAGATTCACCGCCTGCTTACCATACCTTTGAAACTCCTCCTAATTTAGAGGCTGGAGAAGCTAAAGGTTAAAATGAGCAGTATTAAAAAAAGCGTTTCAAAACTCTTTTTAGCAACTATTGGAATGTTTTTATTTGGTTTTGCCTTAGTACCGATTTATGACGTGTTCTGTGAAATCACAGGATTGAATGGAAAAGTCACTGGACCTACTTTTTCTGAGTATGAAGATATTGGTAATCGTGAAATAAAAATTACTTTTACCACTACCAACAACAATGGTATGCCATGGTTTTTTGACTCAGACAGACCTCAAATGAAAGTAAAGACTGGAGAGCAAAACTTAATGTCCTATGTTTTCACCAACACCACCGATAAGCCAATGATTGCCCAGGCAATTCCCAGCGTTTCTCCAGGAAAGGGGGCGCAATATTTTCACAAAACCGAGTGTTTCTGTTTTGAACAACAATACCTTGAGCCCGGTGAGAGCATTTCGATTCCTTTGAAATTTGTCATTGACCCTGATTTGCCAGCAGATATCTCGTCTTTGGCTTTGGGGTATACTTTGTTTGACATTACAAAAGATCAAATGATGAAACAAGCGAGCAACTAATATGAGTTCAGATTCTTCTTATTACGTTCCTGAAAGCAGCAAGCTGCCAATATTCATGGCTTTTGGCTTGCTTCTTTTCGTATTAGGCGCGGGTAGTACGATTAATGATTTGGGTAAAGAAAGTTCGAATTCTTATATCCTTCTTATGACTTCGTTTGCTGTTATTTGGGGAGTAATGTTTGTTTGGTTCAGCAATGTAATCAATGAAAACAACAAAGGCATGTACAGCGATCAGCTCAACCAATCTTTTGTTTGGGGCATGGCTTGGTTTATTTTTTCTGAAGTCATGTTTTTCTTTGCATTTTTCCTAGCACTTGGCTATGTCAGAATGTTTTCTGTGCCATGGCTAGGCGGGGAAGGCGAAAAAGCGATAACGAATATTTTGTGGCCAGCTTTCGAAGCAACCTGGCCGGTCATGGTAACACCTGATAACGAAACTTTTCCTGGAGCTGAAAAAAACATGAATATGCCAGGGATAACCAAACTGCATACTTGGTTACCTTTCTGGAATACTTTATGTTTGGTGACTTCAAGTGGAACCATTGCTTTAGCTGAGGCAGCTCTAAAAAAAGGCAAACGAGCAGCTTTTAAAAGCTGGATGGTGGTAACCATTTCTCTAGGCTTTATTTTCGTTTTTTTGCAAGGCTTGGAGTATTACGAAGCATACGCTCACATGGGTTTAACCTTAGGCGCCGGTATTTATGGTACAACGTTCTTTTTGCTTACTGGATTTCACGGTTTTCATGTTTGCTTAGGAGCAATCATCTTAACAATAATGACCATACGTGGCTTCGGCGGCGCATTTTCAGAACACGATCACTTTGGCCTAGCTGCAGGATCTTGGTATTGGCATTTTGTGGATGTTGTTTGGATATTATTGGTATTAGTAGTTTATGTGTTTTAACCCCAAGGGGAGTTAAGACCAAGTTGACCTGTGTATAGACCGTATCCAATAGTCAATAAAAGTAGCATCGCTATAGTAACCCTTACTCGTAAAGTATAAATCGCTCTGGAGGTATTGCCTTTGTCTTTCAAAAGAAAAAATGCGCTTGAAAAAAGGCTGGCCAGCATGGCAAGGGCGAGGACTGCGATTATAAATTTAAGCATTGGATATGAAAGTTTCTGAATATCTAATTTTGTTGATTTTCTTTATTGTCTTTATAGGATCATTATCGCTTGGTATTTGGCAAATAGACAGAGGCTATGACAAAAAGGCATTAGAAAATACTTTTTCTCAAAGACAATCTTTACCAGTAGAAACAAATCCAGGCGAGCTCAATAAAAATTTATATTATAGGAATATACAAATTTCAGGAATTTTCGGTAAAAAAAATTTTTTTGTGGATAATAAAACTCTTAACGGCAAAGCTGGATATGTAGTTTTTTCACCATTTACTTTAACTGACAGTAAAAAAATACTCGTTTCTAGAGGCTGGATAGAATCTGGTCAAAGAGATTCTTTACCAGAACTTTCTTTGCCTGAAACAAAATTAAAATTAGATGGAATGATAAGACCTTTTTCAAAAGATTTTGTATTAGAAGAGAATGCTAAACAAATTGCAAACAACTTTATCATTCAAGGACTGGACAAAGAATTGATGGAAGACTTAAGTGGTTATAAGTTTTTGCCTTATGTATTTGAGCTCTCTGCCTTATCGAATTTAAGTTTGGAGCCTATTTGGCGACCAACCTCATTAAAATCGACTAGGCATTTTGGTTATGCTATTCAGTGGTTTGCTCTAGCTTTGGTAGTTTTGTTTGGCGGTTATTATTTATTTAGAAAAAAACAATCAACATGAAAAACAAAGGCTTTCTTATAGCAATGATAATCTTCGGGACACCATTTTTGGTTATCTCTTTATCTACCTTTTGGTATTACGCAGGTCTTGGGCCCAAAGCAACAGTTAATTATGGAACCATGATAAATCCACCAGTTGACCTTGGCAGCTTGGAACTTGAATTAGATTATCAGCCACTAAATATAGACTCAATGGAAAGAAAATGGATGATCATTCATTTCATAGATGATCGTTGTAATGAAGCTTGTTTGGAAGCTTTTTATTTTTCTAGACAAATAAATACAGCTATTGGTAGAGAAAAGGATAGGGTGAAACGCTTTTATGTTGCCTCACCGAAAACAAACGAAAAGATAAAAAAACTTTTTCAAGACGAAACCAACTTAACTCCTATTTCTGCGAAGAATTTAGATCTTTTAAGAAAAAAAATGGTTGAGGCTGGTATAAACCCATTCATTCAACCTGGCTTTTTCTTAGCAGACCCTCTAGGAAATATTATTTTGTCTTATCAAGGAGATATTGATCCAAAAAAAATCTTATCAGATATTAAGAAATTATTGAGAGCATCAAAAATTGGCTAATTTAAAAAGAATACAATTAACCGCTTTGCTTGGCATTTTTCTGGCTTTCACTGTAGTAGGGCTTGGAGCTTGGACAAGATTGGTGGATGCAGGCTTGGGTTGCCCAGATTGGCCAGGTTGTTATGGTTTTGCTATTTGGCCTATGTCAGAAACGGAAATATCTCTAGCAAATGAACTTTATCCAGAAAGAAAATTCGAAATTGAAAAAGCTGTTCCTGAAGTAGTTCACAGATATTTTGCTGGTTCTTTAGGACTTTTGATTATTGGACTTTTTCTTTATGCAGTTTTTTCCAAACCGAGAAACTCTTTTATTGTAAAAATAACCTCAACCATGACTGCGCTAGTTTTGTTCCAATCGTTGCTCGGCTATTTCACAGTTAGTTTAAAATTGTGGCCTCAGGTTGTTACTGCACATTTGCTTGGAGGTTTTGCTACAACTACCTTGCTCTTTTTAACCTATTTGAAATTAAAAGAAATCAATTTAGGCAAAATTAATTATTTTTCTGTATCTAAAAGCACCCTTAGGATTTTAAACATAGCTTTTCCAATCTTAATTGTTCAAATAATTCTAGGAGTCTGGCTCAGCTCTAATTATGCAGCTTTGGCTTGTTCAGATTTTCCTCTTTGCAAAGGACAAATCTTGCCTGATGCAGACTATGTTAAAGGCCTAAATTTTGCACAAAGGATAGGGCCTGATTATTTGGGCGGGCAGTTGGATCATCAATCAAGAGTAGCTATTCACTTGGTACATAGATTTGGCGCTTTAATTGTTACCTTGTATTTTTTATTTTTGGCATACATATTCGCGAAAGAAAAACACTATTTTGTTTCTGGCCTAATTGGCGGCTTGCTTTTTCTTCAACTTGCCTTAGGTATCTCAAACATTATTTATAGACTTCCACTTTATGTTGCGATTGCACATAATCTTGGGGCTCTTTTCCTGTTATTAGGAATATCGTATGCTAGGCTAAGGTCTCGTGAATACTGAAGCTATTTCTCAATCACAAAGGTTTTCCATATCGGGATACCTCAAACTTACTAAGCCTTCAATAATTTATTTGTTGGTGTTAACCGCCGCTACTGCAATGTTCTTAGCAGATGGTTTTGCTGGAGAATTATCAAAAATCGTCTTTGGTCTTTTGGGTATTGCTTTGATTGCATCTTCAAGTGCGGTCATCAATCAAATCTTAGATGTTGAAATTGATAGCAAGATGGTGAGAACTAAGAATAGACCTCTAGTAAAAGGGGAAATTTCTGAAACTAACGCAAAAACGTTCTCAATTTTTTTATTAATAACCGGAACAGTTCTTTTATTTATATTCAATAACCCCTTGACCGTTTTCCTTACTTTGCTTACTTGGGCTTTCTATTCTTTCTTTTACACTAAAATTCTGAAGTTTGCGGGAACTCAAAACATTGTAATTGGCGGAATAGCTGGTGCGATGCCGCCGTTACTAGGCTGGACGGCAATAACTAATTCTATAGACTCCTTACCATTGTTGATGGTATTGATTATTTTTGTTTGGACGCCGCCTCATTTTTGGGCTTTATCCATTAACAGAAGAGAAGATTATATTGCTGCAAAAATTCCCATGATGCCTGTTATTAAAGGTATTGAGTATACAAAATTACAAATCGCACTTTACTCAATTTTATTAGGCGTTGTCTCAATATTTCCGTTTGCAACAGGATATCTAGGCGGATTTTATTTTATAAGCGCAATAATCCTGAATGTTGCGTTCATAGGTCTCGCAACCCTTCTTATTTTTGATAAAAGTAATAAATTGGCTTTGCCTTTGTTTCTCTACTCTATTGTTTTTCTTACCATATTGTTTATCTGTATGGCCCTTGATAAATTAATCCCGATTCAATTATGAGCAATAATAATTCCATCAGAATAACAGTCGCATCCTGTTTACTTATCGTCTCAATGGTCGCAGGTTTATTTGTGTACTCAACTATCTCACCAAAAGAACTTACCGCAGAAGAGTATAAACAAATAGGTTTTTACAAATTGGTAAGATCTAGGCAGATTAATAATTTTGAACTTACTGAAGGAGATAGAAAGTTTTCAAATAATGACCTCAAAGGCTCTTGGGATGTATTATTTTTAGGTTTTGCTTCATGTCCGGATATGTGCCCCATGACAATGAAAAAAATGGCAATGACTAACAACAGCCTTTCAGCAGAAACATCTTCAAAAATAAATTTTAGAATGATCTCTGTTGATCCGGTCCGCGATACGCCAGAAAAGATGCAGCAATATGTAGAAGCTTTCAATCCTAGTTTCACAGGAATTACCGGAAACATAGAGGTTATTTACAAACTGGCTACAGACTTAACCTTGCCTTTTGTTCCAGTGGTAGCCTCAGATAATACAAATTACGACATGGATCACAGCATGAATCTTGCTGTTATTGATCCAAACGGTAATTATTTTGGCTTCTTTAAGTCACCTCATACCCCAGAAAATATGGCTAAAGTTTTAGAAAGTATCGTGTCTTTTAACTGAGCTATAAAAAAATTTCACAAAACTTTCACATCAACCATCTTTTTTCTTATATAGTACTTATTGAGAAT
This sequence comes from uncultured SAR86 cluster bacterium, assembly GCA_902627595.1. GTDB lineage: Bacteria > Pseudomonadota > Gammaproteobacteria > Magnimaribacterales > AG-339-G14 > MEDG-81. The sequence goes on from CACOJO010000005.1 coordinate 28,574, forward strand.
CGTTCTCATGTTTATTAATTTTTTTGGGAGAAAAAAATGGAACAAGTATCATTAATTAATCAGAGTTTTATTGCGATTTTGCAATTAAACGGAATGTATCTAATAGGTAATATCATTCTTTTATGGATGATGTTCAGAGGAGTTACAAACGCAAACCTTCATGGAGCGAATACTTTTGGTAAAGTGCTTCATTCCGTGATTTCTCTTTGTGTTGTAGCTTTTATATCTGGAACTTTTTCGTTTGCAAGTTCAACCGTTAACAATTGGGCTCTTGCTCTTTCAGAGAGTGGAGAAGAATTAAATGGAAGCTTACAAGCATTCGTAGATGGAATGGGGGCTACTGAGTACACAACAGCTGGCTTGTTGCCATCCGATCCTCTCGGAATAGTTTTTGTTCTGGCTATATTAGTTGGTCTAATTGGTGGTATGTGGACCGCACCAGGACCAAAAGAGTAAAAGCGTCTAGGCGGTTTTAGAAATTTTATTTTATTAATTTAGGAGAAAACTATGGATGAATTTCAAATATTAAGCCTTTTTAATAGCGCCCTAATAAGCAATGGGTTGTATACAGCTGCAGCTTTTTTCTTGCTTTGGGTTGCCTTTAGAGGAGCTTTGATTATTTATAATGAGGGGGCACCTCTTTTAAATAAAATCCTGTCAACAATTTTTTCATTAGGAATTGTTTACGTTAATTTAAGAAACTTAGCATTACTTGATGTCAATTGGGAGAGCACTGCTTACAGTCTCAGTCAATTAGAAAACCTTTCTGCGCAAGGACAAAGATTTGTCGAATTTCGTGAACAATTTGGAGGAGTAGACGTTCCAGAATTTTCGTTGATTCCAAATGACCCTATACTGTTAGTCTGGTGGATTGTTGTCATAATAATGTTGATGGCATCAACATGGACGAAAAAAGCATAATTTTAGGAGAAAAATCATGATGACAGAAACAGAGCTTTGGTATTCTTTAAATGGAGGGCTTACTGCAAATGCAATCTACATGGCTGGAACCTTCTTTTTGCTTTGGGTGGCTTTTAGAGCTGCCAATCAAATGCGAGCAGAAGATGCTAATGTTTTTAATAAAACACTAGTTTCATTATTTTCATTAGGAATAATTTTTAATGGACTTAATGTCGGCGCTATCTTAATCGCTAATCTTCAGGGAACAGCTTGGGGCTTTGCCCAATTAGAAGAAATAAGCGCTCCAGCTCAGTTGTTTGTGGACACTTGGTATACAGGAGAAGCAGGCTCAACTAGTATTTTGAATAATCCAATCAATGTTGCATGGTGGTTAGTAATAACTACTATGATCTTTGGTCGAATTTGGACAAAAAACTAATCAAACAAGAGGAGGCCTAAGGGCCTCCTTTTTTATATTTCTATTACAACTTTTCCGGTAGCAGTTCTATCCTCTAGAGATTTAATAGCTTCAACAGCCTCATCCAAAGAATAACTTTTAGTAATTTCTGGTTTCAGTTTTCCATCGCTATGTAAAGCAAATAATTCTTCAAAGTTTTTAGCGTTCTCTTCAGGCTCTCTACCGGTAAAACTTCCCCAAAAGACACCTACAATTGAGCAACCTTTTAAAAGAGCTAAATTAGTTGGGACTTTAGGTATTCCTGCAGGGAAACCAATGACTAATACTCTTCCTTTCCAGTTTACACATCTCATGCATTGTAAAAAGATATCACCGCCGACAGCATCATAAATTACGTCTGCACCCAGGCCATCAGTTAATTTTTTTACCTTTTCCTTGAGTTCGCCATCACCATAGTTCACCAACTCATCAGCGCCTAATCTTTTAGCTATATCTAATTTTTCTTGATTGCTAGCAGCAGCTATAACTCTGGCGCCCATAGCTTTACCAATTTCTATGGCAGTTGTACCAACTCCGCCCCCAGCACCCGTTACCAGAAGCGTCTCACCTCTCTTAAGTTCTCCCCTTTGTTTTAAAGCGTAGTAAGTCGTGCCATAGTTAAGAGGAAATGCAGCGCCATCTTTGAAATCCATTGACTCAGGTAAAGGCATTAAGGTTGCTGCATAAGCAGATGCTTTTTCAGCTATGCCACCATTACCGACCATTGCAATCACACGGTCTCCTTCTTTCCAATCAGTAACACCTTCACCTACTTCAGAAATTACTCCTGCAATTTCGCCACCTGGAGAGAATGGAAAGGGAGGTTGAAATTGATATTTTCCTTGAACAATTAAGACATCCGGAAAACTAACTCCAGCAGCTTTGACATCAATCACAACCATTCCCGGCTCTGCCCTAGGGTCTTCTATTTCTTCTACTTTGTGGGACTCTACAGGCCCAAATTCTCTACATACGTATGCTTTCATATTTCTCCTAATACCAAATTAATAATTTTTTAATAGAAACAAACCTTATATATCGTTCACGAATTTATCAAGATAAACATCAAACTCTTCTTCTTGATGATTTCCTAGCTTTTTAAATTTTTCCAAGGAACTTTTAGCTTCTTTTGAAAGATAACTTAAATCGGTTTCAAGGTTTTTAAGAAAGTTTGAATGTTCTTTTGCTAATTCTAAATTTAATTCTTCCCAAGTTTTATTATTATTTTGTAGTTGATTAACTATAAGTCCTGAAGGAGTAAGAGATGCATCATTCAATTTCTCTTCTTGTTTATTCAAAGATTTCATAACTTTTTCTACATATTCCCTCATCTCAGAGGGCATCTGCTCAAAAATATCTCTTAAATAATCTATTACTTTCATACCCGAGTCTTTAATGGTTATTTCTGCTTTGTTTCTATAAAGCTTCAGGTTTGGATTTCTTCCTTCTTTAACGACATTTTCCCAATTCACGAGGAGTTCTTTGATTTCATCCTTTGTTGACTTTTTATCTTCTCCAAAAAAACAGCCTATGAGGTAAGCCTCTAAAAAATAACTGGTATCCTCATCTATGCCGCTTGGCAAAAAGGAATTATTATCCAATGCTCTAATCTCTACATAATCTATGCCTTTATCTCTTAAAATATTTATAGGTCTTTCTCCTGGTGGAGTAACTCTTTTGGGTCTAATAGAACTGTAATATTCATTTTCAATTTGAATGATAGAAGTATTTATTTGTATTCTTTTGCCATCTTTAAGCGTACCGACTTCGCCATATCTTTTGTGTTCTTTGGTTAAAGCATTTTTTAAATCCTTCAAATATTCATCAATATCGTTGTAAGCAATATAAAGATTATCTTGTGCCTTAGACATATAGCCTAATTCGCTCATTCTTAGACAGGTCGCATATTCTAAAAATAAATCTTCTCCATTTAAATTTTCAAGAAAATTTTCTCTGTCAGTAATAAATGTTTTTGGTACAACCGGGCTTGATCCAAATAGATACAAGATCATCCAAGCGTTACGTCTAAAATTTCTTATTAAACTTAGATAAGCTTTATTCTTAAAACTTTGGAGATCTTCTTCGCCTTTTAAGCTATCGAAGAATGCATCGCTGAAAGAAAAATTATAGTGAATACCAGACACCGTTTGCATCATCGATCCGTATCGGTAGCTTAATCCTGATCTGTATAAAGTTTTTAGAAGACCAGAATTTGAAGTGCCATAATCAGCCAGTCTTATGGTATTTTCGTTCTCTATCTTGCATGGAATACTACTTGGCCAAATGATCTCAGGAGTTCTTTCGATAACGAATTTACAAATTTCATCTAAATTTTTAAGTGCATTTTCTACTGAGGAATGAGCGGGCGTAATTAGTTCTAATAGAGCTTCAGAAAAATCAGTCGTAATGTATTTATTTGTTAGAGCCGAACCCAGAGAGACAGGGTGATCAGTATTTGAAATGGTGTTGTCTTTCGAAACTCTAAGAGATTCTTTTTCAATTCCACGAGAAATTGAATTTTCTAGGTTTATATCACCCTTATCTGCTAGAAGAGATAAGGTCTCTCCCAAAGACCTTGTCATAAATTTTTTTTAGATAATTGGCCCAGCCTGTCTAATTTCGTCTGAGATATCAAACTTATCTATATTTTCTTTAAATTTGGCTGCTAATTCTTTAGCCGCAGTGTCGTAATCATCTTTGCTGGACCATGTTTCAGATGGATTTAATAGTTTTGTATCAACATCATTGAGTTTTGTTGGAACTTTAACATTCATGATGTCCAGCTTTTCTGTTTCAGCATCATTTATAGAACCATCTTGTATGGCTTTTATGACGGCTCTCGTTACTGGAATGTCAAAACGCTTACCAACCCCATAGGGACCTCCTGTCCAGCCGGAATTTACAATAAAAATCTTACTGCCAAATTCTTCTATTCTCTTCATAAGAAGTTCTGCATATACTTTTGCAGGCCTAGGAAAAAAGGGCGCGCCATAACAATTTGAAAAAGTAGAGTCTATTTCAGATGAAGAGCCTAATTCTGTAGAGCCAACTTTTGCTGTATAGCCACTTAAAAAATGATAAGCAGCAGCTTCTTTAGATAAAATTGAGACTGGAGGCATTACGCCAGTTAAATCACAAGTAAGAAATATGATATTTTGCGGCTCCCCTCCATAATTTTTTTCCAGATGTTGCTCAACATGACTCAAAGGATAAACAGCACGAGTATTTTCAGTAAGGGTTTGATCGGTATAGTCAATTTCTAAAGTAGAAGGATTAAAGATTACGTTTTCAACCACTGAGCCATGCTTGATAGCGTTCCAAATGACAGGCTCATTTTTTTGAGATAAATCTACGGTTTTGGCATAGCACCCACCTTCAATATTGAACACAATACCATTACCCCAACCATGTTCATCGTCTCCTATGAGCCACCTTTCCGGATCAGCTGAAAGAGTAGTCTTTCCTGTACCAGATAACCCAAAAAATAAAGAAACATCACCATTTTCTCCAGCATTAGCTGCACAATGCATGGGCAAAACATCTGCGTCGGGTAGTATGAAATTCATTACGCCAAACATAGATTTTTTCATTTCTCCCGCATAAGCAATTCCAAGAATAAGAACTTTCTTTTCGCTGAAATTAACCATAATGGCACCGTCAGAATTTGTGCCATGAATATCTGGGTTGCAAACAAAATTGGGTAAGGATCTCAAAGTCCAAACATGTTTTTTAGCTGGATTGAAGGTGTTCGGCTTTATGAACAAACTTTGACAGAAAACATTATGCCAAGCTAATTCATTTTCAACATGAACTGGCTGATAGTGTTCTTCACTAGCACCTACATGCATATCTGCAGTAAAAATGTTTTTTCCTTTAATATAATCTTCAGATTCTTGCCAGAGCTTGAAAAACTTTTCTGCCTCTATTGGTTGACTGTCTTTATTCCAGTTTACTGCATCATGAGTAATAGCATCGTCAACTATAAATTTATCAGCAGGGCTTCTGCCAGTTCTCTTACCCGTGGTAACAACTAGTGCGCCGTTGCTTGCTATGATGCCTTCTTTATTATCTACTGCGATTTCTAAGAGTTTATCAATGGGTAAATTTGCGTTCAAAATCGTTCCAGCCTAAAAAAAAATAACAAAAGGTAGATTATTATGCCAAACTTCTCCAATACTTCTCAAGGAAGACGAGAATTGTTCTTATTTTATAATGAATGAAACTATAGAGTACAAAAGCGGCCAACAGGGCTATTTAGAATATAAGTCATCAAGTCCATTCGAGTTTTATCATATTTTAAATAAATTAGATGAAGCTCCTGAAATTGATGCTCAAGGGTGGTTAATTTTTCCAGAAAAAGGCAAAGGTCCTTTTCCTGTTATATTTTGCGTTCACGGCAGCGATAATTGGGCAGGACATCATCATGAGCACATTCTAAATTTTCTAGAAGCTGGGTTTGCAATTTTCAGAGTTCATAGCTTTGACTCTAGGGGTGTTGCCTCAACCGTAGAAGATCAAATGTCTGTAACAGCTGCTATGATGATGGTAGATACCTTTGAAGCTCTAAAGATTGTTTCTAGACATCCAGACATAGACTCATCAAGAATCGGCATTACTGGTTGGAGTTTAGGCGGAACTGTTAGCTTTTATTCATTTTGGGAACCCTTAGCTGAAAAATTAGCTCCCAATGGTGAGAGGTTCAAATGTTGTTTGCCCTTTTATCCTGCAACTTATATAAAGCCTGAAGAAAACAGGTGGAACCCAGGGCCAATTTTGAATCTTGTTGGCGAAAGTGATAACTACACCCCGGCAACCTTAGTTTATCAAATGTCAGATATTGTTAATGCTTCTGGCGGCAATAGTTCTGTGATTTCATATCCTGGCGGAGAACACAGTTTCGACTCAATCAATCCGGTAACTCATTGGCCAGATGCCATAGCTGTTTCGGAAAAATTTTGTACGGTATCAGCCGATGGGAATATGACATATGAGACAGACTCTGGTGAGAGGTTAGGCATGAATCAACCAGAAGATAGGCTCAAAATCTTTGAGTCAGGGGAAATCAATTTTGGAGCCAGCACAGGTGGAGACTGGTCGATAAGGCGTAAATCCCAAAAAGACGCTTTAGAGTTTTTTAAGCAGAATTTATAAAAAAACCTTTAAAATTTATTGAAGTAATCTGCCAAGGCTTCAAAGACTACATAATCTTTTAATTTATCCTCGTAGACCCTATCTCCATATATTTTTGCAATTGGGTTACCTGAAGAAAACTTAGGCCATGATTTATTAGGTATTCCGTTCTTGGCAAAATTAGCCCAATCAGTGAGCATTATTTCGCTCAATTCATCATCCCAACTATCTCTTGCTACAAAAGGAAAAAAGCTTCCAAAAATATAAGCAAGTTCGAGCGCATGAGTTGCTCCAATGGTTTGTCTTTCTGACGGAACTGATCTTTCAAAAAAGTATAGATAAGTACTCAAACCATCATCGCTTCTTTTTTGAGCAGAATAATATGCAGGACCACCAAACCAAATATCACCCCAAACTTGAGCAGCAGCATCATAAGCACTACCTTCCATTGAGTCTACATAAGCAATGACAGGTTCCGGAACTTCACCCAAAAAACCATCCATTAAGATTTCCCAAAATTCTCCTAGCCAATCTTCTTGATTAAATGACGTTTTAAAAACCGGCTCGGGGAATATTAATGGGACTAATGTTGTGCCTTCATTTGCGTTGAAACCAGTAATATAAGGAACATCATGAGTAGATCCGTTTCTATAAGCCTCATTAAATCTATAAGGAAAAACGTACCCATCAATTATTTGGGTAACACTACTAATTAATTCCGCATCTCTCTCAGAGTCGGAGATTTGTATGAATTCTTCAGCTGGAATATTTCTTAGTTGCAAAAGAGTTGTTTCGTCATTATCAACCCCAAAATATTCTGCAAGTTCTATGCCTATGGCTTCTGCAGATTTATTTCTCGAGTCGTCTTTTAATGCTCGAGTACCTAGAATGCCCGAACCACTTTGAGAAATCGCCTTATGGAACAACTCTTTAGAAAGAGGGCTAGATAAAAGCGTGCCGACAGCTTGACCTCCAGCTGACTCTCCAAAAATTGTGACATTATTAGGATCTCCGCCAAAATTAGAAATGTTATTTTTTACCCACTTAAGAGCTTCGATTTGATCTAATGATCCATAGTTTCCAGAAACACCATTTTCCGATTCAGCTGATAAAGCAGGATGTGCGAACCAGCCCAACGAGCCCAAACGATAATTAATAGTTACGAGGATGACATCTTTTTCAGCAAATCTTGATGTTAAGTAAATACTATCTCCTCCAGATCCAAATCTTCCAGCTCCTCCATGTATCCAAAACATGACCGGTAGGTTCTCAGCATCTTTAGGAGAAATGATATTTAAAAATAAACAATCTTCAGAAAAATTACCGGCAGTAAGTGTAGGAGCAAAAAAAGAGAAGCCCTTAATAATAAGCTTTTCGTACCATGCTAAACCATAACCATCTAGCATTAAGTCAAGAAAGGCAGAGTTTCCAATATTTGTAGGCTGCATGCAAGATGAGCCTAATGCATTTACACTCTTAATTCCTTGCCAAGCTTTTACTGGTTTAGGAGGTTGCCAGCGTAACTCTCCGATTGGAGCCTCTGCATAAGGGATGCCTAAAAAATAATTAACCCCACTCTTTTCATAACCTTGTAGCTTTCCTTTTGAAGTTTCTACTACCTCGGACGAAGATGATGAAGAACAGCTATATAAAGCTATAATCATTATTAGAGACAATAACGTTTTCATTAAAAAATAAAGTCTCTCTTGGTATATCTCCAATACGCGATGACAAATACCACAAATTCATTTGCAAAAGCTATGGCCGTTCCAGTGCCAAAACTATTGTCAAGAAAGAAGCTCAGCAATCTTCCTATTAAAAAGCTTCCCATCAAAATACCGAAAGTTAAGTAAACTTTTTTTCTTAGCCTTACCCGATATATACTCAGGAAAGACATCAATCCAAGTATTGTAAAAAAAGAATACCAAGCTCTCGTTTCGCTTAAGAAGAAATCTGAAGTTTGGTTTATACCAATCATATTGGAAATTATTTCTGGGAAAAAAAGGCCTAAAACACCAAAGCCGAACCACTCAAATCCAAAGATGAAGAGAAAAATTTTATCCAACATAACTTTTAAGTTTTTTTGCTAGCATATGTAATTATTTAAGCATATAAATAAGATCATGACTAAAAGAGGCGCTTTTTATTTAATAGGAATTTTGATTGCTCTAGTCTTTGGAGGATGGTTTTTGTATGAAGAATATTGGAAGTATCGAGTTAAAGAAGGCGCAAAAGCCCTTGGGTATGAATTAAATGATGAGGAAATTACATACTGGGTTAACAGAATAAGAAGTTATAACAGACTAGATGGTTTTGATGAAGACATTGACGAGTTTGTTAAACAAGATAAGATTTCGCCTCCCCCAAAAAATGAATTTTTGTTTATAGGAAGCTCTTCAATAAGACTTTGGAAATCTCTAGAAGAAGATATGAAACCTCTTAAAGTAATAAATAGAGGCTTTGGTGGGGCGCATACCAAACATATTAATCGTCATAAAAATAAGATTGTTTTTGCTTATGAACCTAAAGCAATTGTCTTTTTTTGTGGAACAAACGACATCAATGGCTGGAATTCTCCTGAAGATGTTTTTTCTGAATTTGAAATCTTTTATTCTTCGATAAAAGAAAGTCTGCCAAATACGATGGTTTTTGCTATAAGCATTCAGCCTTCTCCAAGTAGATTTGATCAAAGGCCAAGACAATTGAAATGGAATGACGCAGTAAGAGCACTAGCTATGAAAGAAAAAAGTCTAGTCTTTATAGATGTATCTCCACCAATGTTGTCTGAAGATAGAAAGCCAAGACCCGAACTTTATACAGATGACTTGCTTCACATGAATGAAAGAGGTTATGCAATTTGGGCTAAAATGGTAAGAGAAACTTTGAAAAAGTATTTTCCGGAAGATTTTTTATGAGGCTCAAACTCTATCATGCCAAATGGTCTTTATGCAGCCAAATGGTTCGTGTTGCCATGGCAGAAAAGGGACTGTCTTATGATAGTAACCTGATTAAACTTGTTGATCATTATCCAAAAGGAGAAAATCTTTCTCCAGAATATCTTGCAATAAATCCAAAAGGTGTTGTTCCTGCTATAGACTTGGATGGCGAGATCATCACAGAAAGCAAAGACATTATCAAAAGGCTGAATTCATTGACTGGTGAAAAAGATATTGACTTGTGGCCCGGTGATGTTGATCAAGATAAATTAAATTCTTGGGTAGAAGATACGACGCTTACAGATGGCGTGCCCTTGGGAAAAACTCTTGGAACGGCAATACCTCCTTTTTCATTAATTTTAATCAACTTTATGATTAAAAAATATTTATCTTTTTTTCAAGCAATAAAAGTATTTTGGAAACATCCTTTAAGAGATAGAGGGCGTGGGTTTCTAATCATGAAATTCTTCAATATTCATAAACCTGTAGCAGCTAGCAGCTACAAAGTTCTGGCAAGGAGCTTAATGGATATTGAAAAAAATTTAGAAGACCATGGGCCATATTTTTTAGGTAAATTTTCTCACATAGATATTAATTTGATGTGTTGCTTTCATAGACTGTCAGACGTCAGACTGGAAAAGATTTTAGAGATTGAAGAGCTACCTAATGTAAAAAAATACTGGGAGCTTTTGAAAAGTAGAGAAAGTTATAAAAAAGGCATCTTAGATTTTTATGGTGAAAAGGAGAATGGTGATCTTGAAGAATTATTTGGCCATACTACAAACTCAATACATTTGAAGCCGCTCACGCAAATGATTAAAAATTACAAAGCTTAACTCAATGAGTTATAGGATGCTTAACGTGGAATTTTCTTTTTTTGTGTCTCAATCTAACAAGATGAGCATATAAATTGTCGCTTCTTTGCGAAAGCGTTTTCTTCAAACGAGCTCTTCTTTGTCTTGCATGGATTGATCGGCCTAACCGTTGATTTCTATCCATATATTTAAGATTATCCATTGTTGACTAACATTTCTACTAATTTAAAATTATTAAAAAAAAATTTGTGATAATTAATGTTTATTAAAAAATTTTTCCTTTTATCAATCTTGTTAGTGAGCTTTTTAGTATTTTCATCAGAAGACAAAAAGACTAAACCAGTTACTGTAGAGACCATTAAGTTTAAAGAGTTAACAGAGTTTGATGCGTGTTTTCTTATTTATAGGTCGCCTATCAGCTTTAACATGAAAGATATGTTGAAAGACTATATGAAATTCAAAGAATTTGAGTGCACAAAATATGATGAAATCTTAAAGCGCGCAACAATCGTTAAAGGTTCTTTTCCAAAAAAATCAAAAACCTACGAAATAAATAAAAAAAAGAAATAATTTTTAAATATATTTAATCTTATATACTTTATTTTGTGAGTAAAAATAGTAACCACCCCTTAAATATTCTTAGCGCGTCCGAAATTGGCGATGCCATAAGTATTCTTAAGAAGAATATCAAAGAGCATGAAAATTCTTCTTTTAGCTACATATCGTTAGAAGAGCCAGATAAAAACTTACTCAAAGAAAACAAAAAGATAGAAAGAATTGTAAAAATAGTAGGCGTTGATCAAAAATCTGATGGTTTTGAAGTAGAGATTAATCTCTCAAAAAAAGAACTTTTAAAAGAAAAAAAAATTTCCTCTATAGCAGGACCAACTTATACATTGGCAGAGATATTTTTGGCAATTCAATTAACCATGGAAGATCAAGACTATCAAAGAGCATTAGATAAAAGAGGCATAAAAGATTTAAGTTTGATTCAGATTGATCCTTGGCCAGGTGGAGGGTTTGTAAATAAAAATATTAAAAAAGGTAATAGAGCACTTAGGGCGATATCTTTTCTCAAGGATAGCGAAAAAGACAATGCTTATGCTCGACCTATTCAAGGCTTGATTGCGCATGTAGACCTAACCGAAAAGAAAGTTGTGGAGATTGAAGATCATGGCATTGTAAAAATTCCTGAAGCTCATGCTAGATATGATAAAGATGGTCAAGAGTCCTTAAGAGATAATCCAAAAGAAATTTCTATAACGCAGCCCGAAGGAGTTGGATTTTCAGTTAAAGACAACTTAATTTCTTGGGAAGGTTGGCAACTAAGAGTTTCTATCGATCCAATAGAAGGATTGGCTTTGCATCAAGTCTCTCTAAACGATAGGCCAATTTTTTATAGGGCCGGGCTATCAGACATGGTCGTACCTTATGGTTCATCTGATCCAATGCATTGGTGGAAAGCAGTACATGATGGAACTGAGTATGGATTTGGCACAATGACAAATTCTTTAACTTTAGGATGTGATTGTTTGGGTGATATCTATTACATAGATGCACACAAGTTAGCATTCGATGGTTCGGTCGAAACTATTGAGAATGCAATATGTATTCATGAAGAGGATTATGGAGTTCAATGGAAACATAACGACTCAACTCAAATGGGATATAATGAGGTTCGACGATCTCGTCGTCTTGTAGTCAGTTCCTTTGCAACCATTGGAAACTATGACTATGGCATATTCTGGTATTTGTATTTAGACGGCACAATTCAATTGGAGATAAAACTTACCGGAGTAGTAGGAATAAGCGCTTACCATGAAGATATTCATAAATCAGGACAGGATTTTAAAATTTCTTCTGAATTAGCCTCTCCAATTCATCAACATCTTTTCAATGTAAGAATTGACTGGGATTTAGATGGTGGAGATAACCAGTTGTTTGAAACAAATGTTGAGCCTCTTCCAATCAATGAAGCGAACCCAGAAGGAACACAATTTCAAGCTATTTCATCGCATTTGACAAAAGAGAGTGAGGCTCAAAGGAATATTGCTCCAGAAAAAAGTCGCACATGGAAAATTGTAAATCCCAAGAAGCTAAACAAAGTTGGGTCACCAACAGCCTATAAGATACTTTATGGGAATACGCCAACTCTCTTATCAAATCCTAATTCTCCTCCAGGGAAAAGAGCTGCTTTTGCGAAACATAATATTTGGGCAACGCCATTTAAGAATGAGGAAAGATCTGGAGGCGGAAGACATACGGTCATGCATTCCGGAGAGGGCGGTTTAGAGGAGATTACAGCTAAAGATAGAAATATAAGTGAATGTGACTTGGTTACATGGCTTACTTTTGGCGTTACACATTTACCTCGACCAGAAGACTGGCCAGTAATGCCTGTAGAGTATTGTGGGTTTCATCTTATCCCAGTTGGATTTTTTGACCAAAATCCAACGATTAACCTTCCTCCGAATTGCTCTTCCAAGTCAAAAAGTAATAAGCAGTAAGCACTTGTTGTAATGAGCATAGAAGATTCTTTTAAGTCAGGAGTTACTCAAACAGGCCCAAAAGGGCAATTGGCTCATCCTAGTACTTTAGAACATAGCAAGCGTCTAGAAAAAAAGCTTTACAAAGTTGGTAATAATGCATGGTCTTTAATTGGCAATGGTCTTTCAAATCAATCTTTTGTAGAGGGACCCGAAGGTTTGATTTGTATTGATACTGGAGAAAGCAACCAAGAAATGACTGCAGCTTTAAAAGAAGTAAGAAAGGAAACTCAAGCTCCAATCGCTGCATGCATATACACTCATTTCCATTATGTTGGCGGTACCCAAACACTAGTTGATGAAAATAAAAAGCTAGCTATTTGGGGGCATGCAGGAATTCAAGCTAATTTAGATAGGTTTGGCGGAGAGGTTGCACCCAGAGTTACGAGAGGTTTAGCTCATCAGTTTGCGACTTCTATGCCTCAAGAAGGACCAGATGGCATAGTTAATTTGGGTTTAGGAAATTTTTTTCGAAACCCAGAACATGCTCCATTTACCAATGGTTATATTGCTCCAAAACACACATTCGACAAACCAACCAAAGCATCAATTGCTGGCTTGAAGGTAGAATTTTATCCTGCACCATCTGATGCGACTGATTCCATTACAATTTGGTTTCCCGATTTAAAACTAGCTATCAATAATCTTCTTTGGCCGGTTTTATTCAATGTTTTTGCTATCAGAGGAGAAGAATATCGAGATCCTAGAGTTATGATGAAAGGCTTAGACCATTTAGCTGAACTCGAAGCTAAAAATCTAATTGGCGCGCATGGCCCGCCATTTTCGGGAGAAAAAGAAATAAAGAAAATAATTACAAATTATCGCGATACTCTCCAATTCTTGTGGGATCAAACTGTGAGGTGTGCAAATAAGGGTTTGACGCTTAATGAAACCATCAGAACCATAAAACTCCCTAATCATTTCAAGGAGCATTACACCACACAGCAGTTATATGGTGTTGTTGAGCATCATGTGAGACAAATCTACACTGGTCTTTTTGGTTGGTTTGATGAGGATGAAGCAAATCTTTTTCCAGTGCCATCTCCAGAAAGATCTTTACGACTAATTGAAGGCTTTGGAGGAATTAGTAAGGTAAGAGAAATTATAGATGCATCTTTAGAAGAAGAAGATTTTCGTTGGGCGATTGAGCTTTCTTCATGGCTTGTACGTTCAAATTTGAATACTCAGGGCATAGCAGATGCTGGAGAACCAGAAGACCGCAAACGTTTAGCCTCTGCCCTCAGGGGAGTAGCTTATTCAACTTCAGCTGCAAATATTAGAAATTGGTGTATAACTAGAGCTCTTGAACTAGATGAGTCCTTAAATTTAGATCGTTTCAGGAAACATCGTTTTAATAAAAGAGAATTAGCCAGACGCACGCCGATTGACTCATTGAAATTATTAAGAGTACTTCTGATTCCAGAGAAGGCAGATACTTATGAAAAGACATTACAATTTAATTTCTCTGATGATGAAAGCATTTCTTATTCAATTAGAAATTGCGTTGCGGTAATTGATAATAAATCCGATGGAAAGGTTTCTTTAAATTTATCTTCTGACACTTGGTATGATCTTTTGAGTATGAAAAAAACTCTTTCTCAGGCCGAAGAAGAAGCTTTAGTTGAAATGAATAATTCAGATGAGATAAAAAAATTCTTTTCTTGTTTTGACCTTGAATCTTTAAATAGCTGATAATAGTTTTGTGAAGAGAATAAATCCTGATACTGGCAAGCCTTTTGAAATTGGCGACCCGAGACCTAAGTCTGACATTCAAGATGGGAAAGTTTTTGGTGGATATTACACTTCCCTCTATAAAGAGCGTCCTCAGTCAGGAGGATATTTCGAAGAATTTTGGGTGTTAGAAAATTCACTTAATTGAAGTTATGAAGATAGAGTTACACGAAAAAAACAAATCTTTTACCTGGCAACAAAAAAAACCTCCATTTGCCTTTCTTTCTGAAACGCAGGTACAGCAATATGATGAACAAGGATTTTTTTTATTAGAAAATGCATTTTCTAACGAAGAAATTAATCAAGTATTAAAAGAAATCGACCCTTTTGAGCAAAAAGTAACAGAGGATTTACGCCAGTATGACGATGGTAAATTTTTAATTTCTAGAGCAGACGATATTACTTTTACCACCCATTTAGTTTTGTATTCTAATTTTTTAAAATTTTTTGCAAGTCATAAAGTATTTAAAGGTTTGTGTCAGGACTTAATTGGCGGGGATGTTAGACTTTATTGGGATCAGGCCGTATACAAAAAAGCAGATACACAAGAAGATTTTCCTTGGCACCAAGATAATGGTTATACATTTGTTAACCCTCAAGCCTATTTAACCTGTTGGATTCCTTTAACCGATACCGATGAAACCAATGGTTGTCCTTGGGTTATTCCAAAATTACACAAAATGGGAACTCTAAAGCATGATGTAACGGAGTTAGGTTACAAAATAAGACTTGATGACTCAAAAGCTATTCCAGTTCCAGCAAAAGCCGGAGATATTGTGGTTTTTTCTTCTTTGACTCCTCATTGCACTGGGCCAAACAAAACTAACTCAACTAGGAAAACATACATTCTACAATATGCACCCGACGGCGCGGTTCGATATCCACCTTTTTCAGAAAAAGAAGAAGCAAATAATCCCGAGAGACAATTTTTCGTAAACAAAAAATCCTAGTCTTCTATTAAACCAAACTCTTTTGCACTTTCAGCAGCAGATTTCACAGCTTCTTTTGCAGATCTGGGATTCCAGCCTAATAAATTTCTTGCTTGCGAAGAGTCCATGCTCCTTTCTTTGCCTAAGCCTTCTGCAATCATTTTTAAAGCAGGTAAGAAAAATGCAAGAAACTTAATTAGCCAATTAGGCGCAACTCTTTTTGGGATTTTGTCTGCAGACTCTGGAAAGAGTTCTGAGAGATATTCATTTTGATCTTTCATAAACATGTTCTCCGCTGAACAAACAAATCTTTTACCCGCTGCTTCTGGCTTAGTCATCGCTAATAATTCTAGTGAGGCAACATCTCTAACATCAACAACACCCATATCCCAATTTGGGACAATTGGATACTTACCATTCATCATGTCTAATATCGCTCCAACACTCACGCCAAAATCTTCTTCTAAAATTGGACCGAAAACCATCGCCGGTAAAACTGTTGAAAGTTCCATGCCGGAGGTGTCTTTCTCTATGAAATCCCAAGCAGCTTGTTCTGCTAAAGTTTTAGATTTTGCATAAACGTTTGTAGTTTTGCTTTTTGGATCCGTCCAATCTTCTTCATTGAAGACTCCTTGCTTATCAGTTCCATACATAATTGCAGCAACTGAAGAGGTTATTACAACTCTTTTGACTCCGGCCTTAGAGGCAGCTTTTAAAACCCTTAAAGTTCCCTCTACCGCAGGTTTTACCATTTCATCTTCGTCTTTAGGCAATTGCATGGCAATTGGAGATGCAACATGTAAAACATAATCACATCCTGCCATGGCCTCATCCCAGCCCTCATCAGATGATAAATTTGTCACCTTCCAATCTACCGAAAGATCTGATTTACCCTCATGTTTTTCCAAGCCGTTTAAAAGTGTTTGATTAAGTTTATTGGTTCTAGATAAGTCTCTTACCGTTGCTTTGACGTTATAACCTGCCGAGGCAAGCTGAATAATACAATGCGAAGCAATGAAGCCTGATCCACCTGTTACCAATACTGTTTCTTTATTTTCCATAATTCATATTTGGTAATGTTAAATGAATTCATCTTATAATAATTTTTTTAAGACTAGGAAAAAAATGTCACCGCAAGATTACTGGAAGGCAAATTTAAAACTTCTTTCAATTCTCCTCTTTATCTGGTTTGTTATTTCTTTTGGCTTCGGAATCCTTCTTTCTGACTTTCTAGATCAATTTTCTCTAGGAGGTTTCAAATTAGGATTTTGGTTTGCTCAACAAGGGAGTATTTATGGATTCGTTATTCTTATCTTTGTTTATGTTTTTGCTATGCATCGTTTAGAAAAGAAAATTCAAAATAAAAAAGAGGAAAAATGAGTAGCCAACTTCTGACTTACATTTTTGTTAGCTTATCTTTCGTCTTATATATTGGTATAGCGATTTGGTCACGAGCCAATTCCACCAATGAATTTTATGTGGCTGGTAAAGGCGTAAATCCATTAGCTAATGGCATGGCAACTGCAGCAGATTGGATGTCTGCAGCATCCTTTATTTCTATGGCCGGTCTTATTTCCTTCTTAGGAAAGGATGGAGCTGTATATCTAATGGGTTGGACAGGAGGGTATGTTTTGCTTGCTTTGCTTCTAGCCCCTTATTTAAGAAAGTTTGGTCAATACACCGTACCAGATTTCATTGGCACTAGATATTATTCAAAAACAGCGCGACTTGTTGCCGTTTTATGTTTGATTTTCATTTCTTTTACCTATGTTGCAGGACAAATGCGTGGAGTAGGTATAGTTTTTTCAAGATTTTTAGAAGTTGAAATAAACATTGGAGTTATCATTGGCATGATCGTTGTCTTCTTTTATGCAGTTTTGGGAGGCATGAAAGGAATTACTTACACTCAAGTTGCTCAATACTGTGTGATGATATTTGCTTATTTAGTTCCAGCAATTTTCATTTCGATTCTCATCACCGGGAATCCTATTCCGCAACTGGGATTTGGAGATACTTTGCTAAATAGCTCTACTTATCTACTAGAAAAGCTTGATCAACTTTCTGTCGATTTGGGATTTAATGCTTATACGAAAAATACAAAATCAAACATTGATATCTTTTGTATAACTGCAGCTCTGATGTTTGGTACAGCTGGCTTGCCCCATGTGATAGTAAGATTTTTTACAGTACCCAAAGTAAGTGATGCTAGAAAATCAGCAGGATATGCTTTAGTTTTTATAGCTTTGTTATATACAACGGCTCCTGCAGTTGCAGCTTTTTCAAGAGTAAACTTCATAGAGTCAATTCAAGAAAAAAGCTATGTAGACTCTCCCAATTGGTTTAAAAATTGGGAAAATATTGGGCTCATTGCTTGGCAGGACAAAAATAAAGATGGCCTGATTAATTATTCAGCAGGAAAACCTTTCGATGGAAGTAGACCAATTTTCTCTGGTGGCGTTGGAAGCCAAGGCGAAAGAGAAATCAAAAACACACCAATAAGTGACAACTCAAACGAGGTTTATATCGATCGAGATATTATGGTTCTTGCAAATCCTGAGATAGCTAAGCTGCCAGCTTGGGTTATGGCATTGGTTGCAGCAGGAGGTTTGGCAGCAGCTTTATCTACTGCAGCAGGGCTTCTATTGGTTATTTCTTCATCTATATCTCATGATTTATTAAAAAAAACTTTCATGCCAAAAATTAACGAAAGACAAGAACTATTTTATGCTCGGTGTTCTGCAGCAGTCGCAATATTAATTGCAGGACTTTTTGGTATTTATCCACCAGCCTTTGTGGCGCAAGTTGTGGCATTTGCATTTGGCTTAGCTGCATCAACGATTTTCCCTGCTCTGCTATTAGGCATATTTTCTAAGCGACTTAATAAGGAAGGAGCGATAGCTGGCATGATGGCAGGGCTTATTTTTACAGCGGGCTATATTATTTATTTTAAATTTTTGTTTAGTGATCTTGACTCAAGCCTTAACTGGTTATGGGGCATTTCTCCTGAAGGAGTAGGCTTTTTAGGAATGATTATTAATTTTGTAGTTGCTATTTTAGTTTCTTCTTTTTCAACAAAACCTCCAATTGAGGTAGGCCAGATGGTTGATAAAATAAGACTACCATGACATTGATAAAATTTTTAACTGTAATTTGTTTCTTACTAATCCCGCCTTTATCTTTTACTGAAAATCAAGATAAAAATTATCAAGCACGTCTTCAAGATGTCATGAAGGCAAGAAAGCTTATGGATAAAAAAAGACAAAGAGATGAAATTAAAGATCTTGCTCACGAATTAGCTCAAGAAATAATTATTATTGATACTCATCTTGATACACCTATTCAATTGTATATGCAGCAAGATAAAAACGGCACATATGAAGACATCACAAAAAAAACTTCCTTGCACTTTGATTATGAAAGAGCCCTAAGCGGAGGATTAAATGTACCTTTTTTTGTGATTTTTACACCTCCTTCTGCAGAGGATAAAGGTACAGCATTTAAAATGGCAAATGAAATTATTCAAATTTTAGAGGACATTAAGAAAAAAAGTCCTAATAAATTTCGTTTGGTTAAATCACCTGACGAAATTACAAATAATAAAAGCGTGATGCAAATTGTCTATGGCATGGAAAATGGAGCGCCAATAGAAAGCAAGCTTTCAAATATTGAATTATTTTCTGACATGGGTGTCAGCTACATTACTTTAGCCCATTCTAAAAGTAATCATATATCCGACTCTTCATATGACGAAAATAAAAACTGGGGAGGTCTCAGTCCCTTTGGAAGAGAGGTTGTTGCTGAGATGAATAAGCAAGGGGTAATGATTGATATAAGTCATGTTTCCGATGCAGCATTTTATGAAGTTTTACGCTTAACCAAAACTCCTGTTATTGCTTCACATAGCTCCTTGAGACATTTCGTCCCAGGGTTTGAAAGAAACGTTTCGGACGATATGTTAAAAGAGCTAGCTAAAAATGGCGGAGTTATTCAAATTTGCTTTGGTTCAGAATTTATTGCTGAAAAGAGAAAATATCCTGATTTAGTAGTAACAGTTGAAGATGTTGCAGATCACATCGATAGAGTAAAACAACTAGTTGGCATTGATTATGTAGGCATTGGCTCTGATTATGATGGTTGGAGAAATTTTCCAGTTGGGCTTGAAGATACCTCAACTTATCCAAATTTAATTGAAGAGTTATTAAAAAGAAATTATACCAAAGAAGAAATTAAAAAAGTTTTCGGTGAAAATTTACTTAGAGTGTGGAGAGCAGTAGAAAATTATTCAAAGCCTTGATATATTGTTTCTCCATATTTTTTAGGAGAAAAAAATGAAAAAAATTATGATAAGCGCTATTCTCGTGATGAGTAGCTTTGGATTTGCAGCGCCTGCTATGTCTGTATTTACAATTAACACCTCTGATCCAGTTGCATACATGGAATGGGCTAGAGGAAGCGGCAAAGCATTAGCTGAAATAAATAACGTAGTATCTTCAGGAGTTTGTCAGCCAGGTTATGGTGCAGAAGAATTCGGAGATATGTATTATTGGTCGCTTTTTGAGAATCACGCTGACTCAATTAGTGGAAACCCTGCAGATCCTGTCTATGTAAGAGAAATATCAAAAATAGCTAGCAAGAGAACAATAAGAGAAGTAGATCATTATTCAGTTTTGACGGAAGGTTCAGGTTCTTTTGAAACAGGTCAAACTTTTGCTAACTACAACATAAATGTAAAAACTAAAAATCCAGCTGCATATATTAACGCAATTGCTGAGTACCAAGAGTTAGCTCAAGCAAATGGATTTGAGGATATCACTCTAGAGGCTTACCAGATCAATACCGGAGATTACACTGGTCAATTAATGGTGGTTATTCAAGGCCCTACTTCACAAAGATTAGGAGCTTTTTTGGATAGTAGAAATGAAAGTTGGGGACAAAGTCTTTCTAATCAAATTTCTAAGCTAAGATATCTTAAAAGAGGATTTATCATGAATTGCGAAGTTAACTACGCAAGATAATACAATCTATCTTATAAAAAAGGCGGGGAGTCCCGCCTTTTTTAATCATTTATAATTTTTTTTATAAATTTCGTCTCCTTTTCATCAAAAGGCGAGCCATCAATTCTGAAAATGTCGTGAAACCACTCTTCTGGCTCTGGAATTGCATCATGGTCTTTAAGAAACTCACCTTTATTCTTCTTATCTTGAAGCTCTAAAATAGTTGACCAACCAAAATGAGTTTGGCTTTTGCCAGCGACAAAGCCCCAATTATAACAACCGACTTTTTCTTTCTTGAATATTGGTAAAGAAAATTCAAAAGTAGTGCCGAATTCTCTTGCCATATATTCTGTACATATCAAAGGTCTGCCAAACTTTTTAAGTCTTTGAATGGTAGGTTCAAGTTTTTCAGCTTCATAAGTATGAAAGGTAATTAAATCTGAATTTTCTTCATTGAGCTTTAAGATTTCATCGCCAATAGATCCATCTAAACAGGAAGTAAGTGGTTGAGATGGCCTTATTTCGAGAGCCCATTCCCAAGTATATTGAAGCAATTTTAGAGCTTTATCTCCTATACCAAATTGACCAGGCTCATTGTAAATGTCCCACATCAAAATTCTGTCATCTTTTGAGTAATCTTTGAGAGCGCCTTGGATAAATTCTTTCAATCTATTTAGTTCTTTTAAAGCAATTTTTTCTTCATCAACTTGATTTACCAATGCCATTCCAGGACTTTGTTTCCAGCCAGAGTTATGTACTCCTTTGACAGGTAAAGGCTGCTTGCCTAGTTTTGGATAGGGGCGGTGACAATCATCAAAAAGCACAATAATTGGTCTAATTTTTCTTTTTGCACAAATATCTAAAAATCTTTCAAAGTTTTTTTTAAATTTATCTTTTTTTGACCAAAGCAAGTCATGAAGATAAACCCTCAATGAGTTGAACCCGAGCTCTTTTGCCCAATCTAACTCTCTCTTAATTGTCTTTTCATCAAAAGTATCTTCTTGAAACATTTCAAGTTGATTGATTGCAGTACTAGGTAAAAAATTACAACCAACAAGCCAAGGTTGTTCTTCGTACCAATTATTTGCTTTTTCTTTTGACCATTTCATCTCTTTAATTTTAATAAATTAGAATGACGATTGAAAACATATAACAACCACATACGGCTGAAGTTAGATTTCTTCTAAGTTTCATGTAATCGGGATCTTTAAACTGCGGATTAATTTTAGACTCTTGCTGGTAGAACAGAAAAAACAAAAAAAACAATAAAGCCATAGCAAAAATGAGATTTATCCAAGCCAATAAAGTGGCTCCAAAGCCTAAAAGTGAAAAGACAATTGCTATTACCAAGTTTTTTTTATTTGTAGAGTCAATCCCCCATATAATTCCTGATAAAAATGAAATTATTATTCCTCCATAAACAACCAAGACTTGAAAAGAGACTTCCTCATAACTTGCCCCAAGAATCCAAGGCAATATTGTCAAAGCTGCAAATGGTATAAATCCTAAATAACCTAGGGTAATTTTAGTTTGCATTTATCCATGAGCCATTTTTAATAAAGTCATGAAAAGTATACCTGTTCCAATAACACCGACGATTAGAATTGTTAGATCTATAATGAACACTTGAAAAAGTTTTAACCAAGATCTTTCTTTTCCTTCTTTAATATCTTGAAATAGATATAAAAAGGCACTTATTTTAAAAAGTACAAAAGCCGTTAGGAAAGTGACTCCACCGAGTAAGAATATCCCAGTATTCATAAGGGTTTAGTTGTTTAAAGCTTGTATCCAGATTGACCGTGTTCAGCAACATCTAGACCTTCTTCTTGAGAGTCATCAGAAACTCTTAATCCGAATATAGATTTAGTGACAAGCAGTAAAATTACTGAGCCAACCAAAGTGAACAATCCTACACTTATCGCGCCTATTGCTTGCGTTGTCATTAAATCGCTGAAACTTGAACCTTCATCATATCCTATGCCACCATAACTCTCTGCGGTCAAAAAAGGGATAAGCAGTATTCCTAATAAACCACCAATGCCATGGACTGCAAAAACATCCAGCGAGTCATCTATGTTAAAAGTTTCTTTGACGATATTGACCATGTAGTAACAAACTCCACCGGCAATTAAACCAATGACTAGTCCGCCCATAGGCCCCACTGATCCACTCGCCGGAGTGATTGATGCTAATCCCGCAATGCAACCGGTAACAGCTCCAACTAAAGAAGATTTACCAAATTTTACTTTCTCAATGACAATCCAAACAATAGTTGCGGTAGCTGCTGAAATGTGAGTCACCAAAATTGCCATTCCGGCATCGCCATTTGCAGCCAATGCACTTCCGCCGTTGAAGCCAAACCATCCTACCCATAACATACAAGCTCCCATCATAGTTAAACCTGGATTGTGAGGAGGTTGAACGGAATTAGGGAAACCGTCTCTAGGACCCAGAAAGTAGGCGATTACCAATGCAGTTATTCCTGCGGTCAAGTGAACAACCAATCCACCTGCAAAATCTCTAATTCCCATTTCATAAAGCCAACCACCTTCTGCCCAAATCCAATGAACAACAGGAGCATATATTAAAATTACCCACAATAAAGAGAAGACAGCGACAAAACTAAATTTAATTCTTTCTGGATATGCACCAACTATTAAAGCAGGAGTAATAATCGCAAATGTCATCTGAAACATAAAGAAGACGCTTTCAGGAATATCGCCAGACATACTATCTCTTGATAAATTTGCTAAAAATAAATTACCTAAATCTCCAAAATAAGCTCCATTACCACTGAAGGCAATGCTGTAGGCAATTACTAGCCAAGCAATTGAACTTATGCATGCAATGGTAAAACAATGCATTAAAACAGAAAGAATGTTACTTGCTCTTACGAGTCCGGCATAAAAAAGTGCCAATCCGGGCAAAGTCATAAACAAAACTAGAGCAGTAGATGTAATGATCCAAGCAGTGTTACCAGTATCCATAAAATTTTCCCCTTTATATGTAGTCAGTGAACTTTATCAAAAAGTATTTTGTACTTTAAGTCTAAATTAGTGCAACGTTTGCACTATCAAAGTGCAATTAAGAACTTCCTGGATATTTTGAAAGAATTTGAGAAATTATTTCGTTAGCTAAATCTTGATCGTCTAGCGAGCTAGTATTTATTCTCATATTTGCATACCAAACAACTTTATCTAAATCTTCATCGAAAAATTTGACTGATAAATAATTTATGGGAGGAAAGTCATTTGCATAAAATCTGTAAGAGAAAGGATCGTTTCGGTAACCATAAAAAAAATGTGAAGAATTAATTTGTTTATATCTCTCTTTTTCTTTCACTGAAAAGCTTACTTTTAAGGGAGATTGATCATTTTGATCTAATCCAAGCTGCACAAGAGATAAAGATAAGGCTCTGGCAATTCTATTAATTCTTATAGGATTTTCCTCCTCATCAGATTCAACTCTGAAAGGATCTGGCTTGAAAATTTTAAAGTCCTTGTATTTAGCCGCAGAAAAAGCTTCGTCGGAATCAACTTTAACAACAAAGCCAGATGCACAAGATGTGAGCAAAACTAAAATGATTAACCTAGCTAACACTCTAATATTATAACTTTGTTATAGTAATCAATGAAATTTTTTAAGGAGAGAAAAATGAAAAAAATAATTTTATTGACGATGTTATTAGCT
Organism: uncultured SAR86 cluster bacterium; assembly: GCA_902627595.1. Classification (GTDB taxonomy): domain Bacteria; phylum Pseudomonadota; class Gammaproteobacteria; order Magnimaribacterales; family AG-339-G14; genus MEDG-81. The sequence continues at coordinate 52,702 of CACOJO010000005.1, forward strand.
TCATCATTAAGCTTTACATCACCTACTTGGATTGAATACTTATTCAAAGTTGATAATCCTCAAAGCGCAGCAAAAATTGTAGCTGCTACCGACAAATTTATGTCTTCTGACTTTGTAAAAAATAACTTCAAAGGATCGATACATTTAAATGCCTATATTGCAGGTGGAAAGGTAGAGGAAACTCACTCTTATGCAATTCTTCAACCAAGCTTGGCAGAACATGAAATTTGGTTAGCAAAAGTCAGCGATCCAAATAACGAAGAAGTAAGGAAATTTGCTTCGGTGTTAAATGCAAATTCCGAAGGAGTTGGTACACGTATTAATACATTTATTCAGACTTATGGAACACCTTCAAACAAAGACACTGTTTGGGCAATATATCCATTTAGAACACAACCATCAAACGTAGAAGCTGTGATAGAAGCTACAAAAGATTTAGATGAAGCAGTAAAAGACTCTTTTCCAGGTCAGTTTGGTCTTTCAGCAAGAATGGCTGGAGGCGGCATGCAGACCCATCTCTTTACTGTAGGCTATGAGTCTTTAGCTGAAATGGAGAAATGGGAAGACTCAGCTTCTAGAGACACTGGAGTTTCTCCTTTTGATAAAGAAATGGACAAATTGGTTGAATGGCATGAAGTAGAAATAGTAAGAAATCTTAGAGTTTACGATTCTGCTATGACCCTTCAAGATTTCGTTGAATAAAATGAAAAGTTTTGTAATAGCTTTATCTAGTGTTTTTTTGACTCTTGCTTGCAGTGCTGTAGACGATGAAACGGAAGTTTCATTTTCTAATCTTGGTTCAGAGGAATATCCTCAAATGTTTTATATGGAGTATGTTCCTTGTCAAGAAGGTGTTTACTATACAGCTGAAAACTTTAGAAACGATGTTTTACCTGAGTGGCAAGATCTTTTGGTAGAAGTTAATTCACCTTTAGTATCTGCTTATGGCATTCAACATGTTCAAAGACTGTCTTCTGATAATGAAGATGGTTTTTGGCAATTGGTTTGGAATTCAAAAGCTGATGCTGAAGCAGCATGGAAAGTTTGGAATGAAAATGAAAATGTTGCTGCGTGGACAGAAGATACTTTAGATATCCTTTCATGCGATGGTGAAAATAAATTTTCCTTCGACGCCTATATTGCAAGAGCTAACAATACTTTCGGTGAATTTGAAACCACAAGTTTTGTCTCTGAGTATCATCAATGTCTTTATAAAGAAGGTAAAGAGGGAGCAGACCTTCGAGAAGTGATTGGACAACTTGAGACATTTTTAGAAAGTGCTGAGTCTCTTCCTGGGCCATTTAGCTATGTAATTTTAGGTCCCGATTACGAAACAGACGAAGTTGACTTTTTCTGGGGAAATTTTTATCAATCTGAAGATGCGAGGCAAGCCTTTGATGCCGAGTGGCAAAACCTTGATCCTGATGTTGAGGATAGTTGGAATATGGTTTCAGATTGCGAAGAGCCTAGATATTACAACTCAGGAATAGTTCCAACTAGCTAAAGATTATTTAGCTTTAAAAAAAGCTAAGCAACCGAAAATACCTGGTTCGTCCTCCGTAAGGAGGTCGATCTGGGTCCTTTCTACCAATTGAGCATATTTTGGATTTATTTCAGAAGGAAAATAATCGAGTATTTTTTTTGTCATTAAAATTGGTTTTAGGGTATTTAAAATAGATCCTCCTAAAATTACTTTTTCACACGAAAAAGATAAAACTAAATCATTTATCATTGAAACAAGAGTCTTAAGAAAATTTTCTATTATAAAGAGCTCATCTTTATTTCCATCTAAAGCAGAAGATATTATCTTTTCGGAAGAAAGTTTTCTTTCGAATTTCTCTTCATAAAGCTTCTCGATTCCCGGACCGCTTAAGATATTTTCAAGAGAAAAAAATTTTTTGTTATCTCCTAGGTCGAAATTTTCTAACATGCCTTTAGTTGAGCCAAAAGTATTTCCAAGTTCTGTGGGTATTATTTGACCTTTAATAATTAGCGTCACTCCCAGACCGGTCCCTGGACCTATTAATAAAGTATTATCGTTAGAGGGAGCGCCTCTTTTAATGGGTAAAAAATATTCCTCATTCGTTTCACTCAAAGACTGAGCTACTGCCTCCCAATCATTTAAAAGTAAACATTCTTTTAAATTAAGCTTAGTCCTAAGTTCTCTGGAATCAATCAGTAAATCTCTATTCGTGAGTTTTATAAAGCTCTGATTATTTGGACCAGCTGCAGCGATAACTAAACAATCAATTTCTTCTTTTTCTCTTTCTAATAATTTTTTAAGAAAGGGAATGAAATCTTCATCGGCAATTTTTTCTTTTGATATTTTGGACAGAGTATTTCCAACAAAAGATGCATATCTGATATTTGTTCCACCGAGATCAATTAAAAGGGCGTTTTTCATTTTTTATCTTTGTAATACCTTCGGAACACATGACTGCCGACGGCTACAAAGATAAACCACACAAATGAGAACGTAAAGAAGAATACGTTTGCTAAAAATGTAGGGTTTTCCATAAGAAGCGCCCATTTACTCAAAATAAATTAAGTTTTTAAAGAGGATAGTGATTTTAATTCTAATAATATTACAATGTAAAAATGAAATTTTACCCACCACACTATTTATTGGTTCTCTCATTATGCATGCTGTTCACTTGGTACTTTGGAAAATCTTCACCACAAAACCTGCCTCTAATTATCTTTGGACTTGGTTTAATTGGACTTGGTTTTTTATTGGCTTTCAATTCAATATCAAGATTTATAAGAGCGAAGACCGGTGTTGTACCTTTTAGCGAGTCTACTACTTTAATTACAGAGGGTTTTTACAAATACACAAGAAACCCAATGTATGTTGGTATGAATTCCTTTTTATTAGGATTATTGATAATCCTAAATAATCCAATTAATTTTATCTTTTTAATTATTTTCTTTTTTATCGTAAGAAATTTATTTGTCATTAAAGAAGAGGTGCAGATGGAAGAGACTTTCGGAGAAGATTATTTAACTTATAAAGGAAAGGTAAGACGCTGGTTGTAAAAATCTAGTTGACTGTTTCTTGAGTTACTATTGTCTTAATTTGAGCACCATCTCCCAGAAAACCACTTAATTCATCAAAGAAGTTATCGGGATCTAGTCCGCATGCTTCAGGAGCTAATACTCCAAATTTAGTAATCTTTTTCTCAAGTAACATTTTCAATCCGCATGCTAATGGAAAGCCAGTTGCAGCACCCATAGACATATTTTCCTCAAAACCATCTAGCGTAACAGCAACAATAGTTTCAGTTTCGTTTTTCAAACCCTGAGCCAGTCCATAAACCTCTGGCAAGGAATTTAAAATATCTTTGGGCTTATTAACCTTATTTCTTTCAAGTTGTTCCAATATATATGCTGCTTGACTCTTTGAAAGCACCTTTATTTCAATGAAGAATCTAATCATTTTGAAGACAAAAACATTAACTAATTCGTTACCATGCATTAAATTCAAGCTAGTTGAAATATCTGGATAGTGATGAGGGAAAGTTATTGCTTCAGGATGACCGAAAATACGTGCTTTAAATTTACCTAACTGAGGATATTGAACATTTACTCTTGTTAAGGGCCTTACCATTTTAAATTTTTTATTCATATAAACTTTAACTTGTCCTATCATCTGCTCAATACCATGCTCCATTGCAGCATTGGCTCCCGTTTGAGAACTTTCTTCTTCTGGCTTTGCTCCCGAGACATCCCAGCCTGTATAAACATTTGAAACTTTATCCAACTCGTTCATAGCTTTTAAAGCAAGCATATTAGTTATGCCCGGACTGGCTCCTAATCCTAAAATAGCAATCTTGTTTTTTTCCTCAGCTAATTTATTTAGGGAAAACATTTTTTCAGTTGGCTCCCAATCATCACATATATCCAAATAATGACAATTTTGCTCCAGCGCAATCTCTAATATTGGGTAAGCAAGCTTAAAAAATGGCCCTGTGAGATTAAGAACTACGTCATTAAGAGCTGTAACTTTTCTAAGATAATCTTTATCTAAAACATTTAGACCTATCCCGGTAATTCTGTCATCGTTAAAGGATCTAGCATAATCAGAAGCGGCAGTTTCGTTTATATCGGCGATGGTTATAGAATCAATTCCGCCTATAGAGCTGACTGCCGAGGAAGTAAACCTTCCCATGCCACCGCTACCTCCTAAAACCAAAACTTTCATCAACAAGTATTAAACATGAGTCAAGGATATTTTCAAAATTTTTTAAAAATTGATAAATTTAAGGTTAAATTCATCAAGAATATATAAGGGAGAAAACTACATGACTAATAAAATTACAGAAGACCCAAGAATAGATCCAAGAATCAAAGAACAATGGAAAGATATAAACTTTCCTGAGGTATTGGTTGAAAGCACTTCTAGAGAAGAAATGCTTGCTAAGGTAAATACTGAAGAGGGACAAGTGGAACTCATGATGTATGAAGCTGTTTTTAACGATCCTAGGTTAGATGATGCAATCTCATCGGATGGACTAAAAAATGAAACCATTGAAATCGAGTCACAGCCAGACGGTAATAAAATAAAACTTTTAAATATTCGTCCTGACAACGAGGATATTCTCCCTTGTGTTTATTACATTCATGGCGGCGGTATGGAGATTGGTTCTTGTTTTTACAAACTATACCAAGCCTTCGGCAGATTGATTGCTCATCAAAATGTTTCAGTAATCATGGTAGATTTTAGGAATGCCAGAGTGCCGTCATCGGTTCCAGAAGTAGCACCTTTCCCGGCAGGGTTAAATGATTGTGTTTCAGGTTTTGATTACATCAAAACAAATGCTAAAAAACTCTATATCGATCCAGGAAGAATTGTCATTTCAGGAGAAAGTGGCGGCGGAAATTTAACTCTTGCGACGGGAATGAAATTATCTCAAGCAGGCAGATCTACTGAAGTTAAAGGTCTTTATGCTTTGTGTCCTTACATAGCAGGAATTTGGCCATTACCTGAAAATCCTTCTTCTACAGAAAATAATGGCATCATGCTTGATTTACATAATGATCATGGCGCTGTGGTTTATGGAATTGAAGAATGGGAAAAGCGCAATCCTCTCGCCTGGCCAGGTTTTGCTAAAGAGGAAGATGTAAAGGATCTACCCAAAACTTTTATAAGCGTTAACGAGTGTGATCCTTTAAGAGATGAGGGTATAAACTTTTACAGATTGCTCAGAAGGGCGAACGTTGAAGCTCAGTGCAGAGTATTATCTGGAACCATTCATGGAACAGATACCATGGTTCTATCTTGTCCAGAAGTTAGCTTGGAAACGGCAAGAAGTATTGCTGCCTTTACTGGAGATTAATTAAAAAACATTAACTAGCCAGATAAGTAGATAGTGCCCTATGAATCCATAGAGGCTGATTGCAATAATTGGTTTGTTGGAAAGCCCATTTTCTTTATTAAATAAAACCGCATATACAAAAAGCGGAATATAGAAGAACAAGGAGCTTATCATTCCTGGACTAAAAATATTTTGTGCTGTTGAAATGCCAATGTGAAAGCTTGCGTTTGCCATGGTGAGAGCATTGTTAAAAAGAAAAAATATACCAAAAACTTTTTCTGATCTTGCTTTAGATATCATCAAAGCTGGCAATAGAATGACGTAAGGCATTAAGTTTATTAAAGCAACTTCCATTGGTGAAATATCCATTGCATTTCTATATGCCCAATTTAAAAAATGGTAGTAATCGCCAAATAAAAGAGGAGATAAAACGTACTCTTCAAGCTGATGGGTAGAAAGCGCTAACAAAGGTAAAAGGGCAAGAAGATACTTACTCTTAGCTCGATAAAGATAAATACAAATTCCAAAAAAAATGAGAAAAGAAATTGTAAAAAAGTTTTGCATCAGCAAAACCAGAGGCGCATTAAACGTTGGACTCATTAGGCCACAATACCCCAAAGTCTCGTCATAAACCAAAAACAACCCATACCACCAATTCCATAAGTTACGAGACTTCGAAATAGTTTTTTAAAATCGACTTTATCAAGTAAGAAAATAATTATTCCTACAAGAGGAATAATCATCAGCTGACCAATTTCAATTCCAATATTGAAGAACAATAAAGATAGGAAAAGTTGATCATTAGCAATTCCAATCTCAGACAACGCGCCAGCAAAACCAAATCCATGTAAGAGGCCAAAGCCAAAAGCCATTAACCATGGTCTTTTTATTTCAGTCTCTGCTTTAGTAAGTTCGTATGCCAAATATATTATTGTCAAAGCAATCAGCGCCTCAGTACTTGCAGAAGGAAGTTTAAAAATTCCTAAGACAGAGATTGCTAAAGTAATACTATGCGCCAAAGTAAATGCTGTTATTGTTTTTAACAATGGAATAAATCCTGAAATCAAAAAAATCAAACCCAGAACAAATACAATGTGATCAAGTCCGCCGAGTAGGTGTTCCACTCCCAGGTAAAAATAACCAGTTGGATAAACTTGTTCACTTTCAGGAATAACAATTTCTGGTGCTTTGAGATTCATCAAACCTTCAAATCTCTCACCATCAAAATGATTTACGGTCACCAAGGCATCGTTCAGGATGCTTAATCCACTGACTTGTATCGCTTTTCCCCTAAGTGATTCAGTACATTTCAAGTTGATTTTTTTGGAAATGTATTTGCCTTGACGAAAAGGAAGTTCTTCTTCTATTTCACAAATTTCAGGGAAAGTTAGTTCTGGAGAAGTCCCAAGATTCTTTATTGGCGTCATCCAAAGCGCTTCGTATTCAAGCTCTTTGGTTTCTTCAATTAACAAATGAGCTGGATTAAATTCATGAGCAAAAAAAAATGAAGAAAAAAAGATAAATAAAGAAACTAATACTTTAGTCATTAAAAATATATTTAGGATTTATGATTACTTGATATTTATCCCTTAATTCAACTAAGTAAGAGTCTAAAGTTTTTTGTTTTTCTTCTAAATAAAAATCAACTTCTACCTTTTCTTTAACTTGACTTAGGTTTGGGGTAACGCTTTCAACTTTATTAAGTAATTTAACCAAATGGAAGCCATATGCCGACTCAACTGGACCAATCCAACTATCAAAAACGAGTTCATCAAAAATTTTAGTAAATTGATTGCCAAAATCTCTTTGTATTTCAAATCTAGATTTCTCTACAAAATTTTTTCCCAACATAAAAGGGTCGCTTTTGGGCAAAGAGTCTTCCTTAAAATTCTTTGAAGCTTCTTCTGCTCTTTGTTTGCCATTTCTCTCTGAAGAAAAGTAAAGATGGGTAAAAGTAAATCTTTCGGGAAAAATATATGACTCTATATTTTTTTCAAAAAATGCCTGTAGTTCTTCTAATTTTGGAGGGGCAATCGAAGTTTCTTCTCTTAAAAATGATATTTTTTGGGCAAGTCGTCTTTTAATTATACGATCTTCTAGGTCGAGGTTTAATCTCAAAGCCTCTCGATATAAGATTTCTTCTTTGATTACATCATCAATAATGTTCTTAACATCCGCATTGTTAGGCGATCGACCAACTTGTAATTCCCAAGCATATATCAGGCTTTCAATTTCTTGATCGGAGATAAAAATATTTAACTCGTCTTGATCATAATTAAATATCAAGTCCATTAATAAAATGAGAATACCTATTCCAAAAAAAGCTAATATTTTTCTCATTTTATGAATTTGAAATTATTGAAGATTTGGCGGTATTTTGAATCCGCCTCTTAAATCTCTGACGATTTTAGCAACTTCAATACAAGTTTTATCTTCAAGATAAGGACCAGTAATTTGCATACCTATAGGTAGATTTTTAGAGGACATGCCAATTGGAACATTTGTGCTAGGCAATCCAGCAGAAACCGCAGGACCAGCCCATAAAGTTGCTCTGAGGTATTCATCTTCCTTTCCATTGATTGTCAGTTTCCTTTCATGAACTGGATTATGATTGTGCTTAAATGCTGGAGTAATTGCGGTAGGGCATAAAATTACATCATATTTTTTAAAGAATTCTCTCCACTTTTGACGCATATTTTGTCTCATAGCATTTACCACAACCCAGTCTGCATGTTTCAAAACAGATCCTCTGGCAACCTTGGCAAGTTCCGACATATCATTTGGATCTAAACCTTCATTTAGCTTAGCTAAAGTTTCAAAAGTTTCTTGTGGTGAGCCAGCTAGCATAAGAGGATTCAAAAGTTGACTATAAATTTTATCAATTTCTTTAAAACTCACAGGTAGGTCAGCTGTTTCAACATGAGCACCAGCATGTTTTAAATCATCTGCTGTTTGTTTTATTAAATTTGCTATTTCATCATCTACTTCAGCATATGGTTCGTCAGGCCAGACTGCAATTTTTAATTCTTCGATCTTTTTCGACCTAGCTTTTGGCAATTTAATCTTCCAAGCTAGACTATCCTGTTCTTGCGCTGCGACTAATACATCTAATGCAATTTCCAAGTCTTCGGGAGATCTTGAAAGAGGTCCTGCTACCGACAAACCATTGCCGGTTAATATAGAACCCGGGGGAGGCGGCATATGACCTACTTCAGAAATGATGTTGTAACTTGGCTTGTGCCCAAAAAGACCACAGAAATGGGCAGGAACTCTTATGGATCCACCTATATCAGAACCTAGCTCTAAAGGCGTCATACCTGAAGCCAAAGCTGCCGCAGAGCCTCCAGAAGACCCGCCAGGAGTTCTTTCCAAATCCCAAGGATTATTTGTAGTGCCATAAATCTTATTAAAACTCTGTAAATCTGAAGAAAGAAAGGGAACATTTGTTTTACCGAAAATTATTGCTCCAGCATCAATTAATCTTTGAACTGCCTCTGCATTTCTTTTAGGAATATTGTCTTGCCAAGCAGGATTCCCACCAGTCGAAACAATGCCTTCCACCTCAAAAGCATCTTTAATGGTCATGGGCAATCCATGTAAAGGACCCAGCTTAGATTTTGAAGTAATTTTTTTGTCTGCTTCTTTTGCTTTTTCTAAAGCTCTTTCAGCATCTAATGCAACTATCGCATTAATTTTAGGATTTACCGATTCGACCTGAATTAAAAAAGACTCTAGAACTTCCTGAGAAGAAACTTCTTTTCTTTTAATTTTTTCAAGAATTTCATGAGCATTATCAAAAATCATTATGCCAATTAATTCTCTGTTTAATATTAGTTAGTACTTACAGGCTCTTCAGTTTCTTGAACACTGTCCATAATACTTCTGATTGTAAAAACACCGCCAGGGTTTGGAACGTTTGGAATGTACCATATCGGACTAGACCAAGCTCGTTCTTGAAAAGTTTTTGGTAAGTCCTCTCTAGGTTTTAACCCAGCTTTAATCGCGTCCCAAGTAGTCCATGGGCAACTAGGATTTTCCAAAACTCTTACGTAGTAAAAAGCTTTTTCATTTTTATTGAAGTCAGGATCTGTCCAAACAGCTTTCAGTTCAGCCGATCCAACATCATTAGATATTTCGCATGTTTCAGTATTTACTGTAGCGCCATTATCAGGACATCTATTTGTAATCGGATTGACTTTAGCTCCATTGGAACAAACTACGTCATAGACAATTTCTTTTGGCTCAGCGTCAAATTGATTAATCGTACCTTTGATAATTTGAACTCTTTGAAGGGGCGCTCCATTTTTTGCTCTTTGTGCCCAAACGAAAAAGTTTGGCGCATTGCTGCCCTTAGATACCAAATCAGAACCCATAGGAACTCCGTTTCGATAAGCCTCGCTTATAATGTTCTCACTATTAAGATCTAGCTCATCCATACGATAGCCACCAAAGAAACGAACTGAAATCCTATTCCCACTAGTAGCAAAAGTTTCTTTTCTTCGTAAGGCACTGAAAATAGACTCTCGAGTATTTTCTTCAGCCCAAACAGCAGCTAAGCCTGAAGCACCCCATTGAGTAAATCCTGACTCTAAATAACTTCCTTCTTGGCCTTCGTAAATTTCAATTGGCAAGCCGGTATCACCAAAATTACTCTGACGTCCTAAAATCGTTTGTTGATAATCAGTTACTGGTACCGAACCTCTACCTTCAGGAGTTGCATCAATGATTCCTATTTTTGACCAAAAATCAGACTCATCATATGATGAAGCTCCAGTATGAGTGTCGGATGAACCAATTAAACCAAATTTATATGGATTTCCCCGATTTTCCCACTCAAGGACCATACCTCTAAAAAAAGCATCTCTTACATAACCACCCGAAGGTAAAGAGTAAGTCCTAGGAAAACTTCCTACTCTAGAATTCATGATGCCAAAATCTGCCCATTCATCGTTAGGAGATAAAAGAGGATGGGTGTCACTAGTGCCCTTAACCTGAGTCATTTCGACAATGGGTTCGTTCCTCATTCGTAATGCAGAATATTCTTTATCAATAGGTGAACCGTCAAATTGCTCTACTTCAAACATTTGTCCATTTGAGCCATTTGAATTATGCGGCATTGCAATAGAGTCTATGCCTTTATCTCTGAGCTTATCCATCCAGACCCATAAATCTTCTGGATTTATAGAGTCGATTCTAGTCCATGGTCTTTCAGGCGCTTTAGATCCTTCAAAGATTACATTCCTGTGTAAATTACCATTTTCAACGTCCGTAGAAGTTGTAAATTCATATCCAATGAAGGTTGTAAAATTACCAGGATCATTATGTTCGTTAGCGGCTCTTGCTACATCTGCCCAAGATGATTTATGTGTTTCATCATCAAAAGATTGGATGGCTAATGAAATGTGATTGGATAAAAAAGCTTGCAGAAATTTAGGATGGTACCAAGGATAAGGATTTGCAATTGCTTCAACGGCACCTCTGAAGCTACCAAGTCGAAAAGCAGAAGACTCTAAAGTTTGATTTTCAGGAGCATTAATATTGTGGTAAATCTCTGCCCCAGGAAGAGTGGAGGCATAAGTTGAAGTATCAGCCCAAGCTTGGATCATTCCAAGAAAAAAACCATGATCGGTAACAGCGTAAAAATCTAAAGGCTCTCTAAGTTTCATATCAAAACCCAAAGCATGCTTAATTGTCTCGCCTTTGGCATATCTGTACGCATCATCTGGAGATGCAGTTGTTCCGAAAACATAAGCATCGAACGAATATCTTGTATGAACGTGAAGGTCACCAAAGTAGGCATTTCTTAATTCGTTAAAGTCTTTGCTAGGACTAGGCGCAGGTTTATCTGCAATAGAAAAATCTACTACTTCCAATGAAGTATCTGTACATCCGATAAAAATTAACGACGTGAAAATTAAAGCGCTGATATTTTTTTTCATTTCTCTCCCCTCAACTGATATTTATCTTAATGCAATCAAAGTAAAACTTCTAATTTAAATCCGAGAGGATTATTTCCTCTGTACTTGCAGGCAAGACCACGAAAGTTCCATCTCTGGACAAGGTCCAATCTGTTCTTATCTCATCAACTCCTCTTACAAAAACATTTTCCATGATTCCGTTTCGTGGAGCGGGAGTAAGGTGATAAAAAATTAGGTGTCCAACATTTGCCATATTTGCTAGCTTAGCCGCCTCCACTGGCGTCATGTGATAAGTCTTTATGTCTTCAAGTACTTTTGCTAAGGGTTGATTAGGATTTCGTTCTAAAATTGCTTCCTGCATTATATTTATGATGTGGTTGGCTTGAGCTTCAGCAATCAAAACATCAGCATTTTTAGAATTAAGAGCTATATTTTCATCGTAAGAAGAATCTCCTGTTATGACTAAGGATCTTCCTTTGTAATCAAAACGATAACCAAGGGCAGGCTCGATTGGCTCATGTGTCACTTTGAAGGCCGTAATTTTCAAACCGTTTTCGTCATAAATGACTGGATTGTCTAGATTGACAATGGTTGTATCAAAGCCGACTGACTTAAGTGGCGCGAGCGCCTCACCGTGATGTTCATTTCTGAATCCATAGTCTAATTTGTATGCCATTTCGAAGCCTGCGGTAACGATATCCGTGCCTTCAGGACCATAGACAGGAAGTGCCTGTGGACGACCTGGCAACCAAGTTCCTAAATGAAGGTCAGCTAAGTCTGAAATATGATCAGAGTGGAGGTGAGTGAATAAAACTGCTTTAACTTGATTTATTGGAACGCTGTATTTTCCTAAATTAACGGCTGCGCCATCTCCAATATCAACGATAAAAATATCTTCTCCTGCTTTTACAGCAACACAAGTTTGTGCTCTTCCAGGAGATGGTAAAGGCGATCTAGAACCACAAATAAGAGCACTTAGCGCATCTTCATCAGGAAAGGGACTATCAGCTGCAGCTAAATTTGAGACTGCTGTTCTTATAACCAAATCTTGTACAAAAGGGATTCTTAAAGAAATAAAAACAATTGCAAAGAGGACAGCAATGACTCCTAAAATTTTCAAAATTCTCATAAATGCTCCATACTTAGGTTTGGTGAATATACTTAAATAATCTAACTATTGACAGTAGACATGTCAAAATATATTTTATAATTTTTAAGAAATTCAATGACAAATATCAATAATCCATTAACCCTGCCCTGCGGACAAACAATTAAAAATAGAGTTTGTAAAGCCGCGATGACTGAAAGAATTGCATTAGGAAATAATTTCACTAACGAAAAGCATATTGAACTTTACAAAATGTGGGGTGCAGGTGAGATCGGCATTTTATTAACCGGAAATGTTCAGGTTCATCGAGAAAACTTAGAAGGTCCTGCTAATGTAGCAATCGAGGAGGACACTTATGAAGAACAAATGCCGATGCTAAAAAAATGGGCTGAAGTTGCAACTGCAGAAGGCAGTAGACTTTGGATGCAAATTTCCCATGCCGGAAGGCAAACTCCGGGTGAGATCAACATGAGTCCAATGTCACCATCTGATGTACAATTAAAAATTCCAGGTAGGAAATATGGCAAACCGATTCCTATGACTGAGGAAGACATTCAAGATGTCATCAACCGTTTTGTATTTACGGCCAAAATTGCCAGAGAGGCAGGATTTGATGGCATCCAATTGCATTCAGCTCATGGTTACCTTTTGTCTCAATTTTTATCTCCCGATATCAACCAAAGAACAGACGCTTGGGGCGGTTCATTGGAAAATAGAGCTAGAATCCATCTAGAAATCATCAAAAAATGCAGAGAAGAGGTGGGCAGCGATTTTGCGATTTCCATAAAAATGAATTCTGCAGATTTTCAAAAAGGTGGTTTTTCTCCAGAGGACTCCATTCAAGTGGCTAAATTGTTCAGCGACTCAGGGATAGACAATATTGAAATTTCCGGAGGAACTTACGAGCAACCAAGATTGTTGGGCTTGGATAAGGTAAGTATCAATCCAAAGAGAAGTGAAAACAGAAAAGAAAGTACCATCGCTCGAGAGGCATATTTCCTTTCTTATGCAGAGGAAATAGCAAAGGTTGTAAATATTCCGTTGATGGTAACCGGCGGATTTCGTACCAAAGAGGGCATGGAAGCTGCATTAGCAGACGGAGCCTGTGAAATAGTTGGAGTTGGAAGACCTTTGTGTGCCAATCCTTATGCGATTAAAGAATTATTAGCTGGACAGATCGATGAATTACCTAAGTATGAAAAAACCTTATCAATTGGTCCATGGTGGTTATCACCAACCAGTCCTTTCAGATTGATTCAGGCAATTAATGCATTTAGCGCTCAAGCCTGGTTTTACCAACAAATAAAAAAAATGGGCAAAGGGTTAATGCCGGATTTAAACCTAAAACCTTGGAAAGCATTCAGAGAGGATGCCAAAGCCGATCAAGAGGCTATAAAAGAATATCAAAATATTTAATCAAAATTCATAGGAGCTAAAAAAATGAAAGTAGAGAATAAAGTGATGCCAAATGAAAAACAAATGGAAGAGTTTTTAGAAGAGGGCCATGATGAGCCTATATTCATGGTCAATCTCTTGAAGTTCAAAGAAAAGGCAGAATATCCCGACAAACGAGAAACTAACCTTACGGGTAGAGAGGCTTATGCAATCTATGGCAAGGAAGTGATAGGACATCTTGAAAAAGTAGGTGGTAAACCCATTTTTGGCTCAGAAGTAACGAGGCTTATGTTAGGTGAAGTGGAAGATCTTTGGGATCAAGTTGCAATTGCTATGTACCCAAATAGAAAAGCGATGTTGAAGATGATTTCAGATCCTGATTATATTGAAAGTGCCCAACACAGAGTAGCTGGCTTAGCTGGTCAATTAAATATTGAAACAAAATTGAGAGATTAATGAAGATTTTAAAAATTTTTGGACTTTTAAGCCTTTTGGTTTTTTCTTTTTCGCTACATGCAGCTAAATATGACAAAAAAGTTGATCCTACAGAGCTTTATGAGAAAGCAACCAGTCATTTAAAAAATGAAGAATATCGCAAAGCTCTAAGAGTCCTTGGAAAATATACCAAATCTAAACCAAAAGATGCCGATGGTTGGACGCTTTATGCTTTTACGCAAAGAAAGTTAAAAAATTATAAGAAAGCGGAAGTTAATTACGAAAAAGCTTTGAAGTTAGATCCTGAAAATAAAATTGCCTTGGAATATCAAGGTGAATTATTTGTAGAGACCGAACGCTTAGGACTAGCTCAAGTTAATCTGAATAAACTCAAAGAACTATGTCCTACTTCATGCGATGAACTTGAACAATTAAGAAAGTACATCAATCAAGAAGCTGAAAAATCTTTGTGATTATTTTAGATGGCAGCATGGGCAATGAATTGCTCAAACGAACAAATAAGCCTTCTTCAGGTTTGTGGTCAGCGCAATTTCTCATAGACTCTCCGAATCTAGTAAAAGAAGTCCATCAGGCTTATGTCGATGTTGGTGCTCAAGTGATTACTACTAATACCTATTCAACTATTCCGAGTTATCTTCAAAAGGAAAATAAAACACATTTAATGCATGACCTGATTACGAAGGCTGGAGAAATTGCTCGTGAAGTTGCTGATGAAAATGCCCAAGAAATTATTGTCGCCGGCAGTTTACCGCCTTTGGATGAGAGTTATCGTCCAGATCTAGTACCAGATGAAGCCGACTCTATTCCTATTTATGAAGAATTAATCGATGGGCTAAATCCTTTTGTCGATATTTTTCTTTGTGAAACGGTTTCTTCAATTCCAGAAACCTCAAATATTTTAAAAGCAATCTCTAATGCAGCTGAGAAAGATAAAAAGATATGGCTTTCATGGACTCTGCTTGAAGATAAAAGTACCAGACTAAGAAGCAAGGAAACCATTGAGGAAGCTTTTGTGCTTGCAGAAAGTTTTAATATTGACGCATATTTATTTAATTGCACTGATCCAATTGCAATTACTGAAGGCATTAAAAAGCTATCCGAGCTTACGGATAAACCAATTGGTTGCTATCCAAACATATTTGGAGTTCCTTTTGATTGGACTTTAGATAATAGCATCCAATTGGAACCCAGAAACTTATCCATTGAGCAATTCGTTGAGTATAAAAATTTATGGAAAGATTTAGGAGCATCTATCATCGGCGGGTGTTGTGGATTAGGACCTGATTACATAAAAGCTATTGCATAAAAAAATTCCCTAGAAAAGAAATGCTCTCTAGGGAATTTAAAAGTCTTAAGCTTTTTAAGCTACAAATTGAGTGAGTCTGCTTTTAATAATTTCTTCAGCATCAGAAACTATTCTTTCAACCAGCTCCTTACAACTAGGGATATCGTGAATCAGCCCAGCAACCATTCCACAACTCCAAGCGCCAGCATCCATCGCGCCTTCCTGCATGATTTTTGGATAAACGCCTGCCACCTCATCCATGATATCTTTGATTTGGATTTCATCACCTAAAGCTTTTTCCTTTTCTAGGATTTTTTGTACGGCATCATTAGCTAAAACCCTTTCAGTATTTCTCAAAGGCCTCATAATCAACTCTGTATCCAATTCAGATGCAGCAACCAAAGCTTCTTTGACGTTTTGGTGAACTGGAGCTTCCTTTGTTGCAATGAATCTTGTGCCCATGTTGATACCGTCTGCACCCATAGAAAGCGCAGCTGCAAGTTGTTGGCCATTACCCATTCCACCTGATGCAACAAAAGGAATGGAAAGTTCTTCAGCTGCTCTCGGAAGTAGAATCATGTTTGGAATATCATCTTCTCCTGGATGACCACCACATTCAAAACCATCAACACTAACAGCATCACAACCAATTTTTTCAGCTTTTAGAGAATGCCTAACTGAAGTACATTTGTGTATGACTTTAATGCCAGCACCTTTGAGGTCAGGCATATAAGCTTCAGGACTTCTTCCTGCAGTTTCAACTATTTTTACTCCACCTTCGACAATTGCTTGGATGTAACCGGGATAATCTGGTTCTTGAAAACCAGGTAAGAAAGTTAAGTTCACCCCAAAAGGTTTGTCGGTCATTTCATGACATTTTGCAATTTCTTTAGCCAGATCCTCAGGAGTTTTTTGGGTTAGACCGGTAATGATTCCTAGCCCGCCTGCGTTGGCAACTGCAGAAGCCATTTCTGCAAAACCTACATAGTGCATTCCTCCTTGAATAACTGGATGTTCAATATCGAACATTTCGGTAATTTTTGTTTTTATCATTTTTTCTCCCTAATAAATTGAAGGTCTAATTTAAAGCCCGCAAAGCTTTTTGTCTACTAAAAGGCTAGGCTTTTTAAGCCCAAGAGGATTTGATCATGTCAGCTGCTTTTTCGCCAATCATGATGGTCGGGGCATTTGTGTTACCTCCAACCAAGGTTGGCATGATGGAAGCGTCAACAACTCGAACATTTTCAAGCGCATGAACTTTGAGTTCATGATTTACAACACTCATATCATCAGAACCCATTTTACAAGTTCCCACAGGATGGTAGACGGTGTCTGCTCGGGCGCGCATTGCGGCTTCAATATCTGCATCACTATTAATATCAACCGGATCTTGTACTTTTCGAGTAAATGGCCTTAAAGGCTCAGCATCCATGATTTGCATCATCTTGCGGTAACCCTTAATCATGATATCCATATCTTCTCTTTCAGAAAAAAACTTGGGGTCGATTTTTGGCGAATCGAAAGCATCGTTGGAATTGAGAGTAACCTCTCCAGTAGATTTGGGTCTCAACAAACAAACGTGACAACCCAGACCATGACCAAAAGCAATGGTTCTACCGTGGTCAATAATTTTTGCCAGAACAAAGTGCAGCTGGATATCTGGAATATCTAAACTTTCATCGGTTTTGATAAATCCTCCTGCCTCAGCAACGGTAGATGTCATCTGTCCCTTTCTGGTAAAAAGATATTTCAAAAGTTCAAATGGTTGACGGTATAAAAGTGATTTAAAAGAGAAGCCCAATAAATCCGTGTCGTCTACCGGATGATTAGTTATGTAATCTATGTGATCCTGAAGATTTTTTCCTACTCCTGGGATATTAAAGATGGTATCTATACCATGTCTGTTTAGTTCATCTGCAGGCCCTATGCCAGAGCGCATTAAAATCTGTGGCGAGCCAAAAGCTCCCGAAGAGACGATTACTTCGCGGCGGCATTTCAAATGAATTTTATTTTTTTGTTTATCAAAACAATCCACGCCAACTGCTTTATTTCCTTCAAATACAATTCTATCTACTTGGGTATCCGTTAAGACCGTCAGGTTGGGCCTATCTAAATTTGGGGTTAGATAAGCTGCAGCAGCGCTCCATCTTCTGCCTTGTTTTTGCGTTGTGTGGTAGTAGCCAATGCCTTCTTGGTCGGCACCATTGAAATCCTGATTTTCTTTGTAAAATTTGGTACCCGCTTCAATAAAGTAATCTTTATATTTTGACTTATTCTCCACAGCGGTTACGTTAAGAGGCCCATTCTGTCCATGAAAAGAATTATCGATCAATTCGTTATGTTCTGCTTTTCTAAAGTAAGGCAAAACTTCATCGTAAGACCAGCCGGAGTTTCCAAGTTTCGACCAATGATCATAATCCCAACGATGTCCTCTCACATAGAGCATGGCATTTATTGAACTCGATCCCCCTAATGTCTTTCCTCTCGGTTGATAACCTTTGCGATGCTCTTCTGGTTCATCCTTCATGGTGTGCGTTTGACCTGTCGGATCAGCCACAACTACTTCTGTAGCCGGCAATTTTTCTTTAGCAAAACCTTTTTGAGGTTCGGTTTCGAATCCCCAATTCATTTTGCTTGTTGGACCCATGTAAGCGAAAAGGGCCGGAACATGTATTCTGACATCTCTATCTTTAGAGCCTGCTTCAATCAAACAAACCTTGTGATTGGGATTCTCTGAAAGTCTGCCAGCAAGAACACAGCCGGCCGAACCTGCTCCTAAAATTATGTAATCAAATTCATTCATATTCCTATCCTTTTTTTGAATTTATTTCAAAACTATTGATAAAGTTTAAACACTGATACATTTTTTTCATAGTCGTCTTTCTATTCTCAATAAAAGTTGAAATTTAGATATTCATACTTATCTATATAATAATCGTTCTATGACTTTAGAAGATTTTTTTATTAAATATTCTCATAAGCCGGGAGGCGTCACTCTCTCAGGAAAAGCCTTTATAGAAAAGATTTTTTTTCCTATGTATGACGAATATGGATTAGATTTTATAGAACCTGAAGAGGATTTTTACATTGTAGATCCTCCTAAATCATACAGGATAGATTTCATTGTCAAAACTTCTTATAAACATTATTTATTAGAAATTGACGACCGCAGTCATCATAGTAGCGACGAAGCTTATGCAGAATCCATGAAGAAAAAAAATAATATTCAAAATGCACTTAATCAAGGATCGTTTACTTGTGATTTCATTGATAAAGAATACGAAACAAAACCTGATCTAATATCTATCCCTCTCTATGATATTAATGAAAGACCAGAAGTAACAGAACGCTTGCTTAGACAAATATTTATTGGAGATGAAGACTTAAATCCTCTTTTAAATTTAAATGTTGGCGACTCAATTAAGCTTCGTTCATTTCAACAAGAAACTCTTGATGCTATAAACGACTCGAGAGATATCGGTGATAAAAAAGGTCTAATTTCATTAACAACAGGAATTGGTAAAACTTTCATCAGTATTTTTCATGCTAAAAAATATGGTGGAAAAGTTTTATTTTTAGCCCATTTGAAAGATATTTTAGGAACAAATGCAGCTCAAGGATCTTTTAAAAAAGCTTGGCCGGAAATTATTGATGATATAGGAATTATCGATGGAGAAAACAAAGATCTAGATAAACAAATCACTATTGCCACAATGCAGTCTTTTTCAAAAAAAGAGCTTTATGAACAAATACCTCCTAATCATTTCGATACCATCATAATTGATGAATGCCATCATGCATCTGCCGCCTCGTACGAAAAAATTATTGAATACTTTGATCCAAAATTTCTGCTTGGCATGACCGCGACGCCAATCAGAACAGATATGCAAGATGTAACAAAAATTTTTGGTGATAATTTGATTCATGAAATCACTCGGGAAGAGGCTACAGAAAAAGGCTGGATATGTGGTTATGAGTACAGATTATTAAAGGACAATATCGATTATGAAAACATTGTTTGGAATGGCTCTAGGTATGAAGAAAAAGATTTAAATGAAAAGCTAATGGTGGAAAAACGCGATAAAGCAATACTGAAAAAATACAATAATTTTCTTGAAAATGAAAAAAATGGAAATCCAACAAAAACAATTGGTTTCTGCCACAGTGTAGATTATGCAGAATATATGGCGAAGAAATTTTCAGATAACGGCTTTAATGCAAAGGCTATTCACAGTAATAAAAAATACCTTGACTCACAAGAAAGAACAGAAATCACTGATAAGTTTAGGAATAATGAAGTAGATATTGTTTTTACAGTAAACATTTTTAATGAAGGTGTAGATTTTCCAGATGTTGAATGTTTGCTTATGTTGAGACCGACAGAATCTCATGTGATCATGTCTCAACAGCTCGGAAGAGGTTTAAGAATGGCTCCTAGAAAAGATAAGGTGCATGTCATCGATTTTGTTAGCAATGATAAAAAACTTCTTTCTAAATTTGAATTTTTGGGTTTTGGCGACAAACCACAACAAGAAAAGGATATTTATTACTATGATAATAAAGGAAATAAGGTTTTATTTACTCAAGAGATATTTGACACCTTTGTAAGACTCAGAGAACAGGAAGATGAAATTGCCGCAAGATCAAAACCTGTTGATATGTCTAAGATTTCTAGGGAGTGGCAAGATTATGGCGAAGTATTAAAAAAATATTATGCAAATAACTACTATTGGAATATTGGCAAACAGTACGGACTTATCGAAAGTTTAAAAGCAGCCAACTTAATAGAAACTCATTATGATGACTTAGGATCAGCAGAACTTGAAAACGCATTAATTAAAGAAAAAGGCACAGGAAAAAGCACAAACAACAGGATTCTTAATAGAGCAAAGCTAACAGGTTTTGTAAAAGGAAAAGCCAGCTCAAGAGAGTTTACCGAAGTGTATCAAAAGGCAAAATTGTTATGTGACTCTAAATGGGAAGATATTGAAAAGTACAAAAGTATTCTTGAAGAACAGTTTCAAAAATTGTGCTTTCATGGACCTCAAAACAGTAATGTTAATAAACATGGAAATACCCAAAACAGAAAGGACGTATCAGAAATTTTTTCAATTTTTTATATTATCTACCTCTATAAAATTCTTCTAGAGGTTGGCAAGAAAACACAAAACTATAGTATCTCACTCGTTGAGTTTAATGCCTTTGTAATCACTTCAAGCAATCATTTTGATTTTAGTGATAAGGTTGAATTAATAATGAACTTAAGAGGTGAAGAAGAGGGTAATAAAAAAGAGATTGAAAAGTGGTTCAAAGAGATTGCCAAAGGAGATGATAAAAAAGGAAGTGAGCTAGATACTAGAATTACAAGTTTATTTGAGTTTTCTCCAACCCTAACATTTGATAACGATAATATTTCTATTAATAGGGACTCTATTTCAGAGATATATGACCTAATTCATAATTTTGAAACAATGCTTATAGAAGGGGGAATACCTCTTTACTCAGAAGATCCTGATGGATACGAGGAAATGCTTTGTAGCCTAGGGACACCATGGCAAAAAAGTTAAAGAATATTCCAGCTAAAGCTCACCCCGCACATTACATGATGCACAAGTATTGGGGCAGAAAACCTCATAATGTGGTGTCAGAATATATTAAAAATTACACGAAAGAGGGCGATACTGTTTTAGATCCTTTCATGGGAAGTGGCGTCACAGTAATTGAGTCCGCAAAACTTTATAGATATGCAGTTGGAATCGACTTAAACCCCTTATCGATTTTTATTACTAAAAACACACTTAGCAAAATAGATATTAATAAATTTGATAAAGAGTTTCACTTAATACTTGAAAGAAATTTAGAGAAATTCTCTGAACTCTACATTACTAACTGTCCAAGTTGTAACTCATCCTCAAGAATGCTTAATTCTGTTTATGAAGGCAACACTATGTTAAAGGTTAAAGGTTCCTGCAATAACTGTGGTGTCTTCAGAAAAGATACAGATGACAATGATTTAAAATTAATTAATAAAAGTGAAAAATTATTTAAAAAAGCTTTAAAAGATAATGAGATTATTTTTCCACAAGATGAAATTCTTCAATATGTAAAAAGAAGTAATAAAACACACATCGATCAGCTTTTCACAGCAAGAGCATTATTAATTCTTTCAAATTTAAGAAAAGATATTCTTTCAACGCAAAATAAAATTGTAAAAGAGGTCTTGATGATGTGTTTTTCATCAATGCTGCCTAACGTTTCAAAAATGATACCTGGAGATCTAGAAACGGTTAACGGTAAGTCAGGTTGGCAAATTAGTAAGTTATGGGCCCCAAAAATACACACAGAAAAAAATATTTTCGAGAGTTTTATTTCAAGGTATAAAAGAGTCCGAAAAGGTAAGCTAGAAACAAATTTTTTGATCAAATCAGATCAATATAAGTTATACAAAAAATCATCCGAGTTTCTTAAAAATATTGAATCAAACTCAATTGATTATATCTTTACTGATCCTCCTTATGGCGAAAGTATTGCCTATTTGGGCTTAAGTATGTTTTTCAATTCATGGTTAGATAGTTCAGTAAATTATGATAAAGAAATAATTTATGATCCGTTTCGAAATAAGAAATATCAAGATTACTCTCTTCGATTGGACAATGTATTTAAAGAGCTCTACAGAGTATTAAAAAAAGGCAAGCATTTATCGTTCACATTTCATAATCGAGATCTCAAAATATGGCAAAGTGTTATAGATGCCGTTAACAATGCAGGCTTTGAGATGCAGAATATCGTATATCAGGAACAAGCTGTTGCATCTGGTACTCAGGGAATTAATTTTAAAAATACTTTCAAAGGTGATTTTGTTTACAACTTTGTAAAATCTGAGTCCAACAGAGTCTTTCAAAATAAAAATATAAAGAATCCAACACAGGCGATAGAGAAGAAAATAGATAATATTTTTGCTGTCAATGACTCCATAACCATCGATAAATTGTATGAAATTTTAATTCCATACATCGTAAGAAAAAATATATATTCCAACGAAAATGGTGATCCAATTAATATTGAAAATATTTTAGCTAAAAAGTACGAATACGGACCTGATGCAAAAGAAAAAAAAATTTATAAATGGAAAATAAAAAAAGCTTAACTTTGATAGATTTATTTGCTGGATGTGGAGGTATATCAGAAGGTTTTTTAGGTGCAGGGTATAAAGTTATTTCTGCAGTAGAATTTGATAGAAGTATTGGAGAGACGTTAAAAAAAAATCATCCAGAAACTAAAGTCTATATCGATGACATCATTAATGTGCAGACCAGAGACTTAATTTCTAATGATGACGATATTGATATTATTGCAGGTGGACCTCCTTGCCAAGGTTTTAGTATGGCTGGTAAGAGAATTAGAAATTCAGGCGCATTCCTCAATGATCCCAGAAATAATTTATTCAAAGAGTTTTTTAGAGTAGTTTCAGATTTGAGGCCAAAAATTTTTTTGATGGAAAATGTTCCTGGAATTTTAAATTTCCAAAATGGCCAAGTAAAAAAAAATATCTTAGACCTTTTTAATGGAATAGGTTATGAAACTTCTTATAAAATTCTGCTTGCATCAGAGTATGGTGTGCCTCAATTAAGAAAGAGAGCATATTTTATAGGAAATAGGATTGGTCTCGACTCTGAGAAATTGTTCCCAAAAAAAACTCACGGAGAAAATTTAAAACATGTAGTTACTATCGAGGATGCTATTTTTGATCTTCCTTTTATTAATGCAGGCGAAGGAGATTTTCAAATGAATTATGATAAAAATGCCTCAACTGAATACCAAAAATCGATGCGAGGAAATAATAAATATATCTTTAATCATGTTTCTTCAAAACACGACGAAAAAATTATAAACATTATGAAAATGGTGAAAGAAGGAGAAGGTATGAAGGATCTTCCTGAAAGATATAGAACCAAGTCTGTTCATAGTGGTGCATATGGCCGCATGTTAAGAACAGGTCCTGCATACACTATAACTACTAGATTTGATACGCCACCTGTCGGAAGAGTAACACATCCATTTCTCAATAGATCAATTACAGCAAGAGAGGCTGCAAGATTACAATCGTTTAAGGATAACTTTATTTTTTATGGATCAAAAACTTCAATTGGCAAGCAAATAGGTAACGCAGTTCCTCCAATACTAGCAAAAGCTATAGCAGATAAAATAAAAGCTCTTTTAAGTAATTGTTAAATCACTATTCCATAGTGATGGAAATTTTTCCAAAATGCTTATTATCAATCTGATGCTGAAAGGCGTTTGCCAATTCTGATAGATCAAAAGAGTCGCTTATAATGGGTTTGATCTTAGAATTTTCCAGATATTCAACCATGGCATTTTGTGATTGATGATTTGCCATCGCAATCCCACTAGTTCTGACTTGTTTCAGGAAAATTCGCGGTAAAACCAATTCATTTGCTGCAGGTCCACTCAATACACCGATCAAGGCAATATGGCCGCCAAGCTTTACTGCTCGAATGGATTCATTGAAAGTTTCTCCGCCACCAACTTCAACAACATGGTCGACGCCTTCGTTATTTGTGAATTCCAAAACTTTTTCTCCCCATTTAGGATGTTCTTTGTAGTTAATGATCTCATCTGCTCCAAGAGCTTTTAATTTTTCAGCTTTTTCCTCAGATGAAGTTGTGGCTATGACTTTGGCACCCATTTCTTTAGCAAACTGTAGAGCAATAATTGAAACTCCTCCGGTTCCTTGAACCAAAACCGACTCGCCAGATTGCAACCTGCCTTCATCTACTAGAGCTCGCCAAGCTGTTAATCCTGCACAAGGAAGAGTAGCTGCTTCCTGCAAAGACCATTTCGAGGGCATTTTAGTTACCGCAGTTTCTTGGATGGCAATGTATTCGGTTGCATAACCATCTTGGTTATCGCCAATAAAACTTAACAACTCATAACGTGGTGGCCCATCAATCCAATTCGGAAAACAAGCACTCATGACTTTATCTCCAACTTGCCAATTTTTAACTGCTGCACCAGTCTCAACTATCTCGCCTGCAGCATCACCAAGCAAAACACGTCCGTCATCGGTAGGAATCAATCCTAAGGCACACATCAAATCATGGTAGTTAAGGCTACTTGCATTAACTTTAATTAAAATTTCGTTTTCTTTTGGTTTAGGAATATCCAATTCATTAAGTTTGAATTTATCCAATCCCCCAGGTTTTGCCAGTTGCATTTGTCTCATAATCTATTCCTTATCAATTAGATTTTTATTAGAACAAAAAAGTCCTTTTTTTAGAATGAAAACTAATGATTTAAAAAGAATAAAAAAATTTTTTTTTATAACTTTTATGAAATTAGTTATAATTTTTTGTGAAATTTAGGCGAAATTGGCCTTCTATATCTAGTAAAAAAGCCTGTAAGTACTATACTTTGCGCGTTTTTGATCGATTGATAATATTTGAAACAGCAAAATTTCAATTTGGGTGCAAAATTAAGCAATTTTGTTAATTTTTCACCAAATTTGCTCTTTTTTGTGGTTGTATAATGCTTTCGATTTTAAAGGGAACTTATTTTAGAAATCTTCTTTTTTAAATGAACTTTTAGAAAATTAATCTCTCTAGTAAGTATCTTAATTAACCATCAGCTTAAAAGGAGTTAGCGATGATAAATAGAGTGGTAACAGGAACTTTAGGATTTTGTTTTTGCCTCTCTTTTATACTTTATTTAGGAGTGATAGGAATTAATTTTTTCTAATCCTGTAAAGCAATAAATTTATAAAGTTCTCCCCCCCTAATCCCCTTGCCTCGGCGAGGGGATTTCTTTTTAAATAATAATAACTTAGAGTGTGGTATGACTAAACAATGTGAAGAATGTCAAAAAGAGCTGCCATTTAGTTATTTTTCAAAACAAAGAGGAGGGTTCATGGGTTTAAGAAGAGTGTGTAGATCTTGTGAACAAAAAAACTTTTGTTGAATGAAGATGAGATATATATGGAAAAAATTAATCTTATATGTTTTTTGTATTTCAATATTTTCTTGTGGTGGCGGAGGAGGAGGAAATTCATTACCTCAATCTGAAGTCGTATCTCAATCATTTAGTTGGCAAGTAGTAAGCCCAGAGTCTCAAGGTCTTGACAGTGACAAAGTTCAAGCTGCCATGAATTTAGCAATGGAGGACGGTAAGTTCTCTCAAGCAGCCATCATAATCAAAGATGGAAAAATAGTTGCGGAGCAATATAAAAGCATAGGCACTGCAGAAAAGAATTTAATCCTTGGGTCAGGCTCAGCTTGGACTTCAGGCAGTGTCGATCTAGCATTTGGCTCCAAAGATGCCAACAGCTTAGTCACTAGTTGGTCCGTGGCAAAATCCTACACTAGCATCATTTTTGGTATAGCTCAGGATAAAGGTTATTTTACAAACGGTCTTGAAACTTCTGCAGCAACTTACCTAACTGAATGGGCAAATGACTCAAGAAATACAATCACTTTGAAAAATCTTTTGGACATGCGTTCTGGATTGGAGCCTGCTTGCTATGACTCATCGAGCTCATCATGGACAATTTGTAATGCCGTTACTATAGGAAGTGGCGGAGGTCTGACGAGCGCGACAAATCAACTCATTGGTTGTATTAATAGAAATTTAGCAGCTACAGGACAAACACATAATTGGTATCAAAGCGGAAGTGTTAATTTTGAAAGTGGTTATTTCGTTTATCAGAATTGCGACACAATGGTTTTGGGTGAAATTTTTTATCGAGCAGTTGGTCAGGATATAAAGACATTTGCTGATACTTATTTGTTTTCAAAATTAAACATAACTGCAGATTGGTGGCGAGACAATGTTGTCGGAGGCCAAGCTAACGGAAATTATTTATCCTATTGCTGCCTTGATATGACTGCACGGGATTTTGCCAAAGTAGCATTGCTTTTGGTTAACGATGGAATTTGGCAGGGAGAACAAGTTGTTCCTTTGAGTTATATTCAAGCCATTAAAAATATCACATCTACTTCTGTGGTAACTGAAGTGTTTGGTGGCGTTCAAAGTTATGGTCTTAAATTTTGGTCGTTGTATGGAGCCAGTAACTGTGGCGCTCAATCCAATCAAAAATGCGTACCTGACAATACTGTAATAACTCCAGTTGGATTTGATGGGCAATATATGTTGATGGATTTTGTGAATAAACTGATCATGATCAGGTTTAGTTTGTATGCTCCTGTAGAACAAGTTTCTTCAGATAAAAAAATGATTGAAGCTTTTCCCAATGCTTCAAATTTCATAGTTACTGCTCCACTAGCTGCTACCGGCTCTAGTCCAAATCCTGTTGTTCGTTATTTTCCTGCAGCTAACTTTTGGTACAATCTCAACAATTAAGAAGAACAAGATATTTCTAATTTTTTACTCCAGTCAGGAGGCACTTTTGCGTAATCTTCAAAATTTACATTTTCTTCATAAGGTTTTTTTAGAACTTCAATTAAATTATAAAGCTTCGAAAAATCAGAATTCTCAGCGTCTTGAATGGCCTCTTGAGCGAGATAGTTTCTTAAGATAAATTTCGGATTGCTTTGCTCCATAATTTGTTTTCTATTTTCGGGAGTGTTTTTTTCGTCTTTTAAGCGCTCTTGATACTTTTCAAGCCAAAGTTTACCTTCTTGGTCTTCGAACAAATCATTATCTTCTTTAGATAGTTCTCTAAAAGTATTTGTATAATCCTTTTTATTTTTTTTCATCCAGGTAAGCAGCTCTTCAACCAGTTTAAGATCATTAGGTTTGATTTCCGATAAACCCAATTTTTTTCTAAAAATGTTAGTAAGCTCTTCATAAAATACTTTTTCGTAAGCATTAATTATTTCCTTGGTTCTTTCAATTTCAATATGATCTTTAAGAGCTGCAGCTAGCGCATGACAGTTCCACAAACCTATGGAAGGTTGGTTATTGAAAGCATAGCGCCCTTGATGATCTGAATGATTGCAAATAAATCCTGGATCGTAATCATCTAAAAAACCAAACGGACCGAAGTCAAAGGTCTCTCCTAATATTGACATATTATCTGTATTCATCACGCCGTGAGCAAAACCAAAAGCCTGCCATTTGGCAATGAGTCTCGCTGTAACATTAACTATTTCTTCGAATAAATCGGTATAGCTATCGCTCGCATTTTTCAGTTTGGGAAAATAATTGTCTATTACATGATCAAGCAAAATTGGAACGAATTCCGATTTCTTGTTGTGCATGAAATACTCGAAATGGCCAAAACGAATGTGAGTTTTTGCGACTCTCACCATCATTGCGCCAAATTCAGTTGTTTCCCGAAAAACCGGTTCGTCACTTCCAATCATAATCAACGATCGAGAGCTTGGAATTCCAAGATGATGCATTGCCTCGCCACATAAATATTCTCTGATTGTAGATCTCAAGACGGCGCGACCGTCACCAAACCTCGAGTAAGGTGTCTTTCCTGCCCCTTTAATATGTAAATCCATCAAGCCATGTTTGGTTTGGATTTGCCCCAGTAAAATACCTCTACCATCACCTAGTTGAGGAACCCAAGAACCAAACTGATGTCCGGCGTAAGCCATAGCCAAAGGAGTACTATTTTTGAAAGCTTTATTCCCATTTATGTAAAGCATCAAATCCTCAGGATTAAGATTTTTCGAAAAACCCAATAATTCTGCAAGTTCTTCATTAAAATGAATTAGTTTTGGGTTATCAAATGGCGTCCATTCTTGTTTGTGAAAAAAATCTTCAGGTAAATCTGCAAATTGATTTGAAAAATTTAAACTCTCTAGATCCTGCATATTTAACAATTATATAGGTTAGAATTTATTTATGATCAAAGATGAAAAGCTAAATTTAGACTTATATCTAAATCTTAATTCTGACCAGGCCCCAGAAGACTTTCATCACGTTGCCTTCAAAACCATTAACTATGAAGCGATGGTAGATTTTTATACAAAATTATTCAATTGTGAGCCCTTATATAAAAGTGAAGAATTAACTTTTCTAGCATTTGATGAAGAGCATCATAGAATAGCAATAGCCAATACATCAGGAGTCTTTAAAAGATTGGGTTTTATTCCTAAAACTATCATGCGTTTAAAAAACTGGATGAATCAATCTTTACCTTCAATTGTAGGCTTGGATCATATTTCATATAAATTAAATCCCATTGGAAAATGGTTTGATTTCTATCACAAAGCGAAAGAACAAGGACTTAAACCTTATTGGACCATCAATCATGGCTGGATTACTGGAATGTACTACAAAGATCCAGATGGAAATTTAGTAGAAATTTTTTTTGAGCACTGGCGAAATCAGGAAGAATTCAAGAAAAATATTTCTCCAGATTTTGCTGAGGAGCCTATCGGCACCAACATGGACATCGATGTTTTGTATAAGATGTTTAAAGAGGGCTCTTCCTTTGAGGAGTTAATTCAAAAAGGCAATACGGTTCCAGAAGGTAAGAAACCGATTGCAGGTATGGAAGCTGTTATGAATATGCGTAAGAAATATAAGTAGCCTAGGCAAGAATAGCTAGGCTACTTGAGTTTTTATCTTACTTGAAAACCGCTTCTAGAAACTTCTACTCTGCACTCACCGAAAGCTGTTTCAATTCCAGCCTCAGGTGTGGATCCTTTGGTAACTTCCTCAAAGTACCTGGTAAATTCTGAAGCAAAATCAGGTAAGTCGGGTGCAGTTCCAATCCAATAAACATGGTTTAAAGTTCCCTCAGTCGCAAAGGTCGGCACCCAAATTTTGGCTCGATAGTCATATCCTTTTTTTTGCATGACATTGTTGAAGTCATCTTTGATTTCAACCATTTCGTCTATGGTGCAATTACCAGTTGGCTCCATTTTTATTACGTCTTGATAATTAGCGAAGGCAAAGTTTGTTGCAACTAATGTAAATAAAATAAATAAATTTTTCATATTTCTCTCCTTAAATATATTTAAAAAAAAATTTAATCTTTGTTTCTTTCAATTATGATAGAAAATTAAATTTTTAGGAGAAAAAAATGAAAAAAATTAGTTTGATTATTTTAACCGCGTTAATGTCTTTCAGTTTATTTGGCTTAAAAGTCACAGCAGATGAGAAATTTACCTTATCTGGCAAAGTAACTTCTATTGCACTGACCGATCAAGGCGGCGTCATTAATGTCTCCAGTAAAGCTGGGCGTTACGGTAAGGTTTTTCTGACTTACAATCTAAAACGGGACAACCCCAATAATGATGCGCAAGGATCCTTTTCCGGAAGAGGTGTAGGCATTAACGACGACGGTAATAGAAATGCTGGATCGCGCCAAGGCGTTTGGAAGAGAGAAGGGAACATCATAACTTTTCATTCTTTAGATGATGTCAC
Organism: uncultured SAR86 cluster bacterium; assembly: GCA_902627595.1. Classification (GTDB taxonomy): domain Bacteria; phylum Pseudomonadota; class Gammaproteobacteria; order Magnimaribacterales; family AG-339-G14; genus MEDG-81. The sequence continues at coordinate 82,537 of CACOJO010000005.1, forward strand.
CGATGGCAATAGAAACTTCTGTATTTCCAAGTTAAATCTTACCGATGAGACCTTGGAGATGACTTTCTACCCATTCTAAATTTTTTGAGAGAGGGGGCTTTCCCCTCCCTCTTAAAATATTTTTTTAAAGTCGTCGCAAATTCTTTTCAAAGCATAGTCAACACCATCAACTAACATCATATTCACAAAACCGTGAATGTAACTGTCATGAGTTCGATGATAAATCTCAACATTTGCTTGTCTCAGAGCTTGGGCATATTGATCACCCTCATCTCTAAGGGGATCAAAGCCTGCAGTGACCACAACAGCTGGCGGATGGTTTGAAAGATTATCTGCATACAGCGGCGAGACCAAGGGATCTTTGGCTAATTCTTTGTTTTCAAGGTATTGATCACGAAAGAATTCCATTGAAGCTTTAGTCAAAAAGAAACCTTCTGCCATTTCATCCATAGAAGGATGTTGCAAAGTAAGATCGGTAACTGGATAGATTAGTAACTGTGCCTTTGGCATTGAAAGTTCTTCTTGTTGACGCTTTACACACAAGGCAGCAGACAAATTGCCCCCAGCACTATCACCTCCGACTGATACTCGATTTGGATTGATGCCTAAATCCAAAGCATTATCCTTAACCCAATTGAAAGCTGCTTCACAGTCAGCTAATGGAATGGGGAAAGGGTGTTCTGGAGCTAAACGATATTCTACTGAGAAGATTTTTGCCTTGAGTTCCTTGGCTAAAAATCCTGTAAAAGCTTCATGTGACTCAATGCTGCCAATTACCCAGCCACCTCCATGAAAATAAACGACTGCTGGATAGATATTTCCAATAGATTCAGGGGAATACTCTCTTACTTTTACCTCTGCTCCATTTGATTTGATAACGTGATCGGTGATTTTCACTCCTGATGGCACTGGCAAAGAGATTAAACTTCTTCCTTCCTCAAACTCTTTTCGTAATTCCGCTGCAGGCTTGGTCGTATCCAGTTTTGCACCACTATCATTCATGACTTTCAATAAATATTGAAAACCAGGATCAAGCTTTCGATAACCTTTTTCAATCTGCTCTTTACCTGACCATCTGATCAGAATGCTTGCAGGTAATTTAAATAAAAGTTTGGCTAGAAATGTACGCATATGGACAGTTTAATTCATTTTTGTTTACGCCACACCCAAGGCGCAATTGGATCTTTGGCTTGCCATAAGCCTAAGCTCTTAGCTCTAGCCTGATCTTGATAGTCATATAAAGATGAATCCTTAGCATACCTGTCGTAAACCCAAGCAAAACCAGATCTAATCATTAACTTATTTGCATTCTCTCCGTCAGCATATATTTCTCCCAAAGTTCTGCCGTATCGATCTTCTCCTTGGGAGATGAGTGTTACATTTTTTTTATATAACAATTTATTTAAAAAAATTTTCGATTGGACGCCAAAGGGCTGATTCATTTCTGGCGCATCAATTTCTATCAAACGGACTTTTATTTCCTTGCCATTGGCTTCTGCTCGAATGGTATCACCATCGACTACTCGAATATTTTCTAAAGGAGTGTAAGCACTTAAGAAACTTACTGTGAGGCAAAGCGCAAGTAGATAAAAAGCTTTTAATAATTTAGTCACTTGGGACGAGCTTATTTTTATAAAGTCTTGTGGCTACCAAAAGATCGCTGTTGTATTCATGAATGGAAAAAATTTTGCCATCCTTGAACTTATAAACGAACACATACTTATTGTCATACTCACCATTGATACCTTCAGCATCACCTTCCATGATGACCGCAACACCATCGTCATCGGCAATCATATCGGTAGTCTTTAAAATTATGCCTGTTGGTAGTAATTTACCTACCACTTCAGGCAGCCAGTAATCAAAGTATGCTTCTCGATCGTAAGGAATATTTGATATTTCAGTATTGCCCATAAAGACAAATTTAAAATCAGGATGAGTGAGAGTTTGTGCATCCAAAGGATTAGCAGATAGTGCCAGATCTAGAAAATCGCCTGCCATTTTTTTATTGGCATTCACATTACTACTACAGGCGGTAAATATAATCGCTACGGCAAACAGATAAATAAATTGTTTCATTGAAAGTCTCCTAAAAAAATTTAGTGTACTTTATAAGAAGTTATGTCTTCAATGGAATCAATAGGTTCTTTATCTCGAATCCAATTTTCAAAATCCTCAATTTTGCCGCCTTACTGAATATGAAATCTTTCGTTGGAAAATAAGTGTCCATCGAATTCCCACAACCATACTTTGTTCTCTTGATCGTAATAAATATCTTTCTCTGATATTTCTTTATAAAGTCTATCGGACTTTTTGGATTTATTTATTAAATCGAGCAGGTCATCTCCAAACCAAAAGAGCCAGAAGACCAGACTAAAAACCAACATTTGAGCTTCGTTAAAAAATATTACTTATAAGTCAAAAATTATTTTAGGTTTCAATTGTTCCTCTTCTGATTTACTTATTTTCTTTGAAAGAGGTTTTTTTGCCTTTTTCACTTTTGGTTTTTTTAATTTCACAGGGTCTCCTCCAATGTCGGCATACAATATTCTTGACCTTCTGAAAAAAAATCTCTCAAAGGTCCCCAGGCGTAGTATGAGTCAATAGGTACATATAAAAGCTCTGTCCAAACACGGCAGAAATTTCGAGGATCTTTTTCTAAAAGACCATGGGCGATGTTTGAATTTATCTCTCGATTGAATCTTGATGCCCACCACCAGCCATCGGTAATTAAAAATAAAGAGAATTCTTGGTCTAATTGATGATACTGGGCAATTTCTTTAGGCCCTGCTTTAGAATTAAATTTGATGAAATCGTTTTGTGTTTTGATATCTATCCCAGTCTTACAATCAGAATAATTCAATAGAACCGATTTACCATTATTTAGAACTTCAATGATGTCGTGCTTATCGCGAATGCGTTTCTGTGTGATTCCAAAAAAAGGACAGTTTTCATCAGCCATAATGCCTTGAAAAGATGTGTGTGCTGAAATTTGATGTCGATAAAGAGCCCAACTGGCAATTGTTATCGAATTCTTTTTGGCATCGCTATAAAGCATGGTTGAGCCGTCCTCTTCCAAATAAATTAAATAGGACATGAATTCGGAAAAGTCCGGCTCAGGTTGGTCTTCGAAGACAGGAGAATTTAGGTAAACTAAAGAGCTGCTAAATGCTAATAGAACAATAATTTTTAGAACATTGTTTGAGTTATTGAATAGATTTCTCATTTACAGATTAGTCGTAATTTACCGAGGAAAGTTCGTAGAATAAATTTTATTCACGACATAATTTGTCGCATTTCTGAATTAAATTCTTCTCTATGAGTGAAAAGGACCAAAAACTTTCTGAGCTTTCTGAGGAAGAATATCAAGAAACTCTACGTGAAATTAGTGAGCGGTTGGGATTAAAAATACTCCCTGAGGATCATCCTGTTTATCAAGAACCACCAACGATAATTTTAAAGCCTCTTTCACCAAAAAAATCTTTAGATAGAAATAAAGATGAGGAAGAAGAACAGAATTCTAATTAACCATTATCTCCTATGGTTTAATTCCTCCTGGTCACTGACTGGGAGGTCCTATTCAAAGAATTTTAGACTCAAAGCATTTATACCTATGTTTAAGAGAATTAACTTTTATCTTAGCTACTTATAGGGCTGTATTTGAACTTGAATATACCAATACATTTATTGAAGCTTGCTGCAATCTTGCGCACAAAAACCAAAATTTCTTGAAATCTATGAAAACAATACTGTAGATTTGACTTATGAAAAATAAAATTAATGATTTACAAGAGTTCATTGATAAACAAAGAGACTCTGTCAAGAAGAAAGTAAGACAAAAAGCCATAAGCAGAACTGAGTCAAACTTAATTCTTAATGGTAGGTCTATTGAAGAGATTTCTGACGATGATTTGGAACATCTAATAGCTGACGAAGAAGACAAAATCTGGCAAACAATGAAAACAAGCGGGGTTGCAGCAATTGCAGCAATATTTGGGATTGCTTGGTTTTAATGATAAGAGCATTTCTTCAATTAGCCTTAGTTGTTTGGTTTATAGAAAACCTAAAAACAATATTCAGAGCACTATTACCTTTCCTGATAATTATATTTTTTTTTACACCTCTTTACTGGCTCTGGGATCCAAAACTTTCAGATATTGGCTATGGCATTCATCTATTAGTTTTTTATTCTATTTTGTATCTTTTAGCATTTTTGAGAGCCTACTTTATCTTAAAAAGCTCAACAACAAATTATCGCAATAAAAAAATGATAGAAGCAAAAAAGGCGCTATCAAGAAATAGAGATAGATTGGAAGCATTACGAGATTTAGAAAAGTATCCTAATCTTGAAAGAAGAAAAGATAAAATATTAAAAGGAAACTCCTAATTAAGCTCCCTTGGAGGATCATTTTTAAGCATATAATTTATATCTTCTTTTTGTATCTGTTTTGAACCAATCAACACTGCTTTTTTATACTTGCTATCTAGAAGAGAGCACATGTATATTCTTCCTTGCTCATCTGTTCCATTAGAAATTTTACTTGACTCGAACCAATTCTTAGAACCTTTTATTTTTCTAAAATTGTTTACTTGGTTATTGTCTAAATATTTCAGCTCTCTAGCGACGAATTTGGTTTCTTCATAAAATTTACTAAGAGTTTTTTGTCCTCTTTGAAGAAGATATAAATTATCAAACATCACTTCCCAACTTTCAAAAAACTTATAACTTTCTTTTTCTTTTTTAAAATCTTTAGCTTGTAAGACTTCTAATTCCTTTTTCATGAGCTCCAAATCTTTATTTTTGTTTGCTAATTCTTTTTTTAATTCTTCATTTTCATTTAAATAAATATCTAGTAATTCCTCATTTTCATTGTCATTTATTTCAATAGAGCCTGCAATTTGAGTCTTAGTTTCTTTTTCAATGGCAGTATTAGCTGAGATTTCCGACTCCATCAATTCTAAATCTGCTTCCATTGCTGCCGCATCCATGGCATTTTGTTCATCAATGGTTAGAAAACGATCGTGGTTAAAATCCCAATTTCCCATATTTTTAGCTTCATAGTTTTCTAGAATTTCTCCATATTCATTTTTATAAAACAAATGATCTGGTTCAAGACTTGTTCCGATTCCGGCTCCATAATCTACTTTCTGTAATGTATAAAACCCATTAGTAAGATTTAATTTCGGAACATAAAAATCATCTAAAGAAAGACTATGCTTTTTTATGGTTTCAGTGACTGCAAATAGGTCCAAAAATAATTGATAAATGAACTCATCAGAAATTGATAAATCAAATCTAATCCAATATTCATAAAATTTGTTGTTCTTAGACTTTTGAGAAGATTTTCTGCACTCAAAGTCAACTTCTCCAAAAATTTGCTCGAAATTATATGTTTTGGAAAGGGCATTTATAGGATTTATTCTCAATTTACCGTTGAAGTAAATTAAGTCTTGATTTGAAAAAGGTCCAAACTCCTTATTGATTTGGAACCAATTAGAATAACTATACTCCTCTTTTTTCCATTTATTCTTTAAAGAATTATTATTTAGCCTTCTAATTATTTTATTTTGAGAATCTACTTCATTTTTTATAAAACCTGGCCAGGACGCTAGAGAACAGTAGTCTCTTGGTTCAGATAGTATCTTAACAATATCTTCATACCTTTCTTCACCATTAAAAGAAACATATACATACCAATCTGATCTGCCGATGAACCAATCTTTTTCATAAGTTAGTGGTTGAAAATCACTCAGATTTTTTTCGTTAAAAAATAGATGATTTAGATACAGTGATGTCGTATCGTCTTTTTTTATGAGCGTTTTTTCTTCCTTTGGCTTTTCAAATATTAGATTGTTTAGCGACTCTAATTGAAATTTGTCTTTTTTATCTTCGGAAACCCGAGGTTGCAAAATCGAGGTTGGTTGTTCATGAGCATGCTCTTTATTTTCTGCTTTATCAGAAAAAATAGGTAAATCTTCCAGCATTGTAAGTGCTTGAGATTCACTAACTATAGGACAGTCTTCTACCCTGAAGGTATTGCTATCTTCTGGATTATAGAAATTGTTGTCGTATAAGATAAAAACCTCTCCTGAAATGTTAACTCCTGCAAAACCATCTGGTCTTATTCTTACTGATCTTCTGTAAAGTAAAGAATTTATAAGTCGCTTATGAAATTTTTTGTTTTTGTCAGGAAAGTAAACTCTAATTTTTTTGCTCATATTTAGTCATCTAGAACATCAGAATTTCCAAAAAGGTCTTTCTGTCTTTCTATATTCAAATTTTTAATTGTTTTTGATACCTTAGCTTTTTTTTCAGTAGGGTAGTCTAAGCACGAAATTTTATTTTTGGTTAAAAAAGATTTAACTGCAGTTTCTGTTTTTTTTTGAAATCCAGCTATGTCTTTGACGGTCAAATTAGCAAAGTCAATTTCTTTTTTTATATTTTTAATTTTTTCAATGTTTATTTCTCTGATGGATATAGCTCCTTTTGAAAGAAATTCTTCATTTACTTTGTTATTTTTTGAGTTTTGGAAATAAACACTCGAATATTTACTTTTTAAATTTTCAATAACCCCAGCCCAGGTGCCTCCAGAAGTTTTATTACATTCTGGAACAATAACAGCGTCTGCCAAAGCATGAATATACTTGTTCCTTCCCATAACTCTTCCTATGCTCCAAGTTGCATCTGGTAATTCCGTTGAAAGAAGTATCAACCTTTGTTTGAGAAGATACTTTCGATTTTTTTCTTTTATGCTTTCTTTTTCTAAATCATTTGCTACTACATGTATGACAAGTCCTTCATTTTCCAGAGCGCTTTCTTGAGCCGAACTGTCAATGCCTTTTGCTCCTCCAGATATAACAGTAATTAATTCTTCTGCGCATCTAGCTGCTATTTTTTTTGAATATTTCTCTGCTGAAATCGAACATTCTCTTGGACCCACGATGCCTATTGAACTTCTATTCAAGTCATCTTTATTACCCACTCCAAATAAAATTGGCATGTATCCTTCCTTAAATTTAATTTTAAAATTAATAGGATAATTTTCATCGAAATTACAAAGCACCCAAATACCTCTTTTTTCCCATTTATCCAAGAATAAACTTAACGAATATCCAGCGCTTAGCAATCTAGATATTCGGATTTTTTTTATACCTAAATCTCTTTCTATGTCTATTAAGAAATTCGAGTTAGAAGCCACAGAAGAAATTTGTTCTTCGGAACTTTTCAAATAAGTCAGTAATTTTGAAAATTCTTTTGGGCTTAGAGATTTTGTTTCTTGAGAGTTTGAAAAATTAAATTTTAACAAAAGACTTATCTTTGCTGCTTCAGAGATATTCATTATTTAGTCTCGAAATGCTCCAGAATCTATATTGGCCAAGGCAAACGGATATACTTTTTTTATTCCATGTTCTCTGAGTAGAGCGGAACAAACCGTAAAAGTCCATTTAGATTTTACGATGTCATCTATAAGAAGAACCACCGTATCATTGAGGTTAGTGGAATTTTTTACTGAAAAAACTCCATCTATATTCCTTTTTTGATATTGTGTATTTTCCATTAATTTTTGTTGTTTGTTTTCCCTGATTTTTTCGAGACATTCTTCAAACGGATACCCAAGACTTACTGATAAATTTTTGCAAAACAAACTTAAGCTTTGACTATTTCGTGATGGCACAGGGACAATCACAAGATTTTTGCTTTGGAAAACTTCTGACCAGCCCCTTATTAATTTCAATGACTCCTCAAGAAGGATTTCATCAAAGCCATTGTCTTTACCTTCTTTAATTTTTGGACCATACATTGAGTCTGTGTATTGGCAAAGTGCTTTACCTTCTTCAGCAATATGGTGAGGTTTTATGCTCCCATGAAATTGAGGCCAATATTTAAATGGTGGTTTTTCCCACCGTTTTCTTGGCGTGATAGGAATTTCAAGCGATTTTAAAAAAGCTTTTGCTCTTTTCCTTGACTCATCAGATATCGCGAACGAAGGTTTCAAATCATCATCAAGGCAAAATGAACAGTTACCACATTCTTCAACTTCCGCGTCTCCTAAAGAGCGAGATAAAAATTTTGTTAGACATTCTTCTTCTTCCAAATATAGATTCATTTCTTCCCACTCTTTTTTCCTAAGCCTGGTTATTGTTGAAATTTTTTCTTCATCGATCTGAAGCGGATTAGGTGTTCTTATCCAGTGTCTTATTGGTCTATTCCCATTTTTTTTCGAGGGTTTTTTTGTTTCTAAAATTGGAGGATTTTCTAGAGTTGCTAGAAATTTCAAACATTTTTCAAGTCTGCTTTTGTTGATATTTAAGAAATCAGTCATTTCTTCAAAAGAACTTTCTCCATGGTTATCTAAAAAATTTATTATTTCATTTAAATCTTTTATCTTTGGAAAAGCATCATCGATAAAAAAATTATTAATGTCTTTATCTTCTTCTCCTAATAAACAAGTTCCAAATGCTTCATCAATAGCTCTTCCAGCTCGACCTACCTGCTGATAGTAATGTATGACGGATCGAGGAGTCTGATAGTGATAAACAAAACCTAAATCAGACTTATCAAATCCCATACTTAAAGCATTAGTAGCAACCAAAACATCGATTTCGTTGTTTATTAGTTGATTTTCTAATTTTATTTTTTCTTCTTTAGGATGAAGAGAGCCGTAATAAGGATGGGCCAAAATTCCATTCTCTCTTAACCAACTTGCAACTTTTATGCTATCTCTGACTGTGAGAGTGTAAATTATCCCGGCGTATTTCATGCCTTCTGCTTTCATTCTTCTAATATCAGTTTCAAGAATACAAAGCCTCTCTTCAACAGACAAAGCTTTTTTTACCCTTAAATTTATAGTGGATCTAGTTAATTGACCTCTTTGAACTTTGATATTCGCATCTAACTCTTTATGCAAATCCATGACAACTCTTTCATTGGCTGTCGCTGTAGTTGCTAAAAGAGGAGTCTCGTTTGGCAAGTTGGAGATTATATTTTTTATCCTCTTATAATCTGGCCTAAAATCATGGCCCCAATCAGAAATACAGTGAGCTTCATCAACAATCATCAAGGGTATTTTGTTTGCCATTGGAGCAAGACATTGTTCTGTAAAATCCCTGTTAGAAAGCCTTTCTGGAGAAATAATCAACATGTCTAATTCATTAGATAAAAATCTAGTTTGCGCTTCTTCATTTTCTTTTTGGGTTTGTGCAGAATTTATTGTATCCATTCTAATTATTTCATTAGAAGATAAAATTTGATTTCGCATTAAAGCTAAGAGTGGGGAGATGAGCAACGCGGGCCCAGGAATAAAATCCGGTTGATTTAGATGCTGATCATAATAATCGGGGTCTCTCATAATTTTACTGGCAATGAAGTAGACCATACTTTTTCCCCAACCAGTTCTTTCTACTAATAAGAGTTTTCTCCTATCTTTTACAACTGAAAGTATTGCCTCTAATTGATTCTCTTTGAATTTTGCATCAGGACCAAGTGCTTTTTCTAATATTAATTGGGCTTTTTTTTCAAATGGATAGCTAAATAAATCTTGTGACATAACATGTAAATTTAAAGAATCAAATAAAAAAAAGACTCCATAGAAAGCACTAGATTTTACAAATTTTTTGTCTTCATCATCGACAACTATTCTTTATTTTTTTAAATTTAGTATAAAAAAAACTTCCTGTCTTTATTTTCTATTTGAAAGCCTCATAGAAAATAATTCTCTTTTTTTTAGTTATGTTGGTTTAATTATTTAAGAAAATTAATATTTGATTTATTTTGGAAGAAGTAGAAAACTTAAAAATTAGTTACAGAAATCTAAAAGATGAGAAGTTTATTGGAAATGATTTTCTTAGACCTTGTTAAAAAATTTAGAAACCTGGCACAGATGTTCTTTGGAATTACCCACTCTAGAAATACTAATTTACGTCTTTAGTTTCTTCGGAGCTATCGCTAAGCTCTTTTACCTCTTCGACATTTAAATTTTGATCTTTGATTAAGTTTCTTGATCTTCCGGGTAAATATTTGTTCCAGCTTTTTCTGAATTGTTCCATGGAGTCTTGCGCCTTGGCGATGCCTTTTTCTGCTTCTATAAAATGAGTATCTAAGAAACCTATTGCTTGAATCAATTTTTCAATAAGCTCTCTAAAAACATCTTTTTTTGATTCAAATTCTTCTTCCAATAGGCCCTCATTAAACATGTGTAATATCGGAATAAGCATCGCAGGCGGCGATACAAATACATTGTTCTTTCTACTCAATTCTAGAATATCAGACTCTATTTCGTTCATTACAGTAAGATACATCGCTGAATTTGGAACAAACATAATTGTAAAAGGAACTGTTTTGTTATCTAACTCTGCATATTTCTTTTTGCCTAATGTTTTGATATGAGATTTAAAGTTCTCACACAGTCTTTCCAAATGTCTTTTTTTTGTTTCGTCATCATTAGACTCAACCATATTCGCAAATTCTTTCAATGGAGATTTGGAGTCGATAACAAACCACCTTTTTTTCTTTGTTTTTACATAAAAATCTGGTTTAAACGTTTCCCCATCTTCATTTTCTTTCTTTTGTTGTTCTAAAAAGGTATGGCCCTCTACAAAACCAATTGCCGTTAGAAGGGCACTCAATGCAAGTTCACTTTCTTGTCCTTGTTTTGTTGGGTTTGTCAGATTAGTTGTCCATTGAGTAAAAATTTCTCTAAACTTGTTCAAGGACTCTATACTGCCTGCATTACCCTTTTTCCAAGTAGCATTTGTTGCTTGTAATTTTTCATTTAAATCTTTTAGTGCTTTCTCTATCTCTTCAGTTTTATTTGCAACAAGTGTTTTCATTACAGTGCTGATTTCTGTTTTTTTGTTGTCTAGATGATTTTTAACGCTTTGTTTCTCCTCCTCTTCTCTTTCTTCAATGATTTTTTTTGATCTAGCGACCAACTCTTCTTTAACTGAAGAAAAAAATTTGTTAAAAATTACTTCACCTAATGCAGGAACAGTGAGAACTAATATTAAAGCTATAAAAATACCTAGTAAAAAACCCAAAATAAAATAAATTGCCATCATTTATATCTCTTAATTTTAATCATAAATTTTTTTTAAATTATTAGTTAATTTGACAAATTTCTCTCTTAATTTTTTTGGTTTCAATACTTCTACATCTGAACCAAAACTCATCAACCATTGTTCAAATTGCAAGGTATCCGGAATTCTAGCCTTGATTTTTAATTTATGATTATCCAATTCTTCAATAGTCTGAGTGTCATTTAAGGGAGTTTCAAAAAGATGAAAAGCCATAGTTTTATCAAATATTGCTTCAAAGGTATAAAGGTCATCGCTGTAGGTGAAACCTAAATTATTTTTATGAATGAATTCTTCCATATCAAAGTTTTTTGGTTCCCTTGCAGTTTCATTCAAAAGTTCAACTCTTTCAAATCTTTGTAGGGGTAAATATCTAGGCGCTTTTGGATCTTCATTCATCATACATATTAAATAATGCATACTTCCTTTAATGACTATTCCTAAAGGGTGCATATGCCTTTCATCAGAAGTTCTATTGCCTCTCTTTCTGTATAAAGCTTTTATTTGTGTGCCTTCATAGACAGCCTGGTAAATTTTTTGTCTTATTTTTATGCTTACTTTAGGTTCTTTAAATCTTATATTTTCAGGTATGACTTTTACGCGTTTTCGCCAGTTAAGAAGCTTTGATTTTTCGTTACCTGTCAATATGTTTTCAGCACGATTAAAAAAAGCTTCAATTCTTTTAAAATTTGCTTTGGGTATTAAAGGTTCTAGATATTGAGCTGCCAAAGAAAATGTTAAGGCTTGAATAGGATCCATTGCAGGTGACTCAAAGCCTTTGGCATCCTTTTCCCAACTCCAACCAAAAGGTTGGGAACGCTCATCGCTGACGATAGGAAATAATCTAGATAATTCTTGCAAATCCCTTTGGATAGTTCTTAAAGTTGCTTCATAGCCTAAGTTGCTTAATTTATCTTTTATTTCACTAGTAAAAGTTTTCTCTGGATAGCGAGGAATCATCTCCACCATACTTATTTGACGAAGAAGAGTATCACTCATTACAAAAGTACTCTTTGTCTTTTTGTGATTCTTCCCAAACTCTAAATACCTCTGGATCTCCTCCGGCATTGGTATGAATTTCCAGGCTTGTTAGTAGCTTTTCGCCTTTTACTAAAAAATAAACACTCGTAAAACCTTCTTTTATAATTCGACCTTCCTTTAGAATTTCATTCATAATTTTTTTGCTTTTCTTTTTACTCATACTAACAATTTTAATTCATCATGACGACATGTTCTGTCGCTTGCGTGATTAGAATTTAGATATGGGAAATATTGAAGATGTAACTTTTAAATTGATTGCACACATGGATGATGATCAATACGAATTCTATAAAAATATTTACGAAAATCTTTTGAGAAAAAAAAGAAAAGAGTTAGATTACTACGATAAATTCAACTTAGCGGCTAAAATATTAAGCCAACACAGTGATTTAATCCACAGATCTCACTAGAAATTTAATGAATACAAGCAGTAAAGTTGGCCTGACAATTTTTGATATCGATGAGACTCTATTCCATACCACAGCAAAAGTTCAAGTTTTCAAAGACGGTAAAGTCAATAAAATTTTAGACAATCAACAATTTAATTCCTATCAATTAAAAAAAGGTGAGTCGTTTGACTATGGTCAATTTAAGTCAGCAAAAATTTTCAAAGAAACTTCAACGCCCATTGCTAAAGTAATAAAAAGAGCAAAACGCATCATTCACTTTGCCACTCGAAAAGGCTCAAAAGTTATCATTGTCACGGCCAGACAAGATATGGATGACAAAAAACTTTTTAAAGAAGCTTTCAAGGCGCAGGGAATAGATATTGGCAGGGTATATGTTGAGCGAGCAGGCAACATAGGAAAAAAAACGGCAAGTGCAAACAAAGTAGTAATCTTTAAAAAGTATTTAGATACAGCACGTTATGCCAGGATTAGATTGTTTGATGATGACAAAAACAATTTAAAAGCTTTTTTATCACTCAAAAGAGAATATCCCAATGTAGAGTTCACAGGTTATCAAGTCTTTAGGTCTGGAAATATTAAAAAGTTGGTAGCTTAATTTTCATCCGCAGATAGCATTTTAGGAACATATTTTCTAGATTTTATTCTCCTTAACAGATAAGCAAACATCAAAAATGTTCCGAAGGGCACTATAAGTGATTTGGTTCTTTTTTGTTAAATAGACCCTTTATTGAGATAAGAAATATTCCCCCACAACAAATCAGTACCCAACCTGGAATGGATATACCTATAAGGCTCCACATTACATCAGCACAATTTCCATCCCCGATGAAAAGCTGGATCAGGGCATCTGAAACAAAATTGTTTTCTAATAAATAATTCAGATCTGGACCACATGAAGGTACTCGATCTGGAGGTAAAGATTGCAAATACAAATGCCTTATTGCAGAGAGACTGCCTACAGCACTAAAAAAAGCGGTTAGACCCAAATAAAATTTCTTCAGTTGATTATGCAAAATTCCAATGAGAGCAGCTAAACCAGCAAGAGCAACTGCAATTCTTTGCACTATACACATTGGGCAAGGCTCAAGACCTAGCTGGTATTCCATGTAAAATGCAGTGGCAAGCAAACTAATGCAGAAAAGAAGAATTAAAGTCAACACAATGCGCGTTTCTTGCAGCAAATTCATGGTATAAGTATAACGAAATTTAGGTAAAAAATTTTATGGCAAAAACTGAAAGCGCGGCAGATACTAACTCAATTATTTTGGTTGATGGATCTTCTTACGTTTATCGTGCTTACCATGCCTTACCGCCCTTAACGACTTCTACTGGTCAGCCAACCGGTGCTGTCAGAGGGGTAACCACGATGGTAATGCGAATTTTAGAAGACCATCCAAATTCACCCATTGGGATGATCTTTGATGCCAAAGGCGATACTTTTCGCCACGAAATGTATAAAGAATACAAAGCCAATCGACCGCCGATGCCGGATGATTTACGTCCGCAAATACAACCGATTTATGACATTGTTGAGGCTTTAGGTGTAAAGATTTTTGTAGTAGATAACGTTGAGGCTGATGATGTGATTGGCACGCTTGCCAAGCAAGCAGAAGAAAAAGGCATTTCAACAGTTATCTCAACTGGAGACAAAGATTTGGCGCAACTTGTAACCAAAAACATCAAATTGGTAAATACCATGACTAATGAAATTCTGGATCAAAAAGGCGTTGAGAAAAAGTTTGGTGTCACTCCAGAACAAATTATCGATTATTTAGCTCTTGTTGGAGATACTTCAGATAACATTCCAGGAGTTAACAAAGTTGGTCCAAAAACTGCTGTAAATTGGCTTAGTAAATATGGAACGGTCGAGACCATCATTGAAAAAGCTGAGGAAATTACTGGTAAAGTTGGCGAATATCTACGTGAAGGAATTGAACAACTCAAATTATCTCAACAATTAACAACCATAAAACGAGACGTAGCACTGGATTTCGGGATTGAAGACTTGGCAGTCGGAGACACCAATCAAGCTAAGTTGCACAAATTATTTACTGAACTGGAATTTAAGACTTTATTAAAAACCGCAGAAACAAAAAAAACTCCAGCATCAAGTTCCATTGGCTCTGCTTCAAAGGACAATTACCATGCCATTCTTAGTAAAAAAGATTTGGATGGACTCATTAAGGAATTGAAAAAATCCAAATTTTTGGCTTTTGATACAGAAACGGACTCCTTGGATTTTACTCAAGCCAATTTGGTAGGTTTATCGGTAGCAACGGACGAAGACAACGCTTACTACATTCCGGTTGGTCATGATTATGAGGGTGCGCCCAAACAACTCGATCGAGACGAGGTATTAAAAAAACTCAAACCAATCATTGAAAAAACTCCTTTGATCGGCCAACACTTAAAATTTGATCGTAATGTCTTAGCAAACTACGACATCCAATTGAATGCAATTGAAAACGACACCATGTTAATGTCTTACGTCTATGATCCAACTGCGACCCGTCATAATTTGGACGCCATGGCGAGTCATTACTTAAACGTCAAAACCACAACTTTTGAGGATGTTGCTGGTAAGGGTGTTAAACAACTTACTTTCAATCAGATACCTCTGGAAAAAGCGAGTGACTACGCAGCAGAAGATGCAGATATTACCTTCCGTTGCTATTCGCATTTGAAACCAGCTTTAGCAAAGACGCCTTCTTTAGAGAAAGTATTACATGAAATTGAATTACCTTTAGTACCGGTGCTTTCCGATATGGAACAAGCTGGGACTTTAGTAAACGAAGAGGCTTTAAAAGTTCAATCCAATAATTTAGGACAACGTATCAGCGGGCTTGAAGAACAAGCTTATCGAGAAGCGGGTAAGGAATTCAACTTGGCATCTACTAAAGACCTAAGAGCAATTTTCTTTGATGAAATGGAATTACCGGTGGTGAAAAAAACTCCTGGGGGCCAACCTTCTACCGATGAATCAGTCTTACAAGAATTAGCCAATCATTACGAATTACCAAAAATTCTTTTGGAACATCGTACTTTGGCAAAATTGAAAAGTACTTATACCGATAGTCTGCCGCAACAAATATCGAAAAAGACTGGTCGTGTGCATACTTCTTTTCACCAAGCTGTGACTTCAACTGGAAGGTTATCTTCTGCCGATCCCAATTTGCAAAACATCCCAATCAAAACCGACGAAGGCAGACTTATCAGAACGGCCTTTGTTGCGCCTAAAGGATATCAATTGCTGGCAGTCGATTATTCACAAATTGAATTACGCATCATGGCTCATCTTTCTGAAGATAAAGGTCTGATTACTGCATTCGAAAATGGTGAAGACATTCATTCTGTTACGGCTGCAGAGGTCTTTGCTGAACCCGGTGAAGAGGTGACTGCAGAACAACGTCGCGGTGCCAAAGCGATCAATTTTGGTTTGATTTATGGCATGTCAGCCTTTGGCCTGAGCAAAGCTTTGAATATTTCAAGACCCTTAGCTGCTGACTATATCGACTCATATTTTCACAAGTACCCCGGCGTTAAACTGTATATGGAACGAACCAAAGAATTGGCTAAAGAGAAAGGCTATGTTGAAACCTTTTTTGGCAGAAGACTTTATTTACCTGGAATCCATAGTGGGCGCAGTCGAATGGCTGCAGAGAGGGCAGCGATTAATGCACCTATGCAAGGGACCGCTGCCGACATCATGAAAATTGCGATGATTGAAATTCATGAATGGCTAGCAAAAAGTAAAGTTGATGCTCGAATGATCATGCAAGTTCACGATGAAGTTATTTTGGAGGTCAAAGATAAAGATGCTTCTAAAGTCGAACAAGAGGTTGCAAAAATCATGCAGGATGCAGCGAAATTGAAAGTACCTTTGGAAGTTGAAAGCGGCCTAGCTTCTAATTGGGGTGAGGCCCACTAGTTCAAGAACTTTTTTATATATCCTCAGTCTAAAAAGCGTTCTCCTAAAAAATAAGGAAATACATAATCCTTGTGGCCCGTCAGCAACTCTCTCCCCTGAAAACTGCTGACGGGTTTAAACTTCTAAAAGCAGTTTAATTTTATTTAACAAAGTTTCCAAACCTATTTTTTTGGTTGCAGAAAATATGAATGAGTCGACAATGGCCGGGTATTCAGCCATTTTTTTCGAGACAACTTTTAGAGTATTCTGCGTTTCTTTGTTGTTGAGTTTATCCGCTTTGGTCAAAACCAAATGTATGGGTAAATTTAATGACTCGCAAAGACTTAAAAATTCTAGATCTTTATTTTGAAACGGGTGTCGCATGTCCATGATTAAAATTAAGTCGGTTAGGGCTGCTCTTTTTTTTAAATAACTCAAAATCAATTTAGCCCAAGTATTTTGATCTTGCTTACTGGCTTTGGCATAACCAAACCCTGGGAGATCGACTATTTTTTTTGACTCGTCACTAGTTAAATGAAAAAAATTGATGGATTGGGTTCTCCCAGGCGTATTGGAGGTTTTGGCTAATTTTTTTTGATTAGCCAAAGCATTTATCAAAGAAGATTTTCCAGAATTTGATCTGCCGCAAAGAGCGATTTCATTACCCACATCGGAAGGGAAAAGCTTGCTATCTGTTGCAGCACAAACAAAGGTTAGAGGCAAAGGTTTTGACTTATAACTCATTCTTCTAAAATCAGGAAAAACAATATTCTATAGTATATAATTGCCAACCATTTAGCCCACTAATAAAGAATAAATGATAAAAAAATTATTACTTCTAACGCTTTTGGTAAGTTCCTTTAGCGTTTTTGCAGC
>CACOJO010000006.1 GCA_902627595.1 uncultured SAR86 cluster bacterium
TAGCCGCCTGCTCTTTCTAGTAAAGAACTTAATTTTTCACCTTTTGAAATAGAATAAGTTCCGGGATTTTTTATAAAGCCACTAATTGAAACTGAAAACGTTTCTTGTTTATTTGGGTCTTGTTGTAAAACAATTGACTTAGGAAATTTATCTGAAACGATTAATTGTTGAGAATTTGTAAACTCAACATTGTCTATTTTATTCAAAGAATAAAAAATCTCATAATTGCCTGATTGTCCTAAATTTGTTGCTCCTCCAGCAAAAGAAGTTAAGTTTTTTAAGTTTATATTTTTAGTTACAGGATAGAATCCTGGCTTTCTTACCTCTCCACTTAATAAGGTTGCATTTTCAAGAGCTACAATAAGTAAATCAGGATTATCTTCAAATATTTTCGGGCACCCTTCATTGAGTCCCAACCTGTCCGAAATATCGGTTTCAGAAGTGGTAAATTTTAAGCTTTGAAGATTTGTAACTAAGGTTGAAGCATTAAATTTAGCTACATATTTCAAAGATTTGCATGGGTATCTATCATCTGGTATGAACTTGACTAAATTCTTTGAAATTAAATTTTTTTCGCTTTCAGAAGTGTTTCTATAGGAAATTGTTTCATCTATTTCCAAATCTTGAAAACCTTCATTCTGAGGTTGAACTAAATCCTGGTCTTTTTTTTGTTCAGAATAGAAAATATCTAGCGATTGCTTATCTTCTTCAGAAAGTAGTCCTAAGGCATCAGCAAGTAAAGCAGAATTAATAAAATCTAAATCATATTCAGAAAAAACATAAACTAAATCATTTGGAAAAAGTTTGAAGTTTTTTCTTGTTTCATTGTTTAAATCTGTTGATAAATACTCTCTAGAACCATCTTTGCCTTTTCTCGAGATGATGCTAAATGGAAGATAGGTTGAGTCTAAAATGTCGTTTTCATCAATAAAATTCTCCAGAGTGCTGTCTTCTTTGTAAGAATATATGCCCTTACTATTTACGAAACCTTCGATACGAATATTATTGGATAATTTACCTGACAAATCATGAATGAAAATTTCATCAGAATCTCTTAAAACGATACTGGTAATTTCATCCAGATTATAATCATTAAACTCTCTTTGTCCGGAGGCTGTGATTCTACTTAAAGTTATTTTATTTTTATTTGCGCCACTTGAAAATCCTGATGCGAAACGAAGAATTTCTTTAAAAGACTCGCCTTCAAGAATTTCATAAATTGCAGGTCTATTAACACTTCCCCAAATTTTTACTTTACTGCCAATAGGATTTATTAAAAGAGCATCTCCAGATTGAATTCTTAAATCATTGTTAGTATTTGCATTTATTAAAAGATCGTATAAATCTAAGGAACCAATTTCTTCATTATCTCTTTTTAATGAAATTTTCCTTAATGAGCCATTTTTTGAAGGACCTTCTGATGCAAATAAAATACTTGAAATTGAAGATAAAGGAGAAAGGTTATAGGAACCTGGTTTTTTTGCGTTACCAAGGATAAATACCTGAATAGTTCTTAATCTTGATAAAGAAATTTCAATTTCAGTGCCTACCAAAGAAGCTTCAGCAATATTTTTTATTTTTTCATTTGCCTCATTGAATGTTAGTCCGCTGAATGAAATAGTTCCCAATTCGCGTGAAAAAATATTCCCCTCTCTGTTTATTGATACTTTTTTTGTGGCTTGAATACCTCCAGAAAAATTTAGAGTAAGTTCATCTCCTGGTCCAAGGACATAGTTTTTTGGGGCTGCAATTATTCCTGCTGGTAAGAAAGACTCAGAATTTTCAAACAAGTCATATCCAAATAATTCAGGAATTTCGTTACCAAATTCATCAAGTTTCTTTTCATTAAGATCCAAAGTCTCTTTAGATAAGTTAGATTGAAATTTATTAATTTCATCATAGTTAGACTCATCTTGAATATCGCTAGACAATCTAGACTCAACTGAAGATCTTACTGACTCTGGTAAAAAACGAAGATATTCTTCATAGTCTGCAATTTGAGAAAAGGATGAAAGACAAATAAAAAGTATAAAAATATATTTAGCTTTATTTAACAATTGGTAATCCCCAAAATAGTTTAGATCTACATGCCTCAAAATAATCATAATCTTTTGGATGAATTAAGTGATATCTAGTAGAGCTGTTTTTAATCTTCAACGAGTCTCCTGATTCTAAATCAAATTCGTTATGTCCATCGAGAATAACTTTTGCCAAATCATCATGCTCATACTTAAGTTCCAATTCATCTTCAGCGGGAATGATCAAGGGCCTTGTTGAAGAGCTATGAGAAAACATCGGCATAATAGCAAATACATCTAGCGTGGGATATAAAACCGGTCCTCCTCCGGAGTACATGTAAGCGGTAGACCCTGTAGCAGAAGAGACTATCAAACCATCTGATTTGTGATTAGCAATCAATTTATTATTTTTAAAAAGAGAAAAACTAGTCATTTTTGCTAGCTCTCCTGAATGAAGTACTACCTCATTTACCAAAATAAACGAGTTATTTTTATTAGAAACTTCTAGGAGGTTTCTTGATTCTTCTTGATATTCACCTTCTAGAACTTTTGGTAGCTCAACTTCTAAAGAGTCAAGTTGAAGGTCTGTTAAAAAGCCTAATTTTCCTATGTTAACTCCTAAAAAAGGAGTATTTAGATGGCAAAGATCTCTGATGGCTCCAATCATTGTGCCGTCTCCACCAATTACGAGAATGAGATCAGCAGAAGAGTCCAATTTTTTTAGGCTTTCATCAGATTTATTGGCAACAATATGGTTAATAGTTACATTGCCATTAGTAATTACTTTCTGACACCTCTCTAAAGTTTCCTTATAGTCTCTGGTTGAGGAATGAACAATATTAATTGACGAAATTTTATTCATTTGTTGTTCTTAAATCCGTTGGATTAAAGTTTCTCACGTAATATATAAATATTGTATCTACTATTGCTATAAAAAACTTAAAAACATACTTTGTTAAAGCAATTGTCAAGGCTGCTTGAAATGACATTTGTCCTGCTAAAACCCATACAAACGTGTAAATAAAAGTATCTAGGGCCTGAGAGCTTAAAGTTGATACATTATTTCTTAACCAAAGATATTTACCGCCAGTCATAGTCTTAATCTTATGAAAAACCCACACATCAAATGTTTGGCTTATCAAATAAGCAGTTATTGATCCTATTACGAATATTGGAGAGTACAAAGCTAATGTAGATATTGCTTGGTGAACTTCATTAGCTGACGAGGCTATTCCTGATGGCAAGTAATAGGTGCTCAAAACGAGGGTGAACATTACTATCACATTTGCTACAGCTCCAATTATTACAGCTTTATTTGCCTCGGCTCTGCCATACTTTTCGTTCAATAAATCTGTAGCAAAATAAATTCCGGAATACATTATTGCACCCATGCTTACAACAAAAGTACCTCCGAAGATAGTAAGCTCACTAACTTTACCGCCTTGTAAGTTTGCCAGAATAATTCCAAGAATTACTGCGGTATATAGGCCATTCTTGCCAAAAAAATAAAATAATATTATAGCTAAGGTCAGGTCATAAAAAACTGTAAATATCCATAGTAATTCTGGATTTTGACTAAAAAATTCTAAGTTCATGGCTGATTAATTATCAAAAATTGCTACAATTAGACACCTTTGTGAAAAAAAAATCACTTAAATAAAAAAATAAATAAAAAAATTATGGAAAATTTAGATCAATTTAGAAAAGAAACAAAAGAATGGTTAGAAGTTAACTGTCCTCCTGAAATGAGAAAGCCAATGGGGCCAGGAGACGTTGTGTGGGGAGGAAGAAACTGTAAATTCCCTCACCCAGACGCAAAATTATGGCTTCAGAGAATGGGAGAAAAAGGATGGACCTGCCCTACATGGCCTAAAGAATATGGAGGTGGTGGACTTAGCTTTGATGAAAATAAAATTCTTCAAGAAGAATTGATGGCTATTAGAGCAAGGCCAGCCTTATCAAGCTTTGGTATTTGGATGTTGGGTCCAGCATTACTTGAATTTGCCTCTGAGGAACAAAAAAAGAAATATATTCCTGAAATTGTCAAAGGAGAAATTAGATGGTGTCAGGGTTATAGCGAACCAGGTTCTGGGTCAGATCTTGCTAGCCTAAAAACAAAAGCAGAAGATAAAGGCGATCATTTTATTGTTAATGGGCAGAAAGTATGGACTTCCTATGCTGACGATTGCGACATGATCTTTACCTTAGTAAGAACAGGTCCCCAAGAACCTAAACATGATGGTATTAGCTTTCTACTAATTGATATGGATCAGCCGGGAGTTACAACCAAACCGATAAAGCTTATTTCTGGAAAATCTCCTTTTTGTGAAACTTTTTTTGATAATGCCATTGTTCCTAAAGAAAATTTGGTCAGCGAATTAAATAAAGGATGGGACGTTGCTAAACGCCTTCTTCAACATGAAAGAAATATGATTGCTGGAATGGGTCTTGGAGGTGGAGGTTCTGCCAAAAAGAAAAAAGATCAGGCAGTATCTTCAGGAATGGCAACTATGGCAAAAACTTATGCTGGCGAAGAAAATGGTAAATTGGCAGACCCTGCTTTAAGACAAAAAATCGCTTCCTTTGATATAAATTCTCATGCTTTTTCTTTGACCATGAGAAGAGCAAGCGAGGAAAGTAAATCTTCCAACTCAGGTCCAAGTCCAGCTTCCTCAATGTTCAAGTACTATGGTAGTGAAAGTAATAAGCTCAGATATGAATTAATGCTTGAAGCGATGGGAACTAAGGCGCTTGGATGGGAAGGAGAAGGTTTTGGTCCTGCAGAACTTGCAATTACAAGAGAATGGCTTAGAACAAAAGCAAATTCTATTGAAGGAGGAACTTCAGAAGTTCAACTTAATATTATCGCTAAAAGAGTCTTAGACCTACCACAATAGTAAAAAATTTTTGGGAGAAAAATATGTCATTAGTTTTAAATGAGGAACAAATCTTTCTTAAAGATAGTGCTAAAAAATTCGCATCTGAAAAGACTCCAACAACTCACTTTCGTGAAGTCAGGGATAGCGAAATAGAAAGTTGTTATGACGATAAAGTATGGCAGGAAATGGTGTCTCTCGGATGGACAGGAATTTTAATTCCTGAAGAATTTGGAGGTTCTAATTTTGGTGTAGCTGGCATATCCTCCATTTTAGAAGAACTTGGAAGGACCCTCACGCCCTCACCTTTATTTTCTACTGCAGTTGTAGGAGTAAGTTTGATAAAGCATGCTAATGATGATGTGAAGAAAGATATTCTTTCTAAAGTTGTTGAAGAAGGTCTAAGGCTTTGCTTTGCTATCGAAGAAAGTAATCACCACAATCCTTTAAAAATAGTTTGTGAGGCAAAAAAAGATGGCAAGAACTACAATATTTCTGGTGAAAAATCCTTTGTCATTGATGGCGGTTTTGCAGATAAGGTTATCATCGCATGCAGAACGTCGGGCAAAGAAGGTAGCAAGAATGGTTTATCTCTTTTTGTTGTAGATGCTAATGCTAAAGGTTTAACCGTTACTCCTACAAAAATGGTGGACTCTAGAAATGCTGCAAACATGAAATTTGACAATGTAAAAGTATCTTCAGACATGTTGATTGGCGAAGAAGGCAAGGCATACGAAATAATTGAATCTGTCTTAGATATTTCACGAGCTGCTATTTCAGCAGAAATGCTCGGAAGCGCACTTCAAGCCTATGAAATAACTCTAGATTATTTAAAAGAAAGAGAACAATTTGGCTCCAAAATAGGTTCCTTTCAAGCTTTACAACACAGAGCTGCGATAATGTTTTCTGAATTAGAACTTTGCAAATCCTGTGTGATCGAGTCTATAACTTCATTTGATGAGGGCGGGAATGACTCTGAAAGATTAGCTAGCTTGGCAAAAGCAAAAGTCGGTGAAGTATTTCATTTGGTTTCTAATGAGTCAGTCCAAATGCATGGAGGAATTGGTGTTACTGACGAATATGACATAGGGCTTTATTTAAAAAGAGCAAGAGTAGCAGAACAAATTTTTGGAAATTCTGATTTTCATAAAAACAGGTATGCTGAATTAACTGGCTATTAAAGTTCATTGTGGATGAAAGTAAAACTGAAAGGCTTTTAAGAATCATTTCGGAATTAAGAGACCCTAATTCAGGATGCGAATGGACTAAATCTCAAACCTCAAAATCGCTTATGCCCTTCATTTTAGAAGAAGCCGAAGAAGTTCATAGTGCATTTGGGAATAAAGATAATGAAAATCTTAAAGAAGAGTTAGGCGATTTACTTTTACAAATTGTTCTTCAATGCAAGATTGCTGAAGAAAATAAACTATTTTCTTTTAATGAAGTAATTGATAACTTATGTGAAAAGTTAATTAGAAGGCATCCTTATGTTTTTGAAGATAAAAGACCGCACACGATTAAAGAACAAAGAGAAGCTTATTTCAGGATAAAGGATTTAGAGAAAAAAAAATGAAATTTTTATTTGAAAATTTAATTGGAGTTATGTCCATTACCATTCTTGTTTTAAACACCGTGATTTTGTCCTCTCTATTAATACCATTGGGAATAATCAAATTTTTCTTACCAATAACAACTTTGAAAGTATTGTTTACAAAATTCATAATTAAGATAGGTGAACTATGGATTTTCACGAATAAAATTTGGGTTAAAGCCTTACATAAACCTAAATGGAAGATTGTAGGAAAAGAAAATATTAAATCTGATGGTTGGACAATTGCAACGTCCAATCATCAATCATTTGCAGACATATTTCTTTTACAGGATATAACCAACAAAAGAATGCCGATGCTTAAATTTTTTATGAAATATGTTCTTATTTACGTTCCTGTAATTGGTCTTTCTTGGTGGGCTTTGGATATGCCGTTTTTAAAGAGGTATACAAAAAAACAGTTAGAAAAAAATCCTAAGTTAGCTGGCAAAGATATAAAAGAAATGAAAAGAGCACTTAAACACTACGCCCTTTATCCTGTAACGGTTTTTAGTTTTGCAGAAGGTACAAGATTTACCCTCAAAAAACATCATAATCAAAATAGTCCCTTTAAAAATCTTTTGAAGCCAAAAGAAGGAGGCTTGGCAACTGCATTGAGCCTAGTTAATAAGATAGACTCTTTAGTAGATTTTACAATTAAGTTTGACTCCAAAAAAAGAAGTTTTTGGGATTATCTTTGTGGAAGAATGAATACGGTAAAAATTGTTATCAAAGAAATAAAAATTCCTGAAAAATTCCTCAATAAAAATTTATTGGAAAATCAATCCTTAAGATCTGAATTCAAAGACTGGGTAAATTCGTTATGGTTGGAAAAAGACCTTTTATTGAGCCAAAAAGATTAATTTCATGCTAACAAAAATAAATAAATATATTGTTTTTTTTATTATTTTTTTTATTTCTTCGAGTCTCTTAAGCGAGGATCTTCTAAAGACCAAAGAGGACTATAGGTTAGCTATAAGTGAAATTATACAAATACTTAATAAAAATCATTTCAAAAAAAATATTGAAATAACACACAAGAAAGTCATCGATAATTTTTTGAGAAACTTAGATAAAGAAAAAATCATTTTTACATCATCTGAGTTCAATTCAAATTCTTCATCATTTAAAGATATTTATAATCTAAACGAAATTTTCAATATTTATGAAAATTATCATCAGCGTTCGCTTCTGTTAATTAGTCATCAGCAAGATATAGTAAATTTAATTGGTTCTTCAAAAGAATTAAATACAACAGAATTCATTAACAGAAGTAGAGAAGAAGAGGAGAGATTTAACTCTTTGGAAGACATAAAAAATTATCATGCGCTTTTGATTAAAAATGAATTTATAAACATCCTTTTGTCTAATGATAATTTTGAAAACTCTAAGTCAAAACTTCTCAAAAGACTCAAAAATAGAATTAAAAGTTTAAAAAGAATTAAGTCAGACGATATCTTTTCTTTATACATAAATTCGATTACCTCTCTCTACGATCCTCATACAAATTATTTATCCCCAAAATCTCAGGAAGACTTTGAGATAAATATGAGTCTGTCACTAGAAGGAATTGGAGCAATTTTATCTACAGAGGATGGAATTACTAAAATAGTGAGATTAATTCCAGGAGGGCCAGCTGATAAATCAGGTCTCCTAAAAGTAAATGACAAAATTGTGGGGGTAGCCTCTCTGCCAGAAAATGATATAGAAGATGTACGAGATTGGAGAATCGATGAGGTGGTTCGACTCATAAGAGGCCCAAAAAATACCAAGGTCAGACTTGAAGTTATTCCTAATTCTTCTCCGGATGACATTCTAGGTAGAGTCATAGAAATCACCAGGGGGTTGGTAAAACTAGAAGATCAGGCTGCAAAGAAAAAGAACGTAGAGATATATAAACCGAATAAATCTTACAATATTGGGGTAATAGATTTACCTGCTTTTTATATGGACTTTGATGCATTTAGCAGAAATCAATTTAACTACAAAAGCAGTTCAAAAGACGTCAGGAACCTTCTAAGGGAATTAAAAGAAGAACAAGTAGATGGAGTCATTCTTGATTTGAGAGGAAATTCTGGAGGTTCTTTATACGAAGCTTACTCGCTTGCCAAGCTTTTCATTGGAAAAGGAAGTATTGTTCAAGTAATGGAGTCGAATGGCTCGATTCAGCCTCTAGGTCACACAAGAGGAATTCAAAACTATGATGGGCCAGTAATGATTTTGGTAGATAAATTAAGTGCCTCGGCTTCGGAAATTCTTGCAGGAGCTTTTCAAGATTACAAAAGAGGATTAATTGTGGGCTCAAATACTTTCGGTAAAGGGACTGTTCAAAGGCTGGAAAATCTTTCTTATGGACAACTAAAGTTTACAGAACAGAAGTTTTATAGAGTCTCTGGGAAAAGCACACAAAATTTAGGAGTTATTCCTGATATTAACCTACCCTATGTTTTTGATAGTAAAGAAGTTGGAGAAATGGCTCTTGAAAACTCTCTTCCTTATGATGATATTTCATCTTTAGAGTATGAACCTTTTAATTCAACTTCAAATATAGAGATGATTCAAAGTTTCTCAAAAAAAAGAGTATCCGATTCAAACTTGAATGAGTACATTAAAGATCAAAAAATTCAAAACAAAAACGAATTGGATAAAAAATTGATTCCCGTAAATTATTTAGTAAGAAAATCTGAAAAAAAAGCGCAAGAAGAAAAAAGACTATTCATTGAAAATCGATTTAGAGTTTCTGTAGGTTTAAAACCCTATTTAAATTTTCAAGAGTTTTTGGATGCTGATCCTGAGGAATTAAATGAGTTTTCGGAGAAAATGGTTCTTGAAGAAGCAGCGAGAATTTTAATTGATCAAATTAATTTTAATAAGCCCAAAAGACTTTCTAGCTCAGACTTCAGATGAAAATTTTTTCTTTTAATGTAAATGGCTTAAGAGCTAGGCTGCATCAGATGAGTGCTTTAATTGATAAGCACTCGCCAGACATTATTTGTCTGCAAGAAACAAAAGTAGACAATGAAAACTATCCCATGGAGAGCGTAAATGAATTAGGTTACAAAGCTATAATTAATGGGCAAAAAGGACATTATGGTGTGTCAACTCTCTATAAATCTGAACCTTTGGATTTTCAATTAGGCTTCCCGACAGATGAAGAAGATGCCCAATGTAGGCTAATTTCTTCAAGACACAAGTTTTCTTCTCATGAAGTAACCATTATCAATGGGTATTTCCCTCAAGGAGAAAGCAGAGATCATCCAAAAAAATTTCCTTATAAAGAAAAGTTTTTTAAGGATCTGATGATTTATTTGAATGAGAACTTTTCTCCAGAAGACAATATTATTATCTTGGGAGACCTTAATATTTCTCCAGAAGATATTGATATAGGTATTGGAGAAAACAATAGAAAAAGATGGCTTGCCACGGGAAAATGTAGTTTCTTACCTGAAGAAAGAGAATGGTTAGAAAATATAAAAACTTGGGGATTTTTTGATTCTTATAGGAAATTTTTCCCAGATTCTAATGATAAGTTCAGCTGGTTTGATTACCGCAGTAGAGGGTTTGATGATAATCCCAAAAGAGGCTTAAGAATTGACCATCTATGGGTAACAAAACCTCTTTTAGAAATGGCAATTGAATCTGAAATAGATTATGAAATAAGAGGTATGGAAAAGCCTTCTGATCATGCTCCGGTTTGGACTGAATTTAAAATCTAATTTCTCCTTTCTTGAAAAAATTTCTTTATTAACTCAGAACTTTCTGTTGCGAGGATTCCGCTTGAAACTGAAATTTTATGGTTAAAGAAACTTTCCTCTTGTAAATTCAAATTATTTATCACTACTCCTGATTTTTGATCCTCTGTAGCAAAGATTAATCTATCTATTCGAGCATGGATGCATGCTCCAAAACACATCAAGCAAGGCTCTAAAGTAACGTAGAGACTAGCTCCATTGAGTCTATAGTTATCTAGTTTATTTGCTGCATCTCTCAGCACGTTCATTTCTGCGTGCGCAGAAGGATCTTTTTTGCTTATTGATTGATTATGCGAACGAGAGATTACTTCGTCGTCTTTGACTAAAACCGCACCAACCGGAACTTCTTTTTTTGAATAAGCTAATTTGGCTTCGTCTAAAGCCAATTTCATATAAATAAAATCCTTTTTGGATTGGAGGTTATTCAAGGATCTTTTTAATCATCTCGATGGACGATTTCATACCATCTGAAATTAATTTTTCGAACTCATCCGGTTCAACTTCAGAGGTCCAAACTAATTTGGAGAAATTATTATCTTCAAGCACTGTAACTTTAGCTAAATGGTGATTCAAAGGCGCGGGGGATTTTATGACGCTATAAGTCAAAGATTTATTTGCTTCATCCTTTTCAATAATCTTTTCCTTAATTTCTCCAACGTCATCCATTTTGAAAGTCCTTACGTTGTTTTCAAGAACAATTTCGTTTGCAAAAGGCACCCAATCAGATCTCGTAACGTCTGCAAATAGTTCCCAAAGTGAATCGGCCGAACATTTAATCTGTTTTTCTATTCTAATTTTTTTCATTAAATTCCTGTCTTAAGTAATTTGATACGTGATTATTGACGTGAAAATCGCTATCTAAAGGCATTATTTCATTATGAATTAATTTTTTTGCAACTCTAATCATTATCACAGAAAATTTAAATAGACATAATATTCGGTAATAAAAGAAATTGTCAGCTGAAAAGCCTGTATTTTTTTCCCAAAATTTTATCGCTTCTTCATTTGCAATCGAACCTGGAAGCTTTTCAATATTTAACCCGTGGCTACTGACATCGTCGGTTGTGAGTCCCCAAGCTAAATCGCATAAAGGATCTCCAATGGTTGCCATCTCCCAGTCAAGTAAACTCTTTACTTGAAAATCTTCAAAAAGTACGTTTCCTATCCTTGAGTCTCCCCAGCAAAGTTTTTTTGGATTTGTGCTTAAAGGAAGGTTTTCAGATAACCAAAAAAAAACTTCTTCTAAAAATGCATTTGTTTCTCCATCCATGCCCCATTCCATAAACGATTTGTAGTATTGAAGATCAGACTTTAGATGAGAACTTTCATTGCTTCTCTTATCGATCATACTCAATTCTAAATCTTCATAATTTATTTTATGAAAAGATACTAAGTTTTCTAACCAGCCAAACCAAACTGATCTAATTTGATCTGGAGAAGCTTTCCCCATCATACCTTCAGGATCCATATGATATGGCGGATTATCGGAAGGCGCCTCTCCGCTTACATATTTCATTACATAAAATTCTGATCCAATGATTTCTTCATTTTGTTCAGAAAATAAAATTTCCGGCACAGGAAATTTTAGTTGTTTTAATTTCTTCATGATTTCGACTTGCAACCCGAGATCATATTCAGGAAATACTTGAAAACCGGTTGGCTTTATTCTCAAGACTATATCCTCTTCAATGTTTTTCCCTAAAATTTTGCAAGAGAAAGTTTCATTTGAAAAACCGCTTGCCTCGGATGATTCGTGCGGCTGGATAGAAATATTTTGTTTCTTATAACGCTCTTTCGTTTCGAGCCAGTTTTTAAAAATTGATAATTTTTTTTGAAAATTTTTTTCTGAAGAAACAGGCATTATTAGGGTTTATCGAAAAGATCTTTAAACCCACTAGGCTCGTGAGGTCCCAAAAATAATTGTTCTAAAACACCTCGACCTTGAAGCTCTTTTTCTGGAGTCTTAAGCTTAACTTCACACAATGATTGAATATGAAGAAATGGCGGATCTTGTGGATCGTCATTTAAATCATAGGTGTCATAGTGAGTTTCTAATTCTCCTTTGAATTGGCCATGGCCCCAATCAGGATGCATGTATCCTAAACCACACATAAACATATTTACTTTAGGTGTAATTTGAAATTCAAATAATTCCTCTTGTGAAGTTTTTAAGTTCAAAGATAAAGATTCAACTCTTCTTGTTTTAGGTTTATATAAAATAGACTTTTGATGAGAGACAAAATTGGATTGTTCTTTTCCATCATCGAATTGAATTTTTGCGAAAGCATTATCAGCTTCTCCTTTTTCGTTATCAATGTAATAAATATGTGTCGCTAAATCATCAAAATGAACAGGAGCCCAAAGCCAAAAAAATTGGGGCATTTCAAAAGGCACCATAGGTTGACTATCTCCTGCGCCAACAGGTCTAACTCCCCAAGATCTATCTCTAGTTCCTACAAACTCTTTTGGCGATATTTTGATAACTTCATCTTTTATTTTAATTTCCCCAGACCAATTTCCATGCTGGGTTAATCTGCAGGTATCCATTATTTTTCTAGGACCATTAAAAAGAGTCATGTTTGGCTCCTGCATGGGTTCAAATCTTTTAGTGAATTCCAGCTTAGCAGTAATGTCTGAATCATTATTTGTAAGTTCAACTGAGAGCCTTTCTAAAGGCTCAAGAACTTTAACTTCAATAGGGCCCACTTTTGTATTAAGTCTCTCAAGACCTAGAATTCTTGAAGTTCTTATATTATGTTGCTTTCCGTCAACTGCTAAAGTGAAAGAAGCATCCATGATATTCAAATTAGGATACAAACAAAGTACCGCAGCAAAATAAAAATCTTCTTTTTTGGAATATCCGTTAAAAAAATAACGATCATAAAAATTTCTTTCTGTACCGACTTCTGAAACAGGATGAGGTAGTTGATGTATTGGATAGTCGTCTGCTTTAGTAATCATCTTTTTGATTAAATTATTTGGAAAAACTCATCGAAGCAATATCAATGTCCATATCAAAATCCCTTCCAGAAGCTTCAACACCAATAAGTTTTATTTTACTAGGGTTAAGATTCCTTTTTTTTGGACTTTTATTACTGTAACGAATGAATTCAGTGAATTCAATTTCAAAATCTTGCCATTCATTAGTAACTTCAAATTCACCGAGATATCTAACCCAAGGAAAGATCGAGCCTTTGGTTTTAATATGGATAAAATATTTTTCGTTATTTCCTCTTGCCTTGAATTTCACTCTAGAAAAGTTACTTAAGTTATTTGCATCAATTGCTTTCCTAAACATTAAGAACCCTCCACCATCGGTAGATACACTTCCTTGTGCAGAGATAAAATGAAAATTTTCACTTGTAGATTCTTTTAATGCCATGGAACCATCGGACTTACCTCCCATGACCTGGTCTTTTACAAACCGCCAGGCATCTATATCGATATTTTTTTTTGGCAGAATTTCAAAAGAAAGCATATTAAAAGACAAAAAGATTGATAAAAAATATTTCAGCATAATTTAGTCTAAAAGTTTTTCTGAAGCTATGTTTGTTAATTCTTCTTCAAAAACTAAGTCCTTCGTAGAATTAAGTCTATCCACGTATAGAAATCCAAACAAATGATCAAGTTCATGCTGGAATACTGTTGCTAAGAAATCTTCAACTACCACTTCTTTTTCAACAGCATTTTCGTTGAGATATTTAATTTTAAGCTTTCGAGGCCTTTCAACATAACCTCTTAAGCCAGGAACACTTAAACAGCCCTCCCAAAAGCCTTGTTTTTGTTCGTCAATTACTTCTAGTTTTGGATTAAATATGACAAATTCTTCAGAATTTTCTAAATTATCGTATCTCTCAGAGTCGCTTTCCAATTTTATAACTGCTAACTGGATAGAAATTCCTATTTGGGGTGCAGCCAAGCCAATTCCACCAGCATTTTTCATAACATCCCACATTTTAGGGATTAATCCTTGTATTCCCGCAGATAAAATTTCTTCTTTGGTAAGTTCTCTAGCAGTTTGCCTTAAAATAGGATTGCCTAATTTTAAGATTTCAAACTCGTTTTCAGTGATTTTTGTCATAAAAATACCAATTTTTATTGTTTAATTTAGCTTCCACTAAAATTGACTTAAGTTTTTAAAGGTCTTAAACTTGCCGTCGTAAAGGCATATTAAGTGTCTTAGGAGAATTATCAATGATTTTAACTAATTTAAAGAACTTATTTGGTCAATTTTCAAAACTATTTGCTTCAGTGGCTCTATTAGTTTTAGTTGGTTGCTCAAGCACTCCTTTTATGCAGAACAACATTATTGCAACAAAGTATCTTTTGGATAATTTTGTTGAAGATGCGGGTGGAAAAGGACAAGTAAATGCTGAAACTTATCATTGGGAAGTTGATGCTACAACATTAGGCTGTGCGGAACTTCAAGCTGAAAGAATCAGGCATTCTGCTTTAATTGATAGTGTTGCAGAAAAAGTAATTGAAAATTCCTCAAGATCAACTAGTTATGCGTCTTATGGCCTTGAAATGCATGATCCTACTGCCGGAACAAGTTTCATTGGTGTTAAGTCTACAGGTTTAAATCCTGAAGTAGCTGAGTACAGAAAATTAAAATTAGCTGTAGAAAAATTAAAATCCGCTTCAATTGATAAATGTACTTCTGCTGAAGTAATGAGAACCCCTTAATTTAGGGAAAAATTTAACCAGTTTCCAAAGCTTTTAAAATTATCGACCTAGTATCTGCTGGGTCGATAACTGCATCTATCTCTAATTGAGTGGCCGCCTCTAACGCTTTTCCAGCATCGTACATTTTTTGAACAAGCTTATTGAATAATTCTTCTCTTTCATTTTCGTCTTCGACAGCTTCCAGCTCTTTTTTATAACCTAGTTTTACTGCTCCTTCTAAGCCCATTCCACCAAATTCTCCAGTTGGCCAAGAAGCAGTAAAAATAGGCGCATAAAAACTTCCACCTACCATTGCCATTGCGCCTAAGCCATAACCTTTTCTAAGAAAGATTGCTACCAAAGGAACTGAAATATTCGCTCCTGCATTGAAAAGACTACCCATTTTCCTTACGGCACCTTCTTTTTCGCTATCAACACCAACCATAAAGCCAGGCGTATCTGCAAGAGAAACTATAGGAAGATTGTGTTCATTACAAATTGAAATAAATTGTCCAGCTTTTTCAGCTGAAGTTGCATCTACGGCGCCACCCAAGTGCTGACAATCATTTGCAATAAGAGCTACAGGCTTTCCTTCTAATCTAATAAACCCAGTAATTACACTTCGGCCATATATTTTTCTTACTTCTAAGAAAGAATCTTTATCGGCAATGATCTCAATGATATCTCTTACAGAGTAAGCCATTCTTCTATTTTCTGGTATGAGGTTTCTTAAAATTGATTGATCCTTAGTTTCCCAATTTTTTAGGTTTCCCTGAAAGTAAGAAAGCAATTTCTTAGCGAAGCTTGTTGCATCTGCCTCATCTTCTGCAAGATAGTCGATAACACCTAATTTTTCTTGCTCTTCGGCAGGGCCAATATCTTTTGGATTTACCTTTCCAAGCCCACCACCTTCTATCATTGCAGGGCCTGCCATTCCCAACCAAGAGTTTTTTGTAGATATGCAAAAATCAGCTGTTCCAAATAATGCAGCATTACCAGCGAAGCAATATCCATTATTGACAGCAATTCTAAGGCTTTTTCCTTTTAACTTAGCCCAATTACTAAAAGAAGGAATCTGTAATCCTGCAAATTGAACATGGACATCAGTATCGCCTGGTCTTCCTCCGCCTCCTTCTGTATACATAACGACTGGTAAATTTTGTTTTTCGGCTGTCTCGCAAATCCTATCTAATTTTTTGTGGTGATAATAACCTTGAGTTCCTGCTAAGACTGAATAGTCATTGATGATTATTGCAGAAAGAGCTTTTTTATCATCTAAGATTTCACTATTTATTTTACCAAATCCAGTAATTATTCCATCAGCAGCCGTTTCGGTTCTTAACTCTTCGAGTTCCCTTCTACTTTTTTGCGCTGCAATAGCAAGCTGGCCATATTCCACAAAAGAATCTTTATCCACTAAATGATCAAGATTTTCTCTAGCTGTTCTATAGCCTTTTTCGTATCTTTTCTCTCTTGCAGCTCCTCTTTCTTCATCCAGAGTTTTAGATAATCTATTATGAAGTTCTATAAGCTCTGATCTATCTGACATTTATGAAATTGCTGGGGCTGATTTTCCAAGTTTTTGTTCTCTTAAGGTTCTTTTCAAAACTTTCCCGGTAGCATTTCTTGGTAAAGCTTCGATGAACTCCACGGTTTTTGGTATTTTGAATTTTGCTAAGTTTTTTAGACAATGATTAATGATATCCTCGTCAGACAAATTTTCATTAGGCTTTAGAGCAATAAAAGCAAGGCCAACTTCTCCCCACTTTTCATCAGGTATACCTATGATTGCAGCTTCAGCAATTTGAGGTAATTGATAAAGCACATTTTCTACTTCTGCTGGATATACATTTTCTCCACCAGAGATATACATATCCTTTTGACGGTCAACAATGTAGATGAAACCTTCGTCATCCATTTGTGCAGCATCTCCTGTCTTTAACCAACCATCCACAAAAGAATTTTTTGTTGCCTCCTCATTATTCCAATATCCTGGTGTGATATTAGGACCTTTGATAAGTATTTCTCCTACTTCACCTTGCTTTACTTCATTGCCCTTTT
This sequence comes from uncultured SAR86 cluster bacterium, assembly GCA_902627595.1. Taxonomy (GTDB): domain Bacteria; phylum Pseudomonadota; class Gammaproteobacteria; order Magnimaribacterales; family AG-339-G14; genus MEDG-81. Next base: position 16,961 of record CACOJO010000006.1, read on the forward strand.
CATCGACTATTTTTACCTCTGTATGTAACAAAGGCTTTCCTGCTGAACCAATTTTTCTCGCAGCATCATCACCAGATAATCCAATTCCGCCAGGGCTGGTTTCTGTCATTCCCCAACCTTGCCATAGTTCTACGCCCTTATTTTGCCAAGTCTCTATAATGACTTCAGCGCATGGTGCCCCACCTACACCGGCTCCTTCAATTCTTGAAAAATCTGTTGTCGCAAAATTTGGATGTTGCATCATAAACTGGAAAGGTGCAGGCACAGCAAAAAAATGTGTAATTCCAAAATCAGGATTATTAATAATTTCCAAAGCTTTTCCTGGATCAAACTCTTTCATCAAAACTATTTGTCCACCATTGTGCAAAATTGGATTTGCGTAACAGTTCATGCCGCCTGTGTGAAATAATGGCAAAACAACAAGTTGAATTGTTTTATCAGTAATTCTTGCAGTAGCTCCTAAATTTACAGTATTGAAAAATTGCATTTGATGATTGATCATAGCGCCTTTAGGGTGACCAGTCGTACCTGAGGTATACATCAACATAATTAAGTCATCATGATTGCTTTCTACGGTTTCAAAATTATTATTTTCTAAAATAGCTTGTTCATATTCACTGCCATAGTTGTTCTCTTCTATCATCAAAGAGTTTTTTATTCCGCAATCTTTTATTAGTTCCAGAGCAATATCCTTAAACTCAATAGAATAAATTAAACACATTGGCTTGCTATCATTCAATATGTATTCAAGTTCTGGCTTTGTTAGCCTCCAGTTAAGAGGTAATTCAACACCGCCAATTTTTCCGCAAGCAAATTCAAGTTCAAAAACTTCGGCACAGTTATGGGCTAAGATCGCAACTCGATCTCCTTTTTTTAAACCTTTTTTTTGCAACCATCCAGCCAATGATTTGGATCTTTGATTCAACTCATAATAAGAGGTTTCTCGACCATTTGAGATCTCTTTGATAGCAATTTTTTTTGGCCTAAAGTTAGATTGATACTCTACCCAGTCGTAATATTTTACAGTCATTATTTATCTACATTTATAAAAATCAGAAGTTTTACTATGCTTCAAATAAATATTGGATGCAATGATTTAGAGATGTATTAATTTGTAATAAAAAAATTTTTTTTAATAAATTTTATATAAAGGTATAAGCAAAAATTAAGAATTGATTGTCTATTATATCCATCCCCTAAGAGATGAAATGATTAGTGAATATTTAAAATCAGTTTGGAATTTTTGTAGAGAATATCCTTTTTATGCGGTTGCCTTTTTCTATGGCGGCTACTTAATAGGCGTAATCTACTTTTAATTATTTTGTAGATTTTTGAACCAATTCTTTTGGATCTGGTATTGCTGAGTACTCGTCAAAAGCTCTATCCTTAAACATGTTTTCCGGTGAAACAGATTCATATTCTGCATTTTTGTCTAATGGATCAGAATAGAAACCCAGTACGTAACCTCCCTTCGAATATCCTATTAAAGATCTTATTTCAGGCGAAATATCTTTTGCAATCTCGGGAGGACAGGATAGATATTGATTTTCTTCCTGACGCAGCCAATTAAGAGCATAATGCAGAAAAACTCCAGTTCGAATATCATTTTTTGAAGTATTTTCTCCTCCGCCGTGCAGTACAGTTCCAGTATAAAGAAGTACTGATCCCTCTTTCATTTCAGCATAAGCTATTTCATCGTCATTAGGAATTCGGTCTTTTTCCCAGAGATGAGATCCAGGGACAATCTGCGTGGCTCCATTTTCCTTTGTGAAATCTGTTACTGCCCAAATGGTACTCATAAGTGGTTCAACTTTTCTAGGCAAATAACCGCCCCAAATTCCCCTATCTCTATGAAGAATTTGTTTACTTTCTCCTGGACCAATACTTACTGCAGAAGTGAAATGCAGTTGATAACCGTCGCAGTAAGGAGATAAATACTTTTCAGAAACTTCATTGATTAAAGGGTTTAATGCCAATTCTCTACAGGCTTCAGATCTTGCAATTAATGCCCCAACTCTTTTCGTTTTGAATCCAGTAAATTCATCCCTACCAAAAACATCGTTTTTTAAGTACGGTTTAAGATCTTGATTGATTCTAGAAATATCATCTGAGTGTAAGAGGTTATCAATTATCACTCCGGCATCCTTGTTAAGAACATCGATAATCTCTTCCGAAGAAGCCGAATTTGAGAGGTGAACTAAATCAGCCATCCGAGAAATATACTATTAAAAGCGAGAAACTTAAAAAGATTTTTGAAAGCCAAATACTATTTGGGTTTTATCTTTCATCTGGAGACCATTTTTTTCATTGATTATTGGGTTGATAATTTCCAAGGCAAGTCTGTCTTCAGATCCAGGAAAGATTTGGGTAAGAAAATTAAAACCCAAACCTACTTCAGCTGTAAAACCGCCATAATTTGATGTGATGGAGGTCTGAACAGGTGCCCTGATATTGGAATCAAAGCCTGAAATGTCTTGCTGATGATTAAGTTTCAACCTCGATGAAATAGAAAAGCTTTTGCTAACTGAATATTGATACCAAGAGTCAACATAAGTTTTGTCTCCATAATGCCATTCCTCAGATGAAATATTTCTAAAGAACCTAATTTGATTTCCAAAAACATGTTCATCAGATAATGTATAAAGGTTGGTAAAGCCAACAACCAAAGTAACAGAATCGTCTCCTGATTGCATACCATAAGGCAAAACCATTTCCATATTGGTATTCATGGGTGTTAGTACTTTGCCTTTTTCGTTTTTGTCTCCAACAGAAAACTTCAAGCCAATTTCTGCATGCCACCTGCTTTTATCTTGCTCGTTAATATTTACTAATGCAGAAAAAGATAAATCTGAAAGATCTGAAGATGATGAATTGAATGAGCCAATGTTGTTTCTCATCATTGCATGATAAGTATTTAAATTCATGGATTTATCCATAAACATTGTCATGAACATCAAAGTAACTTCATCCGTTGGAGCATACATACCACCAAGCATAAACATTTTCATACTCATTTCGATTGGAATAACACTAAGCTTTGTCGGTGAATTTGAATGTGGGTTGTCTATAACTAAAATTTCGCTATCTGAGATCGAATTTCCATCTAAAGAATTACCTCTCATTTTCATGTAAGAGGCTCTCAAAGAAATCATTGATTCGCCTTTTTTGTGCATATGATCGGCCATAACTCCAATAGGTGCATGACCAATTGCCTGAGAACCAAATACCGAAATCGAGGAAAGTAAAAGAAAAATTATGTGAATGAAACGCATGAGCATGCGCATTCTATCTTATTGAAAGCTATTGAAGTAAGAAATTTACCCCGCCAATATGAATCAAATCATTCTTCATCAAACCAAGTTCTTTTGCTTTTTCATAGACTATGTCTTTATTTTTTACAGACAACTCAAAGGCATTAATTCCCTCGCCCCTCTGATCGAGATCATCAACAAACTTGATTCTGGAGTCTGAGAAATTAATTTGAAGATTTTCATCTGCCTTGACTCCAAAAGCTTTTTCCCATTTTTTACAAAGAGTGGATTTATCATCGGATTGCATCACAACGCCGCATAATCTCTCGGCATTATCATTTTTTGAGACACACTTTTCCCAATCAAGGCCTGCCCAAAGCCATGCTGACTCAGGTTCCATTTTATCAATTGAAACTATTGCTCCACCAATATGTTTGGGATGCAAGTGAATGGTTTTACCAGTTACGTGCCCTTCGCTTCTCTCAACTTCATAAACAATGCCAATATTTTCATTGGTTACTCGCTCTTTTTCTTTAGCAACATCATCGCAATCTACAATCACCATGTAACCACCATTTCCACCTCTACGATTTAGAAATCTCTCTGCAGTGGTGTTTTCTTTTACAGGAGTAACAATCTCTATAAAAGTATCCCCCAAAGGAATTAATGAGTTTATAAGTCCAAAGTGTATGAGACCATCATCGTGAAAAGCTACTTTTAAATCAAACACATCACAAATTTGATTCGCAATAGAGTCTCTTTCTTCAGCAACGATAACTAACTGTCTTAATCTCATAATATTTGTAAAATAATACTTTAAGGATAAATAAAAGGAGAGAAAAATGAAAGAAATAGATATGGGAACAGATCACCTAAAAGCTTTGAAAGGAAATGGTTTGGGAAAAATTATAATGAACAGACCTGAAGCTAGAAATGCCATGTCTGATGAAATGAATGCAGCGATGATGGCAACTTTAGAAGATTTTGAAAATGATTCTGAAGTAAGAGCAGTTATTCTTACAGGTTCTGAAGGTGCTTTTTGTGCGGGTGGAGATGTAAAAGGTATGGCCAATAAAAAGGATGACCCTAAACGAACAATTGATATAGCTATCCATGAGCAAAGAATGCATCAAAGAGGCACGTCGGGTAAATTATTTAAAATGCCTAAACCCACAATTGCTGCAGTGAATGGACCTGCAGCCGGAGCAGGAATGTCTTATGCTCTTTCTTGTGACCTTAGAATAATGTCCGATAGTGCTTTTTTCACTACTGCTTTTGCAAAAGTAGGCTTTTCTGGTGACTATGGAGGATCTTACTTTATGACTCAGTTAGTGGGTTTATCAAAGGCAAAAGAACTTTATTTTTTATCAGACAAAATTCCTGCTGAAGAAGCTTTAAAACTTGGGCTTACTAATTGGGTTGTAAAACACGAGGAGCTTGAGCAGAAAACTTTAGAAATAGCCAAGCAACTTGCTGAAGGCCCAGCAGTTGCTTTTCGATACATGAAAGAGAATCTAAACAGAGCCGTAAGTGGAGAAGTAGATGATTGTCTGGATCTAGAAGTCACGCATCATGTTCACTGCGGTCAAACAGAAGATCACAAAAATGCTACAAAAGCTTTCGTTGAAAAAAAACAACCAGTATTCAAAGGTCGATAATTACTTATGAGGAGTAACTAAATACTTTTGGCCGGTAGCCTGTTTAGCGTATTTTTTCAAAATCTCTGGATCTAGCATTTCTTCAAGAGAAATTTCAGCTGTATAGGAGCTTGAAAAAGTAGTAGTGATTTCGTTGGCTACTCTCTCTCTCATTTTTAAGAAAATTTCTGGTCCTGCTTTTCCAATGAACGGTGTTAAAAGCCATCCTCCTAAACCCCATTGCAGTCCATAAGATCTATTCAATACTGTTGGTGTTGGGTCTAGGCCGCCATAAATATAAACTTGTTTATAAGTATCTGAACCATATCTACTATATTCAGAAGCTTTCTTATTTGCTGAGATCTCCATTGCAGATAAAATCTGTCCAGCTAATTTTCCTTCATTACCTCCTCCGGTAGCATCAAATCCTAAGGTTGCACCAGTAGCATCAATAGCAGCTATTAAATCCGCCATGAAAGAATCCTCGCTCATATTGCAAACATATTCAGCACCAAGATCTTTTAAGAGACTCACGTGTTCTTCTTTTCTTACGATATTTACCAAAGGAATATCATCTGCCTTACATATTTTCACTAACATCTGACCCAAATTTGAAGCAGCAGCAGTATGGATAATAGCTGTGTGATTTTCCATTTTCATAGTTTCTGTGAACCCAAGAGCAGTGAGAGGGTTAACAAATGAAGAGGCGGCTTCTTTAGGAGTAGTTCCATCATTCATGACAAGACAACTATCAACAGGTACACACCTATATTCGGAATACATTGCTCCCCCTGCTACTCCCACAGTTTTTCCAATTAGACCTTTTCCTGCATCCCCCGCATCAACAACAACTCCGCCTCCTTCGTTTCCGACTTTCATAGATTTATCAAATCTAGCAGTCATAGTTTTATGCAGTGCGGGTAAAATATTCATTGTTGTAACTTTGTCATCACCAGAACCTTCTGAAGATATTGAGCTAAGATCTGCTGCAAAACTTATTAGCAAGCCCAAATCAGATGGATTAATAGGAGAAGCTTCAACCTTTAACAAAACCTCATGATCTTTAGGTTTAGGCATTTCTACACTTTCAATTGATAACTTTAACTGACCATCGCTAGTAACTTCAGAACGAATTTCTCTAGACTGATTTTTCTTAGACATATTTTCTCCTTATAATTTAAGACTCAACGTGGAAAAGTTTATTATAAATTACCCAGTTATTCTTAACTTTTAAAAACGATAGTGAGTCCAAAAAACTCAAACCAATATATTTATCCCTGACTATTGCAACTGCAGTATTTCCTGCAATTTCAATAGATAGAATTTCCAAATCTTTTGGTTCTTTCTTTTCTTTAGCAGATGGCTGTTGTGAGGCAACGAAATTAGCAAAATCCTCTACTGTTTGCTCAAAAAGCTTTTCCTGCATATATCCTGTTATTTTTGCATCGGGATGAAAGACCTCTTTTACCTTTTGAGGACTTGATTCATACATGCTGTCAAAATAGAGCTGAACTTTTTCTGTTATTTGAGTTTTGTCTTTCACTTGTTAGTCAAAGAAACAAATAGCTCTGACTTCAATACTCTCACGAGGAGAAGCATTTTCATTAGATGTTGGGTCATCAAAAGCACTATGAAGAGTTGGCATAAATGGTTTCTCATTTGAGTCGTAAGTCTTAAACATAACAACCTCATCTCTATTCATTTTTGGGTAAAAGTACCATCTATGACTATCGCTGTTCATTGACTGATAAATTTCAACAGTAAAGCCATTTTCGTCTGCTAGAGTTTCGGTTTTTTCCTCCTCTTTCCCATAATTGAATAAGTCAGTAGGAATTAATTCTTTTTCAGAAACTGTTCTAGAATCGCAGAGTGCAAAGGGGGCATCCGTCCCATCTTCATCAAAACGTCTCCATAAATTATAGACAGTGATTCTACTTGGATTTGAACCGTTCTCATCAAGCAAGGGTTGAATAGTTTGTTTAAAATTTGGAGTGAAATCGTTATGAACAAGCCTGTGAGCGCCTAACCTTTTTCCTTCTGCTGCTTCTGCTTCATTTCTTGTAATGTGACTGACAATAAAAACTTGAGTTGCGCCAGTCTTTTTCTTAACCAAATTTGCCATTTCGTTGTAATAAATTTCTGTAACTTCTTTGTCATCATAAAAATTACTTATTTTTGATTTGTGATTCAATAAGATAAAACCAGACTCACTTAAAGAGTGATCTTCTTCTCTGGCATTGAAAACCTCTTTCATGAAACCTTTGTGGTCGGGCCTATCTGGATTAGGTTCCTCGACCCCAAAAGCTGGCTTTGGTTCGCCTTTTTTTAGTGGGTTTCTGTAGAAAAATTCTGCTCTCATAATGTAATTTTAAACTAAAGTTCAGCAAACGCCCATTTCTTCTTGCCATTCATCTAAAGATTCATAAAGACGATGCATTAAATCATCTATTTGATTTTTATTGATAGATATTGGAGGAGAAATCATCAACGGCAATCCTCTTTTAAAAATTGGTTCTCTTCTTGCTCCATATAATGTGCTATAGAAAGCTAAACCATTTTTTAAAGCTATAGATTGAAATACTCCTTCAGCACCTTTACTAGATTCAAAGTATTCACCAGACTCTTTGCTGGCAACAACTTCCAAGCACATCATTAAACCCCAGCCTCTCACGTCTTTTATACAAGGTCTATCTAATAATTCTTCTTTGAAACTATGTAAATAATTTCCCATTTTGTTTGAATTATCAATTAAGTTATCTTCTTGATAAATTTCTAAAGCTTTTGTTGCTGCTGCACAGCCAAGGGGATGTCCGCCGTTCGTAAAACCATGAACAAAGTATGCTGCTCCGGACTTGAATGGTTCATTAACTCTGTCGGACACAACTACTGCTCCCATAGGGACATAACAACCAGTAATACCTTTGGCGACAGTCATTATGTCAGCTTCAACATCAAAATGTTCCATAGCAAACCATTTACCTGTTCTTCCAAAACCGGTTACCACCTCATCTGCAATTAATAAAACATCGTAACGGTCACATATCTCTCTTATTCTTTGCCAATATTCTTTTGGCGCTACTGCGGCATAATCAGATCCACAACCTTGAGGTGTCGCGATGTAAGCAGAAACTGTTTTTGGTCCTTCAAAATAAATCATTTTTTCTAGGCGTTCTGCACATTTTAGACCCCATTCTTCTCTACTCATGCCATCTGGCTTATCGTGATCGGAGTATTGATGAATATGAGGCCACTTAGTAAGCATTTCCCCAAAATGTCTTTGATATCCAGGATTGCCAGAGAGTCCTTGTGTCGCAAGAGTCATTCCATGATAACTGCCATAGTTCGATATGACTTTATGTTTTGATGGATTTCCAGAAGCTAAATGGTACTGTCGAGCAGCCTTGATGGCAGTTTCTACTGCTTCAGAACCTCCACAAACTAGGTATGAAGTATTTAAATTTTTAGGAGTAACTTCTGCAAGCTTTGAACAATAATCAGCTTGAGGTTTATTTGAAAGCGTAGGATGGACATGAGTAAAATTTTCCATCTGTTTAGAAATAGCTTCTTTCATCCTTTTATCACCATGAGGAAGAGTAAATGCCATTGGACCTCCAGAAGCATCAATATACTTATTTCCATTCACATCATAAAAATAAATTCCTTCTGACTTCGCAACTTCGATATCCATAGTGTGATACGAAAATACATTTGACCAAGACCCTTCTGCTTTTAGAGGACCGGGTCGATTCATTTTAGTTTCTACAGTCATTTCTTCTCCCAATTTAAAAATATAAATTATCTTTTTTTGTTACTTATTACTAGCGAAATCTGATCATTGATGGATTTAATTCACTAATTTTTTTTACTCCCATTAGCTTCATATCTCTTTCGATTTCGTTTTTCATATTACCAAGAGCTTTTTCAACTCCTTCTTGCCCAGCAGCAGCCAAACCAAAAAGATACATTCTTCCTCCAGAGCAAGCTGTAGCTCCCATCGCCATTGCCTTGAGAACATGCGTTCCTCTTTGTATACCTCCATCAAGAATAACTTCTATTTCTCCGCCAACCTCTTGAAGAATTTCATCAAGTTGATCAAACGGACTTCTTCCTCCGTCTAATTGTCGGCCACCATGATTTGAAACCATGATCGCATCGGCTTTCATTTCTACTGCTTTTCTAGCATCTCTAGGGCTCATAATGCCTTTAAGACAAAATTTTCTCCCCCAGTTTTCTTTGAGCTTTATAACGTCGTCCCAAGTCATGCTTTGATCCAGCATGTTAGTAAAATAATCCCCGACAGATATAGAGATATTTGTTCCCTCGTTAACATGACTTGATAATTGAGAAAGTTCGAACTTTTCTCTAAACAAATAATTTAGGGCCCAGGCAGGTTTTATGCCAAATTGAAAAATACTCTTTGGTGTTAATTTTGGAGGAGTAGTGAAACCTGTTCGCAAGTCTCTCTCTCGATTACCTCCCGTAATAGTATCAACAGTTAAAGTTAAAATTTCAAAATTGGCCTCTTGTGCGATAGAAATCATTGAATCATTCAAACCTCTATCTTTGTGAAAATAAAACTGAAACATCTTAGGAGTCTTAATTAATTCATCTATGTCCTTAAGTTTTACCGTACCTAAAGAAGATACGCCAAATAGGGTGTTGAACTTTTCAGCAGCTTTAGCAACTGCCCTTTCGCCTTGGTAATGAAACAATCTCTGTAAAGCAGTTGGAGAACAAAAAATTGGCAATCCTAACTTAAAACCCATCACTTCTACCGACATATCAATATTTTCAACTCCGGCAAGAACATTGGGAACTAAATCAACATCTTGGAATGCTTCGGTATTTCTTTGATACGTGGCTTCATCTTCTGCTGCCCCATCTATGTAATGAAAAATAGGTCCAGGAAGTCTTCTTCTAGCTAAGTCTTTTAAATCTTGAAAGTTATTACAGTTTTTAAGTGATCTAGGCATGATATTTTAAAAATCTATTTTAAACGGCAATCTTCTTGTGTAATAGTAATGAATAAAAAAAAGAGGTTGAAATGTCAGAATATAAAACACCAAATTTTTCCATAGATCTATCAGGTCAAATTGCCTTAGTGACTGGAGCATCTTCAGGACTAGGATACCGTTTTTCTAAAGTATTAGCTTCCTGTGGAGCAAAGGTTGCAATATCTGCCCGAAGGAAAGAAAAACTAGAATCTTTGGCTGAAGAAATAAAGACTTCTGGGGGTGAATGCATGGTTGTACCAATAGATATGACTGACAGAAAAAGCATAAAGTCTGCAGTCGATACGGTTTCTAAAGAAATGGGCACTATTGATACTTTAGTAAATAATGCTGGCATCCCAGATGCACAATGGGCGATTAAACAATCAGAAGAGTTGATTGATAATGTAATGGAAACCAACCTCACAGGTCCGTACATCCTCTCTTGTGAAGTGGCGAGAAAGTTAATCGAAGAAAAAAAACCCGGCAGAATGGTGAATATTGCTTCTGTTGCGGCTTTCAATACTACGCCACAATCAGCGGCCTCTCTTTATTCGATAACTAAGAAAGCTGTAGTCAGAATGACTGAGGCTTTAGCTGTTGAGTGGTCGAAAAGTTACATAAATGTGAATGCTATTGCTCCAGGAGCTTTTTCATCAGAAATGCTAGATGGCATGATAGAAAGAATTGGTGACTTTAGCCAAGCATTTCCAAGAAAGAGGATTTGTACACCAGAGCAAATGGATTCAACTTTGTTATTCTTGGTGTCTCCTTCTTCAGAGTGCGTCACTGGAACTTGTATAAAGATAGATGATGGACAAGGTCCTAGATAAACAATCTATGCTTTCATTCTTTCAAGCATATTTTGCATTTGCTGATGCAATTTATTAACTGCTTGAAGAGGTCTTACGATCACTTTAAATTCCGTGATTTTGTTTTCTTCATTCCATGAAATTAAATCAATACCATTGACATAAATTCCATCAATCTCTGATTCAAATTCCAGAACCGCTGAATTTTCACCAATGATTTCTTTAATATATCTAAATTTTGATGGACTTTTTTCATCTAGGATTTCTTTGGGTGAGTCTTCTCCCCCAAAAACTCCGCCAGCCGCCATCAAATACATTTTGGTTATCTCCCTGCCTCTTTGAGGTGTGTAGACCACTGGGGAATAAAAAACGCAATCTTCAGCCAAAATTTCATCGTATTTATCTGGGTTATCCGACTTGATTACTTCGTACCATTTTTCTATAGCATGCATTTATATCTCCTAATATGAATTCAAAAAAAATTTTTAAAAGTCTATGATAATCTTAATTCAAAGTTTCATTATTTGGGAGAGATTATGGATGAATTAATAAAAAAAGGTGCTGTTGAATTAAGTAGACTTATTAAAAATGGAGAAACTTCAAGCGAAGAAGTCGTAAAAGCTCATCTGAAGAGAATAAAAGAAGTAAATCCAGAAATTAATGCTATTACGATTTCTTTGGAGGAATCTGCTTTGGAATTAGCTATCAAAAGTGATAATGCCTCTAAAGAAGAAAAAGCAAGACCTCTTCATGGAGTTCCTTTTACGATAAAAGAAAATATAGATTTTGAAGGCTTGCCTACAACTGATGGGTTACCATTTTTTGCCGAAGAGTTTCCGCCAAAAAACGCTCCTATCGTTGATCGAATGTTGAGTGCTGGAGCTATTCCAATAGGCAGAACCAACTTGCCTGAGATGGGTTTGCGCTTGGATACCGATAATCCTCTAAGAGGTAGAACATTCAATCCATGGAATAAAAAATTAACACCTGGAGGATCAAGCGGAGGAGAAGCGGCGGCAATTGCAACTGGAATGTCTCCCATTGGACTGGGAAATGATGTCGGTGGTTCTCTTAGAAATCCTGCTTATTGCTGTGGGATAAGTTCAATCAAACCTACTGTAGGCAGAGTTCCAGGAGTGCATAGTGGCGCTATGGAAAATATTGGTTTGATTGCGCCTTTTTTAACTGATGGGCCGATGGCAAGGAAGGTTGAAGACATTAAAACTGGTCTTTCAATTTTGGCAGGCAGACATATTGATGATCCAAATTCGGTTGACGTTCCATTGGAAGGAAAAATGCCAGAAAAATTTAAAGCTGCTCTAGTAAAAGAAATAGATGGTATTGAACTTCCACCAGCGACAGTTAGAGAGATTGAAGAAGCTGGAAAAATTCTTTCTGAAAATGGATGGGACGTTGAGGAAGTACAAGCTCCAGAATTAGATAAGGTCTTTGAAATGTGGGGAGTAATTCTTGTCGAGGGTGGTATGGAACTTGCTCCTAAAGAGCTTTTTAAACCAGAAACTGCGGCTTATCTAGATAGATGGTCTGAAACTTTCAGTCATATAAATTTATCAATGGATGAAAAGTTTGTCGAGAGATTTAGGCTTAGAAAAGTTTGGTCAAATTTTTTAAATGAATATCAGGTTTGCATTGGTCCAACTTGGTGTAATTTACCTTGGCCAATTGATACAGATTTAGATCCAAAATTAGGAAATGATGCGCTTAAAAAAAGTTTTTACTTTATAGCACCTGCTAATGGTTTGGGATTACCTGCAGTGGCCTTAGCTACAGGTGTTTCAGAAGGCATTCCAATAGGGATTCAAATATATGCTGACTTATTTAGAGATGATTTGGCTTTGTTAGCAGCTGAAATAATTGAGAAAGAAAAGCCTTGTCCTTCGCCAATTAATCCTATGTAAATAAAGCTTTTAATTTATAATCTTTCTTTTCAAAAATGATTGTAAATTTTCATAACATAGAACTTGAAAGCTCTGAAGATGCATTTCGTCCTACTCTAATAAGTGAAGAATGTGCTCTGAAAGCAGACTTCAAAAATAAAAAAGTCTTGGATATGGGATGTGGCATAGGACCTCTTGCAATTTATTTCGCAAAAAATGGAGCTGCTGAAGTAGATGCTTGTGATATTTATGATAAACATTTAGAACTTACAAAACTTAACGCACTACGAAACGACGTTTCGATAAATATCATTGAGTCAGACTTATTTCAAAACGTGACCAGTAAATATGATTTGATTTGCTGTGATGTCTCTGGAGTGTCAAAAAATATTGCGGAAGTAACTGGTTGGTTTCCGACTGAAGTTCCCAAAGCAGATGATACTGGATCAAATTTGATTGTAAGAGTTGTTGAAGGCAGTCCTGAACATCTTAAGGAAGGCGGCTGTTTAAATATTTGTACAACCTCTTTTTCAAATATTCAAGAAATTGAAAATACCATGCAAAAATCTTTTCCAGATAAATGGGAGAAGATTTTAGAAAAAGAGGTACCTTTTTCAAAGCGTTTGATAGCGAATATAGATTTATTGAAAGAAGAAATGTACTTAGAAAAAGATGGAAAGTATTTCTGGATATTTTCTATGTATAAGTTAAGTAAATAAATTTTTAAGTTCTTTTAGTTGTTCTTCGCTTAACTCACTCATATTTTCAGTATCTAAACATTCTTTTAACTCTTGAGTATTTTTTACCCCCAGAATTACTGAGCTTACTTTTTGTGTCGAAAGAGCATAACGATGTGCTAGAGAGGCTGGAGATTCGCCCCACTTTTTTGCAAGATCTCTAAAGGGCTCTGCTCTTTCATAATCATCAAAGTCAGATTTGTCTCTTCCTGATGGATGAGGTTCGCGATCCATTTTTAAGGTCAATGCTCCTGCTTGAACGGCTCTAATGGCCAAAATCGGAATGTCTTTGTCCTGACACTCTCTCAGAATTCTATTTGGGTCCGGTTTTTTGCTAATGTAGCCAATAGCTCCAATAGAATTCATCACGTTCACTGCGCACTGCATGGCCTCCGGTTGTTTTTCATAGTTAATTGCAGAAATTAAAGCTTCTTCTTCGCCCAAACCTATTCCCCAGGAGTCAACCTTTCCTTCAGACTTCAATCTTTCGAAAGCTGGAATCACAGAGTCGTAATAACAAGATAGAGAAGTTGTAATTGAGTCTCTTAAATCATTTAAAACAGGTAGTTGATAGTCATCTTTGATCAGTTGAGAGTGCAAAAGAAATAAATTTACCTTATCTATTTTCATTCTCTCAAAACTTTCTATAAGAGATTCATTGAGCTTGTCATAGACTTTTCCATGCGGAAGAGTACCCAACTGACATTTAGTTGTAATCTTCAATTTGGACACATCTCTATCTTTGAGAGCTTCTCCAACGACTAGTTCAGCCTCTCCTCTACCATACATTGGAGCCATATCAAGATGGTTGATACCAGAATCAATAGCATATAAAACAGTATCTACGGCTTCTCTTCTAGTTGTCTTGCCCCATACATTTCCTATCCCGCCTCCGCCTAGAGTTAAAGCACTAATTGATCCAAAAGGCTTGAAGTTTCTATATTTCATAAGTGTGTCCTAAAAATTTATTTTGAGATAGCATCATATTTATAAAAACTATCCATAATTTTTTTTATAAAAAATTTCATTACTAAGTTTCTAAAAATAGCTAAGAAATCTGAAAGATGAAAAATTGTTGCATTCCTAGCTGCAGTTCTTTGCGCCTTTGCCGTTCTATACTTTCTTTTATTCTCATAATCATCAAGTCCTATTGCAACATTATCAAAAGAAGAAAGGCTTGAGGCTAAAACTATTCCATCCTCAATAGCCATGGCAGCTCCTTGAGCAACAAATGGCAACATTGGATGAGCAGCATCTCCAAGCAAACTAAATCTTCCTTTGCTCCATTTATTCATCGGCGCCCTATCGTGCAACCCCCATTTATATAAGCTACCTGGTTTTGTGCCTTCTAAAATATCTTGAATTTCGGGATGCCAGTCAGAAAAAATATGCTTTAGTTCAGAAATGTCTCCTTTTTCAGACCAATCCTCATTCGTCCAATCATTTTGTTCTACCAGACATACACAATTTAAAAAATTTCCGCCTTTAACTAAATATTGTACAAAGTGTTTCTTGGGTCCCAACCAAACTTTTGTATTTTGCTGTAAGAATTTTGGAGATATTTCTTCTATAGGAACTAACATTCGCCATGCTACATTCCCTGTATATCGGGCTTGATCTTCTCCCCAAAGTTTTTTTCTTACAACTGAATGAATTCCATCTGCACCGATTACAGCATCCGAGCCAATAACCCTTTCTTTAGTTTTAATAAAAGCGCCATTTTCATCTTCATATAAGTCCAAGATTTCAGAATTTTTTTCGATTTGAATTTCTTCTTTCTTAATAATTTTTAAAAGAGCTTTTTGTAAATCAGCTCGATGAACATCGTAATTTGGAGAGCCATATATCTTTACTGAAGAATTTTTTAAAGCCTGTTCAGCTAAAACTTTTCCAGTTCGATAATGAACAAATTGAAACGCTTCTGGTTCATATACGTCTGTCAGTAATTCTTCCATAACGCCAAGATGTTTAAGAACCTTATTAGCATTTGGTGAAAGCTGAATTCCAGCTCCAAGTTCACTTAAAGATTCTGTCTTTTCATAAATTATTGGTTTATGTCCTCTTTTTTTCAAAGCTAAAGCAGCTACCAGTCCTCCAATTCCAGCTCCCACAATCGAAATTTCTAAAGGTTTAGATTTCATAAAAATTAACAGTTAGAGAACGGGAGAAGAATGATGAATTTTTATCTTAATTTCTTTTCCTTCAAGACAAAAAATAAAAGTGAAAGCAACCAAAGTCGTCTCACTCGATGAGACTGGTTTAAAAGAAAGCGTTCCCATTGCTGAGGATAAATTTTTTTCATTTAAAATATTCAACTCTTGAAGATTAATTTCTTCCCAAGGCTTTAAAGCAAAGCCATTATCTTCTGAAAATCTCCCCTTAACGAAATAAGACAAAGCTTCATCTAAGCTATTTCTAAATATTTTTTCTTTGGTAAAAGTAGGTTTAAAAAGTACCTCTTGAGTTTTAAAAGCGTAGTGCTTAGATAAAAATTTCAAAGCTTCTTTTTCGAAATCCTTTTTTTTTGAATAAGCTTTTCCTATCTCAATTACTCCTTTGGTCCATGAATTAATAAACTCTTTAATTTTAGATTCGTTCATAAAATCATGATAATTAATTTATTTAGGTATTGAAACTTAGTAAGATAAATTCATGAGTATATATAAAGATAAAAAAGTCCTTATCACAGGTGCATCAACCGGGATAGGTTATGCCTTGGCTGAAGAATTAAATAAACGAGGTGCAGAAGTTATTTTAACTGCAAGATCAGAGGATAAATTGCATGCTCTTGCTGAAAAAATTAAAGCATCTGGTGGGAGAGCACATGTCTTTATTGAAGATCTTTCTGTTCAAGGCTCCGCTGAAGCTTTATATAACCAAATAAAATCGCAGAACTTATCTGTCGATATCTTAATCAATAATGCTGGGTACGGCAGATGGGGAGAATTAACTAGCTTTGATAGGGATGATTATGCAGAGATGTTGCAACTCAATGTTGTGACGCTAACAGATCTTTGCCATTTGTATTTACCCGATATGGTTAGACAAGGTGGTGGTGGCATTATAAATGTTGGTTCAATGGCTTCGTTAGCACCAATACCATATGCAAGTATTTATTCTTCTTCAAAAGCATATGTTTTGATGTTCTCTGAAGCTATAAGGTTTGAATATCAAGATAAAAATATTAAAGTTATGGCGCTTCTTCCTGGAGGAACGGAATCAGAGTTTGCCCGAGTAGCTACAGAAAAATCTGAGGAACTAACAGAAAGATATCAAAATCGAGATAACTCAGCATCTGGAATGTCTATGCAAACTTCGCACGATGTCGCTCTGGAATGTCTAGAAGGTTATGAAAAAGATAAACAATATGTCTTATGTGGCAGAGGCAATAGATTATTAAATTTCATTACTGGTTTTATGAGCAGAAAAGCTGTTCTTAATTTAACTGGGAAAATGTTTAAGCGTATAGCTGGATAAATTCTTTTAGAAATATACATCTTAAAGTTTAAGAAAAATCAAAGTATTCAAAGAATAATTCTAAGAGTCTTCTTTTTTTAACTCAAAAGTAAAAGTCCAAGCTAATCTATTTAAAAAAGGTATTTTTGAAAAAAGTTTTGAATCTAAAAAATTAAACAGTGGTAGCAGAGCACTCGAAAATTTTGCCAAAGGGCTTAAAAAATGCCAATACCTGATATTTTCAACTTTAAAATATTTTTGGGCAATTCTTATGTGTTTAAAAGTTAAGATATTTGCTGTTTCCCAGTGAGTTCTTTGTTCTGGGGTAATTTTTCTATAAAAGTTTAATAGCGGATTAATTCCTAAAGCTTCGATACAGATTACTTTACCGTCTTTTTTTAATACTCTTTGTAATTCTTTCATTACCCTTTCAAATTCGATGTGGTGAAGCATTCTTGCGCAAATTATTATGTCGAAAGTATCATCATCAAAATATAAATTCTCACAGTCTGCAACTGAAAAAATTACATTAGATAAATTATTTTTTAATGCAAGTTCATTGCCTTCTTTAACTGAATTAGGACTAAGGTCTATGCCAACTACTAATTCAGCATTGGATTTTGCTGCAATAATTGACTCTCTACCGAACCCGCAAGCCACATCCAATACAACTTTTCCTTTGCTATTTTCGGATATAAGTTCATTGAAATAAGCATCTGATAGCCCTGAAATACTATTCTTTAAAAGATATGAATTGTTAAACCATTTTTGGTTATTGATAAATAAACTATCTTCAGAATCTTCCAGGCCATCAAGCATTTTCGTATTGGAAAAGAATTTTTTTGCATCTTCTTTTGAAATTTTTTTTCTAAAATCCATATCTCTAAGTTTGTCATGTAACAAGACTTCCTCTTGCTTTCTTTCTTCTAAACTTGCAAACCATTCCTCAGAATCAGATATTGAATTATTTTTAATAGATTGAATTATTTTTTCTTTAGACATTAGTTTGGTTTTGGAATTTTTTTGTCCCTAAAAGACTTATAAGTCATTGCCATTATGAACCAAAAAAGAATATGGTCTATGAGATTTATTGAATTAATTGCCAAAATTAATAAAAGAATCTGTACGAACATAATCTTACTTTCTGTTTTTTTTATATTTGTTAAAAGCGATCTTAAATTTAAAAAAAACATACCAAAGAAGGTTATTAACCCAATCAAACCCAATTCATAAATTATTTGAGCAAAGTCATTATGGGTCACAGGATACCGAATAAGGCTTCCACCATCGATAAAGACAGGATTATTTCTCCTAAAACTTGCTAGTCCATGACCAAAAATTGGCTTTTCAATAAAACCTTCGTATGAATTTTTTAGATACTTAAATCTAGCGCTTTCTGTAGAAAAAGATTTATTTAAAGATTTAGGGTCATAGGAGTAACTATTGAAATATTCTATGTTTGTTTGCATTTTCATTTCATTGTATTTCTTAGGAGTAATCTCAAAAAACCAAATGGAAAAAACTATTCCAGACGAAATAAATATAGCTGACAAAGATAATCTTTTTTCAAAACTCAACATGCAGAAAATTAAACCTACTAAGGTAAGGATTAAGGCTGTTCTAGAAAATATATAAAAGATTGATAAAGCGAAAATAAAAATACTATATGTATTAATGAAGTTAACTTTCTTAGACAACTCAAAAATTAAAAATGGAAATAAAAGCGCAAGATATATTGCTAGAGTACTTTTATTAGAATATGACTCTGCCTCAAAGTCATAAAAGAAACTGGTTGCTGTTAACATTGAGCTTTCTAAAAAAAATAAATGCAAAGGTAAGGAAAAGGATAGAAAAATTACTGCTAAATAAATACAGTATTTGAGAATTAAAAGATAATGATGTTGTATTTGATTCAATAAAATAAAAAAGATAAAAAAAATAAAGAAATTTTCAATCTCAGGATAGTTTTTAAAAGGAAAAGTTTCATCAAGATACAAAAAATAGGAAATGAAGCAAATTAATGTAAATATCAAATAAATATAATATTTAATTAATATTTGTTTCAAAAGATCAATACTCCCTTTTAGAAAAATTAAACCTGATAAAGAAATTGTGAAAAGTACTATTCTGACTTCTGTTGGAGTCGTGAGTATCATAGAAAGTATTGTGAGAGATATAAAAAAAGAAATGAAATTTAAATAAACATCTTTTTTTGAAAAGTTTTCAAAAAACATTTTCTGTAACTACTTATGAAGAAATGTCATTCAAGTGCTTAAAAGTCTCTAAATTTGCATTCATGACAATTTCCATCTCTGGTACTTTCTGACTGATATCACCCATTTTGGTTAAGACCATGTGTACGTCGTCATGATAAGGAAGCTTGCTCATATCCTCCAACCAGCGAGTTAAATTTTCAAAAGGACTGTAATCAAATAAATTGGTAAATTGTTTATTCAATTGTGCAATTTCAACATAAGCTGAAAAATCAGCAATAGTAACATTATCTCCTGCAATAAATTTGTTCTTTCTGAGCCACTGTGTTTCCAATGCTTTGAGTGCACTGCCAAACATTCTTTGAGACATATTTACAAGGTCTTTTGAAAGGCCTAAATCTGGTCTTAAAATAGGCGCAAAATATCCTGTCGACGCTTCCTTAATACTTCTGTGATGATAATGAAGATAATGATCAACTTTTCCTCTCAACTCAGGATCTTCAGGATATAAATCGTCCCATTTATGCTTATTACATAAGTAGCACATTATCGCTATTGACTCCGATAATAAATAACCGGTTTCGGAGTCTTCGATACCTGGTATGGTTCCATTTGGATATTTTTCTAAATATGAAGGATGACGAGTACCATTTTCTTTTGGTGAACCAGGAGCAGTTATTATCAATTCAAAAGGTAGATTTTTATAAAGCATCACCCACAAAACAGTCCTAACTGCTTGTGACATAGGTACTCCAAAAATCTTCAATTTAGCAGACATATTTTAATCTAGATCGCTTGCATCATGTCTTTCTGGAATTGCATTATCCTCTGGTCCGCTTGGCGGTCTCCCTACTCTAGCGCCTCTTTTGAAAGCAGGTCTCTCAGAAATTTCTTCTGCCCAACGCACAACATTTTTATAAGACTCAACATCTAAAAATTCAGCAGCATTATAAGCATTTTTTTGAACTAGATATCCGTACCATGGGTGAATTGCCATGTCAGCTATGTTGTAATCATCGCCACAGATAAATTTTCTATTTTCTAGATTTTTATCGAGCACATCTAATTGTCGTTTAACTTCCATCGCAAAGCGGTTTATTGGATATTCATATTTCTCTGGAGCATAAGCATAAAAGTGTCCAAATCCTCCGCCTAGATAAGGAGCACTTCCCATTTGCCAAAAAAGCCATGACATACATTCAGCTCTTTCTGCTGGATTAGTTGGAATAAACTCTCCAAATTTTTCAGCAAGGTAAACTAAAATTGCACCGGATTCAAAAACTCTGGTATGAGGCTCTGAACTTCTGTCTAATAATGCAGGAATTTTAGAATTAGGATTTATCTCTACAAAACCGCTACCAAATTGATCGCCTTTTCCAATATTAATTAAATATGCATCATACTCCGCACCTTTGTGTCCCAAAGCTAGAAGCTCCTCTAGAAGAACAGTAACTTTTACCCCATTAGGAGTTCCAAGCGAATAAAGTTGCATGGGATGTTTTCCTACAGGAAGCTCCTTATCATGTGTTGCACCTGAAATTGGTCTATTTATATTTGCAAATCTACCCCCGCTTTCTTGATCCCAAGTCCATACTTTTGGGGGCGTATACTTTTTATCTGTCATCGAGCCTCTCCATTTTTTTAAGCCATATCATTTGCATGATGATACCTACAAAATAAATCAGTAAAAAGGATAATTGAAAATTTATCAGCAAGGGAGCTTCGAAGGAGTCAACAAAAGGATCTCCAACTGGGATTCTTCTTAGGAAATCTGTAATTGCTGGAATCATATGAAATAAAAAGTGCTTGAGTATCCCAAAGCTTGAAAATATTTTGAGAAAACGCCAAATATTTTAAATTTCTCCATAACAATAGCACCGATTAAAGCTATCAAAGTTAAGACAGCTAAAACATGAGCAATTCCGAACCCCCCTTGGTTATAAATACCTAAAGCAGAGCCCGCTACTATTACAGTTAAGACAACATATATTTGACCTATTATATTTTCTAAAGAAATAATTTTAAATTTTACTATGGCACAAAAACCAGTTAGAACTGCTCCTATCCCTAGAATGGTATGGAACCATCCTAACATTGTCATTTCTGGCATTTTTTTCTCCTTTACTAAATTAATCTAACTTGATTATTCGATTTGCATGCTTGGTCTAGATGAAACTTTGTCATACCACCGATATAGATTCTTCAAATCTTTATCTGGCTTTAGATCTACCATTTCAGATGCAAAATCTATTGCCGATACTAAAGTTATATCTGCAATAGTAAAGCGATCACCTGCAACGAAATTGTTTAAAATAAATTCCTGATCTAGCCGCTGATAAAAAGATCTAACAGTTTTATCACTTGCAACTTTTGCGTCTGGTATTTGATCAAAAATTCCTAAGCTGCCGACTATCGGGCCATTAACCCAAGAAATTCCTATTTGCATCCAAAGTTCAAATTCAATATGTCTATTTCTGCTTTCAATATATGCAATTTCATAAGCATCTTTACCAAATAAATTTGGGTCAGGTTTGATTAATTCCAAATAACGACAAATAGCTATAGACTCTGAGATGCATTTGCCATTATCAAGCTCCAAAACCGGAATTTTTCCACTGGGATTCTTTTTTAGAAACTCAGATGTTTTGTGTTCTCTTTTTGCTATGTCGCAGTTTATAAGATCAAGTTCTATGTCCTTTTCGTAAGCAAATATTTTTACTCTTCTAGGATTAGGTGCTCTAGGAAAATCATACAATTTCATTTTTTTTTGCGTCATTCGTTTACCCCCAGCATCTTTCTATCTGCTTTAAATGGTAATTCATTTTCCTGAAAATCACTCAAAGGAAGATTGTCATCCCTCCATAAAGGCTCCCAACATTCAAACTTCTTAAGGAGAATTTCTACCTGAACTTTATGCTTTTCACTCAGGTTTTGAAAGTGATTTCTTAACTCTTTCAAGCACCAAACTCTATACTGTGAGTATCTTGCATTTTTTAGGTATGTATTTCCTAATTTAAAATCAAACTTTGTTTTGTTTTGTTTTACAGCATCAACATTTGAAGATAGGTAAGGTAAATAGATCTTTCCTATTTCTAAAAATAATGGTTCTAAATCATTAGGAATACCTACTTCAAAATCATCATCTATTTTAGATAATCTTGCATTCCATAATGCGCTTACCCAATTCAAGACCTTCGGTGCTTTTTGGCGAATAATCTCTAGCGGAACAGGGTCTAGAGCAAAATGACGAAAAAATGGGCCTGAAAATCCAATATCTGCAATGGAAGGACGATTGCCAAATAGAAAACTTCTCTTTTCAAAAATATTATTAAGATTTTTTAAGAGATTTAAAAAGTTATCTTCAACTGTTTTTATGTTTTCCTTTGTTATACCATCTCCAGTTGTGTAACCGTTTCTTTGTCTTCTCGTCAAAAATATTTTTTTCATCCAAATAGGCAATCGTATTGAGCTTAATAACTCTTCTGATAAGTGTCTAGAAGCGAAATGAGCTCCTTCAGCATAATGCCAACGAAAATGCATTGCTGTTCTCCACCACCATTCATCTGCCCAATCCTCTAACAAAAAAGCAAAAAATGCTTGAATAGGATCCCCAGGAATAATCTTTTTTCCGGGAAGATTACCTTCAAACCATTGGATCATTTTAGTAGTATCAGTCATCCACCTGCCATCTGGGAGTACGACAGCTGGCATTTGATGAATACCAACCTTTTCTTTCATAGTTTTTTCAAATTTTGGATACGCTAAAACCATCTGCTTATAAGGAATCTCTTTGACCTTGAAATAATTTTCCATCTTGCCAGTAAAATAAGAAATATTTGAACCATAAAGAAGGATTGGTTTAGTAAATTCTGAGTTAGTCATGAAACCCTTCTAATCTGAAACGAAAAGTTTTTTTTCAGAAATCAAAGAAGTAATCTTATCCTCTGAGTATCCAAGATTTGAAAGTATTTCTCTTCCGTGTTCGCCTAGCTTTGGTGCTGGTCTTGCTATTTCGCAAGGAGTTTTTTTAAAACGAGCTGCAGGTCTAGCTTGACGAACTTCACCAAACTCATCGTATTTCAGCTTTAAAATGGATTGGTTTGCAATAATTTGTTCATTATCTAATAGTTCCATACGATCCAATAATGGAGCACTTGGGACTCCTTCTGCTTTAAAACGAGCAAGTATTTCATCACTTTTCCACTTAGAAATTTCAGCTCCCGTAATTTCTTTTCTTTCCTGTGCATTACTGACTCTGCCTGCAGGAGTAGCAAATCGCTCATCATCAATCAAATCTTCTCGATTTAAGGCTTTGCACATACCTTGCCATTCAGCATCAGATACAGCACCAGCTGTAATGTATCTATCTTTTGCTTGATAAATTAAATCTTGGGAGCCTTGAAGCTTTCTTACATCTACTTCGTTTTCGGCAAAGACAATTCCAGCCATTCCTTCTGGCCAAAAAAATGAAATCATAGAGTCCAGCATAGATAGTTCCACATGTTGACTTATGCCTTGTTTTTCCCTTGCATAAAGAGCAGATGAGATTGCTTGAGCAGCAGTTAACGAAGTTACTTTATCTGCAATAATAATTCTGAACATCTTTGGCCGGCCAGTATCTCTATCGGCTTGAATATCTGTGGCACCGCTTAAGGCTTGAATGACGGGATCATAAACTCTTGAATTTGCATAAGGGCCTTCATTGCCAAAACCGCTTATGGATACGTAAATGATTTCTTGATTAATTTTTCTAATGGCCTGTTCACCAAATCCCATCCTATCTATAGCGCCTGGACGAAAATTTTGCATGAACACATCTGCATCCGCAGCAAGTTTAAAAAGAATTTCTTTTCCTTCTTCAGATTTAAGATCTAAAGCAATAGATCTTTTTCCTCTGTTGCATGAAAAAAAAACTGGATTCACTCCATTATAAGATGCAGCCATATGCCTCACTAACTCGCCGTTAACCGGCTCTACTTTAATGACATCAGCTCCCTGATCGGCCAGAATCATTGCGCCAACTGGCCCAGAAACCATACTAGTTAGATCTAATACTTTTACTCCTTTAAGAGGTCCCATTTTTTGCTAATTAGAATAATTAATTTTCATAGCTTTTTGATACGCTGGTCTCAAAGCTATTCTATCGTGAAATTGTCTAATATTATTTGGTAAAGAGAACCCATAAAAAACCGCCCAGTCTAAACAAGTCATTAAAAAGATGTCGGCCAATCCAAATCCATCTTTGGAAATAGTTTGGTTAGATTTTAAATGATGTTCCACAACATCCAATTGACGAATAAAATAGTTCCTGCAAGCTTCGACTACGATTGGTGACTCTCCATAAATATCTTTCAAATCATAATGTCTTCTCATGACATACAAAGAAGTTTCATCTAATTCTCCATAAATAAAGTTGCACCATTCATCCTCTTTAGAAATATCTTTTTCATCCTGTGGAATATAAATATTTTTAGAAGAAAAATTTTTTTGAAGATATCTACATATTGCCAAACTTTCTGACAAATTAAATTCGCCATGTTGTAAGGCAGGTATTTTTTGTTTTGGATTTATTTTAGTAAATTCAGGTGTTTGCGTTTCTCCTGTTCGTGGCCCTATTGGAAATAATTCATAATTTATCTCCAATTCTTCTGCCATCCATATTGGTCTTAAGGTTCTCGCGGTTCCAGCTCCCCATAGTTTTATTACTTTAGCCATTAAATTAATTTGCAAGATTCAATAACTTCCAAAATCTAGGAATTACCCATGTGACAAAAATTGAGAAAAATAAACCCAACGAATAGCTATATAAAATTGACATTATTCCAGATAGTTCAATCAAGCTTTCTATCTGAGTTATAAATATCATTGCAAAAAATACTCCAACAAGACTAATCAATGATAAAAATAATTTCGTAACTTGGTTGGTTGCTAGATGAATTTGTGAGGAGCCCACATACCAGCCTGTCATGACGCCTAGAAACCAAAAACTTATCTCATGACCTTCGTGAGTAGGATAAAACAAATAAAGCAACAACTGAAAAAAGAAGATAATAAACAACCAAGTAAACTTACTAAATTGTTCGTAAAGTTTATAAATTACTGCAAAATGCCAAATAAGAAGAATAAAACTTCCAATTACTAAGCCTGCAAAAACATCCCCTAAGTCATGTACTCCTAAATACATTCTGCTGAATGCTACTAAAAATATAAATGTTACTGCTCCGATAGTGATGAATTTATCTTTCATTTCATATGCCAATAATCCCCATAGCGTTACCGCAATTTGAGCATGGCCACTTGGCCAACCATAAGATGTTCCTGTTCTTGGATCTAACATTAGCTCAATATCAGGTCTTGGATCTTGAAAAAGATCTTTTAGAAAGCCATTTATCAAAGCAGAAATAAAAAGAAGCATTGCTGCACGAGAAAATCTTTGGGGCGACCAAAAGAAATATCCAAAAGCTAGGAATAAAATTAAAAAGGTACCATATCCTGCCAAAGAAACCGTATCGAAAAAGAAATTGAAAAAAGGAGTTCTTATTCCTTCAACCCAAGATAAATCATTCCAAACAGACATTTTTTAATCCTCAATTAGATCTCCACCAAGGACAGCTGGAGTTTCACAATAAGTTTTTAAAATATAGTCTCGGTGAGAAAGAATTCTGTCACTTAAAACTTCTTTAATCTCTGGTATCTTAGAAATTCCTTCAAAGGCATGAAGCATTCCTTCGTTTTGTTTAGTTCTAGGCATTATTTCCGAGGAAGCTGGTAGAACTGTCATGCTAATAGTCGACCAGTAAATATCTGCTGCTGAGAGACTGTCTCCAACTAAATATTTAGAATTATTTTCTTCCTGAGATTTTAACTGAGAGTTTATCAAGCTGATGATTTCAGCCATTTTGGTTGGGGCCACAGAGCTTGCATTATCACTATAGCCATACTTTCTTGCAAGCGGACCATCCGACAAAATTCTCATATTCCAGACTAGACCATCCTCACCTAAAACAATGGCGCAAAGCCCGAACATCTCTGCTCTTTCTTTGAAATTATTTGGAATCAAGTTGTTACTATCTGACGCACCAATCTTTTCTGCCAAAGCGAGTTGTTCTATCCAAACATTTCTAGGACGTTCTTCATTATGCAACATTGTTGGTAGACTTGTTTGACTTGTTAATGCATAAAGCTCAGCTTGACGATCCTGACCAGTTTTTTTATCAATTCCCATGAAAGGATGCAAAACTCTAATTATTTTAATTTTCTTAACATAACAAATGTTTTTTAAAGCCTCAGCATAAATTGCTTGAAGACCAGGGATAAATGTTATGCGAGTCCCCTCTTTCATCTTTGCTGCTTCATCTAGAGAAATGAATTCAGGTAATGAATTTTTTTCAGTCATAATCTTTTCTAAATAATATGTGTGATTAAATTAAACAAAATAAATCTTATTTACAAGATAAAAAACCTTGAAGAATTTTAAGGTGCCTTCGCTAATGCCTTTTTGTGTATAGTATCTAAGCTATTTTAAAGATAAAGGAATATATTGTGATAAAACTAGAAAAACGTGGCTCTATCTATTTTTTAAATATGGATGCATCCGAAAATCGCTGGAATACTTCATTTGTCAGAAAATTTTCTGAGGCTTTGGATGAGATTGATGAAGATGAAGGTCCAGGAGCACTAATTACTTCTTCGACTGATCCCAAGTTTTTTTCCAACGGATTGGACCTTGATTGGATGCAGGACCCCAAAAGTCACCCAGAAGGAGGTGACAGAGAAGTTTTTGGCGAAGAGTTCATGTTTTTAATGGGAAGAATTATAACTCTCCCAATTCCTAGTATATGCGCAATAAATGGTCATGCCTTTGGTGCAGGTTTTATGCTTGCGCTTTCACACGATGTGAGATTGATGAGAGAAGATAGAGGGTTTCTCTGTGCTAATGAGATGCAACTTGGTTTTGAAATTCCTAGACCAGAACTTGCTTTGTTTCGTCATAAAATTCCTGCAAACTCTTTTTTTGAGACAGTTCAATTATCCAGGCGTTGGACAGGATCTGCTGCTTTTGAAGCTGGTATAGTGCAAGGAATTGGTTCCTTTGAAGATTTGCCTGAAATAGCTATAAAAAAAGCAGAGGAACTGGCTCCTCTAGCCATAAACAGAAAGCACTATGCGGCTCAAAAAGAGATGCTATATGGAGAAAATGCAGCTATCAACCTTAATCATGGGCCTGCGCACATGCTTAAAAATTCAAAAGATTTTGAGTTTAAATAATCTTTGTTAATTTATTACTTTTTCGATGACTCTAACAAGAGCTTCTGCAATTTCTTCTGGAACCTCTTCTTGAAGGAAATGACCTGCTGAAGTTTTGGTAACAGATGCTTTAGGAAAATTTTGTTGCATTGATGGTAGTAATTTGCCTAAGATTGGATCGTTCATACCCCAAACTATTTCAGCGGGAATTTTAAGAGACTCGACATATTTTTCAATTTTTTGCATTGACGGAGTACTTGGATGATTTGGTCCATCGGTTACCATTCTCATCATTGCCAGCGGAGCTTTAAAATTACCACTTTCATAAACCGGTCTTCCATAAAGTTCAGCAATTTCTGAAGACCATGACTCTGGATTTCCTTGTGTTGAGCCGAGCCGATCAAAGATAGAGAAAAATACCTCAATAATTAATTCTCCGATAAACGGTATCTTAACTAGTGCATGAGCTGGAGAAATATCGACATTTGAAGTAGGAGCATTAAACCCTGTATTTAAAATGACTGCTCCTTTGAGAATATCTGGAGATTGAGACAAAGCTCCCATTCCAATTGGTCCTCCCCAATCCTGACCCGAATAAACTAATTCGGTTATTTCAAGTTCTTTTAATACAGAATGAATCCAACCGATATGATTTTCTAAAGTATGTTCACTTGCAGGAATCTTTGAAGAAAAACCAAGCCCTAAGCTAGTAGGCATAATTACTCTTACCTGATCAAGTGGTAAGTTTTCTGCTACTTTTCTGTACAGAAAACCAGAAGTAGGATTTCCATGCATTAGAAATACTGGAAAACCTTTACCAGTCTCAAGAACATGGACTTTTAAACCAGGTTCTACCTCTACAAAGTAACTCTTGTAATCAAAATCAATTAAATTTGATGCAAAATCTGGCAATGAAAAAGCCTCATAAGTTCCTGAGTCTAAAACAACTTTTCCAGTTCCCATAGGAGTATAAATTTTTCCATCTCGAGTAATATAAAAACCGAATAAGAAAAGAAGAACTATTAATACAGTAAAGACTTTAAAGAAAAATTTCATTTAAATTTTCTGTTTTATCAACATCAAAAATAGAGAGATTACTTGAATGACTAACATTGTAGAAAAGTGTAGCAAATTTATTGGTATGCCAAAGGGTTCTGGCTCAACCCCGCCTTCACCAAGAAATACACCCCCATAAAAAGAAATAGTAATAGCTGAAATGGCGTAACCAATTAACACGCACAAACTCAACATGGCAGGAAAAAATTCTTCATTTTTTATCCATAAAAAATACATACCTAAAATAAATAATAGGAAAAAAGAGGAAATCATCCAAACTAAATGTGTACGCGCATGAGCATCCCATAAGTCATTGAATAAATGTGTACTGTCTAGATCCATAAGCACGGGAATGAAACAGCCTCCAATCAAAGCAATACTGGTTAAAACTTTAGTTAGTGACATTTTCAATTCTTACTCTTTCACCTGCGCGAAATGCTATCTATAAAATTTAAAACTTATTAATCATGACTTGCCCCATCCACTATAGCTATGTCTCTTTCTTTTGGAGCATCTAAATCATTTAGACAAGCAAAATTAACAGCGATTTGATCTGGATGTCTTCTTCTCTTGTGGTGTGTATAAACCCCACATTCTTTACAAAAGTAATGCTCTGCAATGTGTTTATTCCATTTATACAAACCTAAAAATTCCTTGCCTTTTATTAAGCTAAAAAATTCTTGAGATATTGGTTTCATAATTATTGATTTTTTCCTGCATAAAGAACAATTGCATCTATATAAATCTTTAAAGACATTATTCGTTTCTATTTGGAAACATACTTTCTTACAATGGCAAAATCCTTGATACAACATTCTTCTACTTTATCAAATACTCTCTTCTCAGCATATGTAACTCATGCTGACTCAAAAAAATCTCTGAAGTTTCTTAATACGAATAACTTCAGTATTTTCTTTTATTGTAAAAATAACCTAAAAGAATTGTAATTAAATTTAATTCATTTACTCTTTAGAAATTCTCTTGAATGAAGACATTTAAAATGAATCAAGATAAGCAACAGAAAATATTGAAAATTTTTGAAGCTGATTTAAAGAGTTTCGCAGACTCTCTAGTTAAAGACTACTCTTTGGGTGGTTCTAAAAGAGGCAACATAGAGAAAAAAAAGAATAATTTTTTAATTGCTGGATTAGGAAAAGAAATCATGGTTTATTCTGCCTTGATGAGGTCACTTGACTCAAGTTTAGGAAATAGAATAGAAAATTTAGCCCTAAAGGTTGCAAAAGCTTCTGGTTATACGGTTTCTCAAGGTGTAAAGGGTTCGTTGTCCAGCGAGACAACCAAAAAGATTGCAACCTTGCTAGCGTCTTATAAAGATAAAAAAAGCGACAAGAAACCAGTTTCTAGTGATTTATTACTATTAGAAGAGGCAATTGAAAATTCAGAAGGAAAGCCCAAATTTCACAATTCTGATTACTTGTTAGCAAAAGAAGAAAACGGAGTCCTACATTTTAGTCTTTTAGAATTAAAAATTGGGGGCGACTTAGATAATAAAAAAGCTAGATCTGAAAAAAGAGCAATATTAGAGCAATACGCTATTCTGTATAGTCAACACAAAGAAAAAATAAAGAAAGGTAAAGTAAAAATCTCCATATTTTTTGCTACTGCTTATAATAAAGACTCACTTGATGATGGCTCAGAAAATTGGAAACAAGGTTCGGTAAGAAGTTTTTTTGCTCCTGACGAATTTCTAATAGGAAAGGATTTTTGGAATTATATATGTGATGACGAAAATGGCTGGGATCTAATTACATTGGCTTACAAGAAAAACAGCCCTTATATTAAAAATGCTTTAAAAATTGTTATTGACTCATTTAAAGACTGATTATCTATTATAAATCAAGAATAATTCTTTATAATCAAATGAGTAACATCTTTGATATTTCTGTCCATAAAACTCACATTATATTTTTTATCAACCGTTGAAATATTTAGATTCTTATCTTCATAAAGACTCATGATAAATTCAGTTGATTTAATGACTAACATCCATTTTGCTTTTACATCATTTATAAGAAATTTAGCTAATCTAATTTGATCATTTCTCTCAAACTCGTTTTGGGCATATGTGCTAAATTCACTGTCGTAGGGTGGATCTAAGAAGATAAAGTCATTACTTGATAGACTTTTGCAAGAAAAGAATTTTTCAAAATCTAAATTTTCGAAAGACGTTTTTTTAAACCTCTCAACTAGTTTGGAAGAAGCATAGTAATCAATTTTCTTTTTCAACGAATTATTGTTATAACCAATTCCACCATAAGGAACATTGAACTTTCCTTGAGCGTTATATCTGAACATGCCGCTGTAGCAATACATCCGAATAAATAAAAAAATTGCGTTGTATTCCTGCTTTGAAACAACTAACTCACTTGGATAATTGTATAACTTTCTTACATAGGTATAGAAAGCACTTTTAAGAGCGCTTAGAAAAATTTTTCGTAAGTCCTCATCTGGTAAACGTCCTTTTTTCATTTCCATAGATTTAGTTCTCTTGAATTTATTGATGAACGATTTATTAATTTCAATTTCTAAAATACTCTGTCTGTTCTTGTTTTTTTCTAGTTGAGATGACAAATTAAATGAAATGGAATTTATAAAATCCTTTATTCCTTTTTTTGTTTGACTATCGTTAAAGAAAAGGTCATACATTTTGATTATTTGGTCTTCATCATCAGCAAAAAACTCTGCTATGCAATCCCAATTAGAGTTGAGCAAATTCAGATGTTTAAAAAAAGTTGAATTTTGCTCCTTGATAGACTGATAAAAGCCAATCAATTCTTCGGAAATATCATTTACATAATAAAGACCGTTTACTTTATCTAAGCTGAAATAAACTGCTCCACCACCGAAAAAAGGTTCATAGTAATTATCTATAACAGCGGGAATTTCAGGGAGTATGAATTTTAGTTCTCTTCCCTTTCCGCCTGGCCACTTTAATAAAGTTTGCATTAATTTAAATTTCTAAAAGCTTTGCATAAATTGCGTACATGGCATAGGTATCAAGCCTGCAGTATTCTCGCAAATTATTTCTTTTGATTTTAATTTCTTCCTCTGACAAAGACTGCATTTTCTTGAAAGTACTTGAGGCTGTTCCTCCATCACTTATTTCTAAATTGTCATAATCTAATTCTTTATTTTCTGGACATAATGCAGGCAAGACATTTTTTAATGAAAAGCTTCCTTTAAAATTTAAATCGTAATATCCGCCACTTCTAAATGGAATAATTAAATCAAGAAATCTCTCATTAAAAGAAAGCAGTTGTTCTGCTAAATCCGGACAATGCTCTGCAAGAGATTTAATGCATTTTTTTTCGAAAGACTCGTTATAAGCCATGATGGTTCCCTGAGCTGGTAAATGTTTGATCATGCTCTCCGCTATTGATCGTCGGGGATCGATTTCATGATTTGCTAAGAATTCATAATGACCCTCATCAATTTTCAACTTTTCTTCAATATTGCTTTGAATGTGCAAAGAATACTGAAAAGGTACTTGCATATGAGGTTTTTGCCTTTCGAAAACTGGAACAGCATCACTGAAAGTTTCAAAATCAAAATAACTTATTGGATATTGAACTTTTTCTATAAATTCTCTAATAACCTTTTTATCAATAATAGGCTGTTTTATTTTATAAGCCTGAAGTTGTTTTTGTTGAATATTAGTAAATCCAGACTCGTCTTGAATTTTCTCAAAAGTGTCGATGCCCATCTCATAAAGATCTATTTTCTTCTTTGTATTCAATCTAT
Organism: uncultured SAR86 cluster bacterium; assembly: GCA_902627595.1. GTDB lineage: Bacteria > Pseudomonadota > Gammaproteobacteria > Magnimaribacterales > AG-339-G14 > MEDG-81. The sequence goes on from CACOJO010000006.1 coordinate 49,021, forward strand.
ATAAGGTAAAAATAGAATTTAAATCATCCTTATTTTTGGGCCAACAATTGTCTTGATAAACACAATCGTGAGGTTTTTTACAATGAGAGCTTATTTTGATTTTTGGTTTGTCATTTTGAGAGGATAAGATTTTAAGTTTATAAATTTTTTGCTCTACCGCTTTGCTATTTTGATTAGCTATTTCTGTAACATTCTTTTTTTTGAAAAATTCATCAGGAATTATCTCTGAGGATTTTTCATAGGTGTTATTCAAAACAGCAACATATAAATTATTGAGCTTAATTTCTGGAATTTTTTTTAATACATGCCATTGCAAACTTGCATCATCCTTGTGATAGTCTTTAACGCTTGATGATGACTTTACTTCATAAATATCCCAGCCATCTTTTGTTTTGTTCATTAAATCAACCCTGATGAATATTCCATCATGTAAGAAAGAAGCTTCATATAACCTTTTAATTCCCAATGAAATTTTCTCCATAGTGATATCGTGCATATCTTGATAATTTCCATCTAAAAAAGGTATTTCCTCTCCTCCAGGAAATAGCATTTTGGAGATCTCACCCACCTCATCACCCGCTGCTAATCTTTCTTGAGCTGCTTCATCTTGGGGGTTGGTTTCCGGATACTGATTATGCTTGAACCAAAAAGATTTCTCACATTGTTGGCCAAGAATATAACTAGACTTGGATATTACTTTGAGTTTTTTCTTTTGAGCCACTTTATTAATTATTTTATACAAATTTTGAATGGGAACTTATTTTAAGTAGCTAATTCTGAAAATTTCCTAAAATACTAGGAATTATTTCGGGCAGAAGTTGGTCAGGAATCTCGTGGCCAACTCCATCGAGGATTAATTTTTTTGAATTTGGAATGTTGTCATATAAATATATTCCATGATCGACTGGTATTAGAGGATCTTCAGCACCATGAATAACTAAAGTTGGTTTTTTGATAAGTTTTAAACTAATTGCTCTATTTGGGCTGGCTCCTACTGCAGCTATTTGAGCATTTGATATATTGATACCTTGCTCTAGCCTGATTTTTGCTTCTCTAATGAAAAGTTCTTCATCAAATGGAAAGCGAGAACCCCTCAATGATCTTTCGGTTACTAGTAAAGCTTCTTCTTCCTTACCATTCAAATTTAAAATAAAGGATTCTTTCATAGACTTCTTAAAGCGGTCGCTTGGACCAGATAAGCCAGGGGTATCGAACCCTGGAGTTGTAAAGAAAAGTGTTAATGATTTAACTCTTTCAGGATATTCTAAGGCCAATACCTGAGCTATCATTCCACCCATAGATGCTCCTATGATGTGAGCTTCACCAATACCCATATTATCAAGCAACATGACTCCGTCATTTGCCATATCACTTAAGTTATATTCAGCTGGAGCTGGATTTTCCATATTGAATTTACCCTCTTCATTAAAAATAAAGCCAAAAATAAATTCAACAAAATATTCTTTCAGAAAATTAGGTAATATCTTAATGAAGCTTATTAATCCTGGCTCTTCTGTAACCCAAGTACTCTTTCCTATATCTCGATTATCAAAAATAATGACATGTAAATCTTTATCAACTAGACCTTGGATGAACTTTTCAGACCAAACTTTACTGTTTGAATTTAATCCCATAATCATCAAAACTGCAGGATCTGCTGGATTTCCAAAGGAATTCCACCAAATGTCTAAACCGTTTATTTTTGAAATATTTCCTTCTTCTGATCCAAGGTTCATGCTCAAGAAGGTAAGAATTAAAATTAGTGATTTCTTCATAGTTAATTTATTCCCACTCAGTAATAACCCAATTTTAAACCCTTATAGCACATAGGTTTCAAGGGTGTTGAGAAAAATGTGTAACTTTTGTGTAACTTTAATTAAATTATTCACTATTCAAGTTCTAAAAATAAAACTTATAATAAATTCGATATTTATTAAGAGGGATAAATGCAAAATTGGCGAAATTTTATGGTTAAGGTTATGACTCAATTAGGAGAAGAGTCTAATCTTACTAGAGATATTTATCCTCTTGTTGAGTCTATGGCTAATAAGGGAGATTTAGGTGAGAAGTGGAAAGCTCGTGTAAGAACAACTCTTGAAGAAAATTCATCAGATTGTGATGCCTATACTGGGCGATATGATTTATTTGAAAATAAATCAAAAGGCAAGGGTAATTGGGCATTACGAAATCTTAAAAAGAAAAAAAATGGAACTAAATTTGCAATTGCGCCAACAGACTTAAATTGGTTCGAGCAGTTAAGGAATGAAGGTTATGATCAATCTCCGGTAAACTTTTGGACACCAACTCCTTGGAATATAAAGCAACTACAGAAAGGAGATAAACTTTTCTTTATGCTTAAATCCCCTATTCGTAAAATTGGTGGTTATGGAAAGTTCATTGATTATCAAAATATGACACCTTCTGAAGCATGGCAAAAATATGGAACAAATAATGGAGTTAAAAATCTTGAGGATTTAGAAGCTAGAACAAAGTTTTATATTGATAAACAATCGGCAGATAATTCATACAACTCGATAGGATGTATCCTTCTAGATAATTTAGAATTTTTTAATAATGAAGATTTCAAATCTTCAGAAAGCTACCTTGGTGTTAACTTTCCAAATCAAGTAGTAAAAATAAAATACTTTGACATCAACGCTAAAGAAAGAAAAATTCCTAAGCCAAAAGATTTAACTATAACAGAGGAATTTATTTCTCAGAAAAGTAAGAAAAAAAAGAAAACCAAAGTAAATACTAATCAAAGAAAAGGGCAACAAAAGTTTAGAGATGATGTCCTTTTGGCTTATAACAACAAGTGTGCAATTACAGGTATAAACGATGAATATGCTCTTGAGGCTGCTCATATAGAGAGTTACATCAATGAAAAAAGTAATCATATAAAAAATGGAATATGCTTGAGAGCAGATATTCATAAGCTTTTTGATAAAAACCTTATTGGAATTAAAGGTGATTTTAAAATATTTATTAGTCCCGTATTAAAAGATAAGGAATACACAAAGCTAAAAAATAAGAAAATAAATTTACCAAAAAATAAAGATTTTTATCCTTTGAAAAAACTTTTAAATGAAAAATTCAAATCTTTTAGGAGATAAAATGAATATAGAAAAAATAAATAATGAAATTATAAAATTTGTTGAAGAAAGGGATTGGGAAAAGTTTCATACACCAAAAAATATTTCCATGGCTTTGTCAGTTGAAGCTTCAGAGTTATTAGAAATTTTTCAATGGCATGATGATGATAGTTTCAATGAAAATAAAGAGAAATTAACAAATTTATCAAAAGATGAAGTTGCTGATATCTTTTATTACCTTCTAAGAATGTGTCAGATATTAGAAATAGACTTAGAAAAAGTCTTTTTCGAAAAAATGAAAAAAAATGTCTTAAAATACCCTAAGGAGAAATATCAAGGGAAATCGACATGGGAAAATAATTAAAATATTGAAGAACTAATAGCTTTGTTTAGCCCTTATAACCCCTCTAACACCACCCTCAGGATCTTTGACATCATCTTTCCTTCTTGGAATTAAATGAATATGACAATGCATGATTGTTTGCCCGGCATCTTTCCCTGAGTTAACGCCTATATTAAATCCTGTTACGGAATTATCTTCTTCTAATATTTTATTTCTCTGATCAGAGAGTAAATCGTTAACTGCTTTAATTTCAGATTCATCGATATCAAAATAATTTTCAAAATGACGCTTTGGTATAATTAGTGAGTGAAATTTGGTAACAGGATATTTATCAAAGATAACATAGGCGAGCTTATTTTCATTTATAATTCTATTTGAAGGTATATTACAAAATAAACAATTATTATTAATATTTTTCATTCTACCCTTAATAATTTTATATATAAGTTATTGATTTTATTCACTTTATTCCCACTCAATAGTAGCTGGTGGCTTGCTAGAAATATCGTAAACAACTCTTGAAACCTTTGGAATTTCATTAATTATCCTATCAGAGACTTTATTCAATAAATTGTGGTTGAGTTGAGAAGCTTTAGCAGTCATAAAATCAATCGTCTCTGCAGCTCTTAAAGCAATCACATATTCATAGCGTCTGGCATCACCCACTACTCCGACACTTTTGATCGGTAAAAATACAGCAAATGCTTGACTTACCTTGTTGTAGAGTTTTGCTGCTTTAAGCTCTTCCATAAAGATATGATCTGCTTCCCTTAAAATATCTAATTTTTCTTTCGTAATCTCTCCGATTGTTCTTACTGCTAAGCCAGGACCTGGAAAAGGATGCCTACCGATCAAAGACTTTGGCAAGCCCAATGAAAGACCTATTTTTCTTACCTCGTCCTTAAATAAAGAATTTAAAGGCTCAACTAGAGGTAAATTTAAATAAGAGGGCAAACCTCCAACATTATGGTGAGATTTAATTACATGTGCCTTTCCACCTTTGATACCAGAAGATTCAATTACATCGGGATAGATAGTGCCTTGGGCTAGAAATGAGATATCTTTAATTTTTTTTGCTTCCTTCAAAAAGACGTCAATAAAATTTTTTCCTATTACCTTTCTCTTTGCTTCGGGATCTTCTTTACCTTTTAAATTTTTAAGGAAAAATTTTTCAGAATCGGAAAAATGAATTTTGATGTTTAAAGCCTTTTTTAAATCTCTAAGAACTTGTTTGGCCTCGTCTTTTCTTAATAAACCATTATCAACAAAAATACATTCTAATTGCTTGCCTATTGCCTTTGATAAAAGTGCAGCAACCACGGAAGAATCAACTCCGCCGGAGATGCCCAACAATACTTTTTTCTTACCAACTTGTTTTTTTATATCATCAACAAGTTTTTCGACTATATTTTTCGGTCTCCATTTAGTCTGACAGCCACATATTTCTCTGATAAAGGTTTTTAAAATTTGAGCGCCCTTTTCAGTATGTGTTACTTCTGGATGAAACTGTAAGCCATATTTTTTAATTGAATTGTTTTCAAAAGCTGCAATTGGACTGTTTTTAGAGGCAGCAACTTTTTTAAATCCATTGGGTAATTTAGTTACCTTGTCACCATGGCTCATCCAAACATTAAGTGTGGAGATTTTGATATCCTGAAATAACTTACCTTTGTTTAATTTAATTTCAGCATTACCAAATTCTCTTTTCCTTGAGGTATTTACTGATCCCTTAAAGTGTTTTGACATGAGTTGCATGCCGTAACAAATTCCTAAAACAGGTACTTCACTTTCTAAAATTTTAGAATCTACTTTAAGAGTATTTTTTGCATTCACTGACTCTGGGCCTCCAGAGATAATAATGCCTTTGGGATTAGCTTTTAAAATGTTTCTATAAGAGGTATTGCAAGATAGAATTTCTGAGTAAACTCCAAGTTCTCTAATACGCCTTGCAATCAATTGAGTATATTGCGAACCAAAATCCAGAATAATTATTTTTTCTGAATCAATAGCAGTATTCACTTTTAGCTAATTCTGTAATTTGGTGCTTCTTTTGTAACGCTTACGTCATGAACATGGCTTTCGTTTATTCCTGCCGATGTAATTTGCACGAATTTTGTTTTAGTTCTCATTGCTTTGATGTCTTTACTTCCTGTATAACCCATGCTTTGTCTTAAACCACCGAGCATTTGATGGATGGTAGTTTCTACCCAGCCTTTATATGGGACTCTGCCTTCAATTCCTTCTGGTACCAGTTTGTCAGAACTTGAAACATCTTCTTGAAAATAACGATCTCCGGAATTTGTCTCCCCCGACATAGCGCCTACAGAGCCCATGCCTCTATAAGATTTATAACTTCTTCCTTGGAAGAGCTCCACCTGACCTGGAGCTTCCTCTGTTCCGGCGAGAATACTTCCAAGCATCACAGTACTAGCTCCAGCAGCTATGGCTTTTGCGATATCGCCAGAAAATCTGATCCCACCATCAGCAATTACTGGAATATTCTTCTTACCTATGGCTTTGACTACATTTGCAATCGCTGAAATTTGAGGTACACCTACACCAGTTACAATTCTAGTCGTACAAATCGATCCAGGACCTATTCCAACTTTAATTGCGTCAGCTCCAGCTTTAATTAAATCTAAGGCGCCATCGCCTGTTGCAACATTGCCTCCAATGACTTGGACGCCTTTGTTCATTTTTTTGATTCGCTTAACTCGATCAATAATACCTTTGGAATGCCCATGAGCACTATCAACCACAAGAACATCGACGCCTGCTTCAACAAGAGCATCCACTCTTTCATCGGTTTCTTCGCCATTTCCCACAGCGGCTCCGACGAGAAGCCTGCCTTCAGTATCTTTTGAGGCCAAAGGAAAATCTTTGTTTTTATTGATGTCTTTCAAAGTTACGAGACCTTTCAAGGCAAAACTTTTATCAACCAACAAGATTTTTTCTATTCTATTTTTGTATAGAAGATTTTTGATAATATCTAACTTTGCATCTTCCTCCGCAGTTACCAAGCGTTTTTTTGGTGTCATGATGGACTCAACTGGAGCAGATAAATCAGAAACATTTCGAAAATCTCTGGAAGTCACAATTCCAACTAAATCACCATCGTTAACAACCGGCATACCTGAGATATTTAAATCTTGGGTAAGCTTGATTAATTCCCCAACAGTTTTTTTAGAGGAAATAGTAATCGGATCTCTTACTACTCCGCTTTCAAATTTTTTAACCAAAGAAACTTCTTTTGCCTGATCAGCAATCGAGATATTTTTATGAATGATACCAATTCCACCTAACTCGGCTAAAGCAATAGACATTCTGCTTTCAGTTACTGTATCCATCGCAGCAGATACTATTGGAATTTTTAAATTAACCTGTTTGGTTAATTTTGTGCTTAAATCGGTCTCTTGAGGAAGGACGCTAGAATATTGCGGTACCAAAAGTACATCGTCGAAGGTCAAAGCTTGCTCTTCAATACGCAACATTTTCAAATTATACAGAAAGAAATCAAAAAGCATAGTTTAGGCAAAAAATGAAATTTAAAGGCTGGCAAATGGTTTATACCGGAATGATGATGGAATTTTCCGTTGTAGGTTTTATTTTTTACTGTTTTCCTTTGATGTTTACCGCTTTGGAAAGAGATTTAGGCGCAACACAATCTCAACTTTCAGGAGCCCTATCTCTCTGGTTCATAAGCTCTGCCTTAGCTTCAATATTTCTAGGCAGGTTGCTGGATAAATTTTCCATAAAGAAAATAATGATGATCGGGGGCGTTATTTTTAGTTTAGGACTATTCTCTATTTCATTTGTGCAAAGTAGCTTTAGCCTACTTTTAATCTATGCCACATTGCTTGCCATAGGCGGGCCTGCTTTGGGAAATCTTTCTGTCACTAAATTAGTTGCCAATTGGTTTGAAAGTAATGCAGGGATGGCCTTGGGAATTGCTGCAATTGGAATATCCTTTTCAGGTGTAATCTTGCCAATTTTGGTTGATCCGCTCATTGAAATGATAGGTTGGAGAAGTGTCTATATGGTTTTTGGCTTGATTGTGATTTTTTTATTAATTCCAACCGTTAGATATTTTGTTATTGATACTCCCGAAGAAATCGGTCAATACAAAGATAATCTTCCTGATCAACCATCTCCAGATTCTTCCCAAGGTTTATTGGGAATCAAAGATTTTTTTAAACATGGAATTTTTTGGATTATCTCTCTTGCTTTTGCTTTTCAGTTTTTAGCTATGGGTGGAGTTTTACTGCACTTGCCTTTGCATTCTGAAAATCAGGGTTTTCTTGAAACATGGACAATTTTAGGTTTCCCTATAAAACAGACCGTCTTTGCTTACTCTTTTGCAGCACTTGGTGGTGTGGTTGGAAAAGTTTTCTTTGGTTATTTAATGGATAGATTAAGACCAAATATTCCTGTGATGATCATGATGGCAATGCAATCAATAGGAATTTTTGGCTTGACTTTAATTGATAACTATCTTTTCTTTACAATCTTTTGTTTTGTTTTTGGTTTAGGTTTTGGTGGAGCAATGGTTTTAATGAGTGCTTGTTTTCTAAAAGCCTTCGGTTCACAAAATCTTGGTTCTGTCAGAGGTGTATCTGCAATGTTAATTGTGCCTGTTCAACCTATCGGTATGATCTTAGTCGGCACAGCTTTTGACTTAAATCTTTATCTTGAATCTTTCTTGTTGATGGGTGCAATTACACTCATTGGCTTTATTATTGGTTCTAGAATAATTATTCGCTAAACAGAGCATCCGTTTTAGCGGCTGCAATAAAATCGTTTTTATGTAAGCCTTTGATTTTATGAGACCACCATGAAACTGTTACTTTACCCCATTCCAAAACTATCTCGGGATGATGATCTTCTTCCTCTGCGAGATGTGCGACCTTTTTTAAAAAATCTAAACCTGATAAATAATCTTTGAAAGCATAAGAACAAGTAAGTTGTTCTATTCCGTCTACCTCGATTACATCCCAGCCTGGAATTTGTGGCATTAATATTTTCCTTTCTTCAGCTGAAACTAAAGAAGCATCTGCTCTACAAGCCTCACATTTTCCCTCAAGAAGTTTTTCCATCAATTAATTCCACCTTTGGTTAACTTCTCTGGATTTAAAAGTTTTTGCAACTTAGCTTTTGATAAATTGGTTTCTTCTAGTGCAACATCTATGATTGCTCTATCTTCTTTATAAGCCTTTTTTGCTATAGCAGCTGCTTTTGCATAACCGATAATGGGATTTAAAGCTGTTACTAAAATTGGGTTTTTATCCAAAGAAGTTTGAATTGATTTTTGATTTACTTTAAAAGTCTTTATGGCTTTTGATGCCAAAACATTCATTCCGCCGCTTAAAATGTTAATACTTTTTAGAAGGTTATAAGCAATTACCGGCAGCATCACATTAAGTTGAAAGTTACCGGATTGTGCGCCAATACTTATAGCCACATCATTTCCGATGACATCTGCAGCTACCATTGCAACTGCTTCTGGAATGACTGGGTTAACTTTTCCCGGCATGATGCTGCTTCCGGGTTGTAAAGCTTGTAGTTCTATCTCAGATAAGCCTGCCAGTGGGCCGCTATTCATCCAACGAAGATCATTTGAGATTTTTAATAAAATAATTGCTAAATTTTTAAGTTCTCCAGAAACTTGAACCGCAGTATCTTGAGCACTTAATTCATGAAAAAAATTATCGCTTGGGACATTTCTAGATTTTCCTCCGCTTAACTTATTCAGCTCTTTTGTAAATAACTTTGCAAATCTAGGATGAGCATTAATACCCGTTCCGACTGCAGTCCCGCCTAAAGGCATCTCCAACATTCTGGTTTCTAAAAATAAAAGAGTTTTTTTTGAATTCTTTAATTGAGCCACCCAAGCAGAAAGTTCTTGATGAAAATCTAGTGGCATCGCATCCATCAAATGAGTTCTTCCTGTTTTTACCAAACCTTTTAAAGAATTTCCTTTTTTTTCAGTGACTTCAATTAGTTTGTCCAATGCTGGGAGAAGTTTTTTAGTTAAATCCATGTGAGCGCTTACCTTTATTGCAGTTGGAATAACATCATTACTGCTTTGACTCATATTTACGTCATCATTGGGATCTACTTGTGTTTTAGCTAATTTGCTAGCTAAATTAGCTATGACTTCGTTGGCGTTCATATTTGAGCTTGTCCCTGAGCCTGTTTGAAAAACATCTATCGGGAATTGGTCGTTGTGTTTACTTTGCCAAACCTCTTTTGCAGCTTTTGATATAGCATTTGCTTTTTTAGAAGATAAAAGACCTAAGGATTTATTAGCTCTGGCAGCGGCATCTTTAATAATGCCCAATGAATCAATAAATGAATTGGTGAAAGGAAAATCCATTTTGATTCCGCTTATCGGAAAGTTATCAATTGCTCTTTGAGTTTGTGCTCCATATAAAGCAGCATTAGGAACATAAACTTCTCCCAAACTATCTTTTTCTATTCTGAAACCTTTTCTTTTCTTGGGCATAATTTTTTTATTAAAATGAGATATAAATTGTACAAAATATTAAGTTAGAATATCGAAGAATTTTAAGGAGAAGATGAAATGTCAGACGAAAAAGAAATCAAGTTGCCTATCGACACTTCTTTAGGAAAACTACCCCAAAAAACCAAAGGTTCCATTGTTCCGATTGAATGCAAAACTATTGAAGAGATAAGAAGACACCAACTAGAGAGACTTGCTGCGGGTTTTAGGATGTTTTCTCATTTTGGATATGATGAAGGTATTGCAGGACATATAACTCTGAGAGATCCAGAGTATCCTCACTATTTTTGGGTCAATCCTTTTGGAATGCACTTCGGTCAGATATGTATATCTGATTTAATTTTAGTGGATAGAGAAGGAAATATTGTACAAGGCGAAGATAAGATGCTTAACACTGCCGCTTTCGCTATTCATTCCAGACTTCATGAGGCAAGATCAGATGTAAATGCTGCTGCTCATTCTCATTCAATGTATGGAAAATCATTTTCAACTCTAGGCAGACTTTTAGAACCAATTACTCAAGATTCTTGCGCCTTCTATGATGATCACGTGTTATTTGATGACTATACTGGAGTTGTTTTAGAAACTGATGAAGGCGATAGAATTGCAGAAGCTCTTGGGGACAAAAGAGCGGCTATTCTAAAAAATCATGGCTTACTTACAACAGGAGAATCAGTAGATGCAGCTCTATGGGCATTTTTATCAATGGACAGGTGCTGTCAATCTCAACTCCTCGCTGAAGCTGCTGGACAAATGGAAAGAATATCAGATGATGTCGCTAAACTAACTAAGACACAGGTTGGAACAGAAATGGCAATGTGGGCTAGTTTTCAACCTCTTTACGACTTAATGTTAGAAAAAGACGATAGCTTTCTTAATTAATTATTCATTTAGTAATTCTTCAATTTGCCAGAGGGTATCTTTTCCAAAAAACATTTCATCGTCTACAAAAAAAGTAGGAATGCCAAAAACTCCCCTTTCAACTGCAGCCTCTGTATTTGAAATTAATTTGGCTTTCACTTCTGGATCTTGCATTTGGGCCATTAACTTTTCTCCATCAAAACCCGATTCTTCATAAGCCGCTTTTATCACTTCAGGATCATCCATTTTTTTTGGCTCTTCCCACATATGGACCAAAACTTTGTCAATATAATCCTCCAAATAACCATCTATTTCTGCAGCAATGGCTCCTCTAATAATTTGAAGGCTTATTACTGGAAAATGGGGATTCATTTTAAAATCATGTAATTCATGTCTTTCAATAAATCTCTGCATTTCAAGATTTTGGTACTCATTTTTATTTTTAACACCAAAAAACTGTTCCATTGGAGGTTTGTTGTTTGTTGCTTTAAAAATTCCTCCAAGCAGAACAGGAATATAGTTAACTTCTGCTCCAGAACTTTCTTTAATTTTTTGAATTACTTTGTGGCTCAAATATGCATTTGGACTAGCAAAATCAAAATAAAAATCTATTTTTTTCATTTCTTACTCTCCTTGTAAACATTTATCATTATAAAAAGAAATGGCATCTTTTTCATAGGCGTTTTGGACCAAATTTTTTAGAAATTTACATTTAATTTTATCTTTTTTTATTCTTAAGTCTGCATATAACCTTTTGAATTCATCAATTCTTTTCAATTCAAAATCGCTCATGACAATACCTTGGTCGTTTTGAGAGTCTAAGATCAAAAATTTCTCTCCTGAACTTGACCAGGTATTCCATTTTGGCAGGTTATTGTCTCTACCTTTACCAGGGTCTCCGGTGTAGGCAAATTCAGCCCAATAAGATTGCATGGCAATGGATAATCTAATGGCGTCTGGAAGATTTTCATCATTAAACATAAATCTTTCAATTCCAAGAAGCTTCATGGTCCCTGTAACAAATGGTATTTCCATGGCGTGAGCTGCTCCAAAGATTTTTGAAAAATCCATCCATAACAACTTTCCTTGTTCATCCCAATCAAATCTGTAGGCAAATACGTCTTTTTTACCTGAAGCAATCATATCTCTTGCAGGATTATCAACAGCCGATATTTTCCAATTATTTGAAGCATATTCAGCTGTTAAGTCATACATCTCTTGATTGCGTATAACGATTAATCTATTGAATAGACTGGTTGAATAATCTGATTCCATAGCAGCAAAAAGTTTTGTTTCGTCTCGATTGGTGCCAAAGATCACAGGCACATCGTTGTAAAAACTTTTTCTAGAAAATTTCATACCTCTGTTAGGAATGACGTGACCGTCACTTAAAACTCTCGGGATCATTTTTTTTCCAACTTGTTTGGATTTTTCTATTGCTTTGTAAACTTTAAAGATCTGACCTAAATCTAATCCTTGCATTTGCTCAAAGAGTTTGAATTCATTCATTGAATCTTGAGCAATATTTGCTTCAAACAAATCTTTAGAAATTTCAGAGGAAACCAATAATTTACTGACAACTTCTTTTGAAGAAGTTAACAAAGAAGATTCTTTATTATCAAAAAATTTAGATGCTTCATTTAAATCAAAAGTATTTGTTGCCCCGCTTTGTGAAATTGCTTTGTGAAAAAGGCCTTTTGCAAGAGGAGAACTGAGGAGAGCAAAAACATTATGTCCGCCAGCAGATTCTCCAAATATAGTGACGTTATTCTTATCCCCTCCAAAATCCTCAATATTTTGTTTTACCCACTTCAAAGCCATAATTTGATCAAGTGTTCCAAAATTTCCTGATTTATCTTCTAAATTATTAGATGTTGCAGCGAATGCTGGGTGATAAAACCAACCTAAAAAGCCTAATCTGTAATTTATAGAAACAATGACTAGGTCATGAGCGGATGCCAATTTGCTGAAATCATATGAGGCTGCCTCTCCTGAAGTATTACCACCTCCATGAATCCAAAACATAACTGGGAGTTTTTTATCTGAACTTATTTTTTTTGGAGTAAAAATATTTAGATAAAGACAATCTTCCGATCCAGTATATTCACCATTACCACCTCTATCCAAAGAGATGGAAGGAACCTGAGGACATGCATCGCTAAATTTAAAAGCCTTAACTTTTTCTTTTTGTTTAGTTAGAGCTCTCGGAGCTTTCCACCGCAAACTGCCTTGGGGAGGCTCTGCATAGGGAATGCCCAGCCATTGATAGCTATTTTTTTGTTCAATACCAACATATTTATCCGAGATTGAAGAAATAAGTTTAGTTTCTTCAAGATTCTCTTTTTTTGTTGCATCTATGGCACAAGCCGAGATAAGAATTGTTATAAATAAAAAAGAAATTTTTTTCATATGAACTATTAAAAAGGATTTTTTGAATTTTGAATAAAAGTATATAGTAAAATCTAATTAGTTAACTTAAATAAACAATATAGGAAGAGACATGCAAATTTCACCAATACCTACATTATCTGACGATATTAATGATATAAGAACAAGAACAGCAAATATAGTTGCTGAAAAAATTATTCCTAATGAAAGAGAAATTTATTCAAAAAGCGAAAATTCTGCTTCAGTTAGAAAAGAAATAAGAGAACAAGTAAAGAAAGAAAAGTTGTGGGCACCTCACCTTCCAGAAGAATATGGTGGCATGGGTATCGGTTTTATGGCTCATGCTTACATGAATGAAATTCTTGCATGGTCACCACTTTCTAACAGGCTTTTCGGAGTAATTGCTCCTAACTCAGGAAATCAAAAGGTCTTACTAAAATACGGATCTGAAGAACAAAAAAAGAAATGGTTAGAGCCTCTCATATCAGGAGAAATGGAGTCGGCTTTTTCTATGACAGAACCAGATAATGCAGGATCTGACCCAAGATCTATTCAAACTACTGCAAAAAAGGAAGGTGACGAATGGGTCATTAACGGGCATAAAGTTATGACTTCAAATGGAATCAAGGCGGACTTTGCAATCGTAATGTGCAGAACAGAAGAAGAAGGTGAAGATGGCGAAGTCAATTCTCGAATGACTCAGATAATTGTCCCTACTGATACGCCAGGATTTAATGTCATTCGTTCAGTTCCTATTTGGGGACATACAGGAGGAGATCACGTCGAAATTAAATATGAAAATGTCAGAGTTCCAGTAGAAAACCAATTAGGTGCCAGAGGAACAGGACATGCTGCAGCCCAAGATAGATTAGGTGCTGGAAGAGTCTTTCACTGCATGAATAGTATTGGTCAAATGTGGAGAGCTTTTGACTTAATGTTGCAAAGAACAATTACTAGAGAAGTTCATGGCGGGAAATTAGAAACCAAACAATTGATACAAGGGTTTATTGCCGACTCATATATTGATATTCAGTCTGCAAGACTTATGACAATTCATTGTGCAGAGGTAATGGATAGTGAGAATGATCCAAGGGTAGATATTTCTGCTATAAAAATCTTTGTCCCTGAAGCTATGCACAGGGTAGTTGATCGTGCAATTCAGGTTTATGGTTGGAAAGGTGTATCTGCTGATCTTCCTTTATTTGGAATGTATCAAGGAGCTAGAACTTTAAGATTAGCGGATGGTCCTGATGAGGTTCATAGAATATTGATAGCAAAACAAGTATTGAAAAAATACCACCAAGGTTTGTCTTGGGATTTTGGAATTTAATCCTTAATAATTTTTGCGTCTTTAGCAATATTGTCTTTTAAAAAATCTTTTTGAGATCCATCAATTTTTACTAGCTTTAAACTTGAAGAGGCAGTTGCAATGAGCTCTTCATTTTGATGAAGCTTGGCACTAGCAAAACCAATTGATTTTCCTATTTTTATTATCTTAGATTCGCAATCTAGTCTTCCAGGTCGTCCTGCAGCTAAGAAAGAAACATTTATATCAATCGACATTGGAGTATAAATAAAATCGGTTAATTCCATAACCAGAAAAGCCATACAAGAATCCATCATTACTGTCGTAAATCCTCCTTGAATAATCGTTCCATTTGAGTGACAAATGTCTTCTGTGGCTTGAAATGACATTTTAAGAGATTGGGTTTTAAAATTTATCTGGAGAACTTTTCCAGATAACTGTTTCATATATTCTGGAGTATTGTCTTCTGCCATTTTTTTATTTATTTCGAGAAATTTGAAAAAACTTCAATTGCCTTTTTTCTAGACTCTTTTAAATCTACTAGATGCTTACTATACCCTATGTAGTTTCTTTCACTAGATGATGGATCATGAATATTCTTTACAGATGATAATTCGGGGAGCCATTTCTTTATAAAAATACCCTTTTTATCAAATTTTTCAGACTGAGTAATGGGATTAAAAATTCTAAAATAAGGTGCAGCATCCACTCCTGTTGATGCACTCCACTGCCAGCCGCCGTTATTAGAGGCAAAATCACCATCTATTAAATTTTGCATAAAATATTTCTCACCTTTCCGCCAATCAATTAATAAGTTTTTTGAAAGATACATTGCAACAATCATTCTGAGTCTATTGTGCATCCAGCCAGTTGCATTTAACTGTTTCATTGCAGCATCAATTATCGGAACTCCGGTCTTTCCCTCAGACCAAGCAATAAAATAACTCTGATTATCCGACCAAGGAAAATTGTCATATTTTTCTGAGAAGGATAAATTTTTACTCACTCTTGGATTGTGAAAAAGGATGTATTTGTAAAATTCTCTCCAAATTATCTCACTATTCCATGTTTTGACTCCTTCATTTTCTTCAGAGTTATTTCTAAAAACCTCATAGAAACATTGCCTTGAAGATAAAACTCCCGATGAAAGATATGGGGAAAGAGAACTGGTACCATCTATTGCTGGAAAATCTCTCTTCTCTTTGTATTCAAGAATTTTTTGATCAATAAAATCTCTCAATTTATTTTGAGCTGTTTCTTCACCAGTCGGGTAAAGTTTTAGGATATTTTTTTGATTTTCAGTTAAATCAATATTTTTTACCGTGTCGCTGTTTTGGATTTTATTTATTTGTCTTTTTGGTAAACCTAAAACTTCAATTTTTTTTGTCATCAACTTTGATCTAAAGGCTCTAGAGAAAGGTGTAAAAACTTTAAAAAACGTATTGCTTTGAGTCTTTATGCTCTCTGGAGTGAATACCGATGGATCAAACATATTAAGTTTTTTATTTATTGCTTTAAGGTCTCTTTCTAAATTTAAATTTCTTTGTGTCTCATTAAATCCATATTCTTTATTTATAAATATCTCTTTAATTTCATTGTCCTTTACAAATTGAATAATTTTTTGATTTTCATCGGAAATTCCTTCTGCATGAATCACCTTTAAAGATATGTTCAACTCATCTAGTTCTTTTGTAAGTTTTTTTAAATGCTCTATTTGAAAAGCAATTTTTATATTGCTTTCATTATGATCTGCCCATTTTTTTGGATTATTAATAAAAATAGCAATCAATGCCTTGCCATTTTGTGATGCATGAAATAATGCTGGATTATCTCTTAACCTAAAGTCTGTATTGAAGATAAATAAATTAGTCATATTTTTGGTGACAAGATAATGTGTATAGTTGCGCCCAACATAAAATTTAACACATCATCTCGCCAAAAAAAGCGAGTCTTTTATGGGGAAAAGACTCGCTGAATTCAGATTTAGGAGAGTTTCTTTGGGAGAAAATGAAAATCTGAATATAGCTATGATATATAAATAAAATTCATATTGGGTTATAAAATACTAAAATTTAGTTATATTAGGTAAGTTCTTCAAAAGTAATTCCAGCTTTCATTAATCTACTTAAAAGGGGATCGCCCAGCCCTACTGCCGACGTCAAAACTCCTCCAAATTCATCGCCGAAAGGTAAATCATCTGAAAAAGCAAGCGTTAGTGCTGACTCGCAAACCATCTTTGAGGTTGATTTATAACCCGGATCTCCAGACCCAAATATTTCAAAACGTTTTTCGCTACCGTCTTGAAGTTTTGCAATAAACAGGCCTTTAAACCAGCCATTATCTCTTGTTTCTTTATCTGGTCCTTCTCCAGGCTTAAGTAAAAAAGGTCTCACAAGACGCCTTAATGGTGTAGCTATTACTAAAAAAGCAGACATTAAGACGAAAGATGTAATACGAGCTGCTGCCTTAGATGGATAACTTCCTAATTCTTTAAAAGTAAAATCTTCACCATAAGATTTTTGATTTAAATCAAATAAAGCTGCACTTCTTCGAACAACTCGAGTGTTTGCAAATGACATCAAACCCATTCCTGAAAATGAATCTGTACCCGGTATAGGTTTTACAGAAAAACTGTCTGAACTGTTATTTTTTTGAGCCTCAGATACTGTATCCTTAGGATTCAATAAAAAAGGATCTCTCATTTCTTTAGGCAAGGGCCCCATGGTAAACATAGTTTCTGTAGTTCCTCCACTTGCGCCACCTTTTGCTGAATGATAAACCGTTACATGCGAAACTGGCTGTTCTGACCTTGTTACTGAGTAATAAACGCCCATATCAGAAGGAATTGAATCATAGCCACAAGATGGAATGATTCTTGTTCCGTCTAAGGCTGCTTTTTCATGAAATCTATCAATTAACCCTTTTACCCAATGATTTTCTCCAGTTATGTCTGTGTAATGAGTCTTACATTCAACACATGCCTCTACGACTTTTGTGCTATATCTTGCAAAAGGGCCTGCGGCGGAAAGTACTACTTTTGTTTGTTTAACAAAATTTTGAATTGCTGCATAGTCTTCTGAATCTGCAACGAAAATATCACAATCCAAATTGAGTTCATTTTTCAAATCCTCTAACTTTTTTTTATTTCTTCCAGATATAGCCCAATTTAAGTCTGGATAATTAGCTTGAAAGTATTCGGCACATAGTCTTCCAGTAAAGCCTGTAGCTCCATATAAAATTATTTGGTATTTTTTGTCCATGAATTGATTATATATTTTATTAATTTACTAAGTAAATTTTATAAGATTAAAATCATTGGAAAATGGTCGGGGTGGCGGGATTTGAACCCACGACCACTTGACCCCCAGTCAAGTGCGCTACCTGGCTGCGCTACACCCCGTCAGGTTTTTAATATTTTTAGAACTTCCTTAAGAGAGTCAATTATTTCTACATCAAGCTCCATAGAAAGATCACCTTCCTCCAAAACTTTTTTGATAGCTTTTACATTTAAGCCTTTTTTATTAAGTTCTTTAATTTTTAAAAACGTGATTAGATCTTCTTTTTGAAACATTCTTCTGTTGGATATTCTCTTAACAGAAAAATGATTTTTAAATGATTTTTCCCAATATCTTAAAACATGAGCTTTAATAGATAAAAAACTACTAGTCTCTCCCATCGTAAAGTATTTTTGATCAGGCAGGCTGGTTAGATCTATTTCCAATTTATAACGACTCCCTGAATTTTTTTGATGCTTTGAAAGAGACAACATTTCTATCAGAAATTTTATGAGGCTCTCCAGTTTTTGGGTTTCTTCCTGGTCTGCTTTTCTTATGTTTTACAATAAAGTTTCCTAATTTTGGAATCTTTATTTCTTCACCTTTTTCTAATCCTTTGCAAATTTCTTCGAAATAAGCGTTTACAATTATCAGACAATCTTTT
>CACOJO010000007.1 GCA_902627595.1 uncultured SAR86 cluster bacterium
TATATTATTTTGTGTTTCGCATTTCTAAATGTGCTTCATGCAATGGATGAGGAAGTCATTGTTACCTCATCTCTTGGAGGAACAACTCTTGCTGAAATAGATTCACCCATATTTGTTGTCACAGGTGATGACATTAATTATACAGGTTCAACAAATCTAGGAGAAAGCTTGAATTATTTGCTTGGTGTGAATTCTTCAAGCTTTGGTCCTGGAGTTGGTCAACCAATCATTCGAGGAATGGGCGGCACCAGAGTGAGAATACTTTCTAACGGTAAGTTAGTCAGAGATGTCTCTGGGTTGGGATCTGACCATTTAAACGATGTAGATATGAACGACCTACAACAAATAGAAGTGGTTCGTGGCCCTTCTTCTTTATTGTATTCCAACGGAACAATGGGCGGAATCATAAATATCGTTGATCAAACTATTGCTAGCAAAGACTTTGAGGGTAATGACTTTAATATTGGTCTTGAAAGACAATCAGCTAACCAAGGAACTTCTGGAAGTTTTTCTTATAAGGGTAATGTTAATGATGTAAATCTTACTTACGCGCTAAAAGAATTAAACTTTGAAAGCTATGATGTTCCAAGTGGAGCCATCATACACGAAGGTTCACCTGAAGCTAAAGAGTCGCTAGAAAATTCTGACTTAGCAACTTTCAGTCATAAATTTGGTACTTCCATTGTAAGGGATTGGGGTTACTTTGGTTTTTCTGTAGGAAAAATTGAAAATACTTATGGAATAGCTTTTCATGGCGAAGAAGAGGAGCATGAAGGAGAGGAAGAAGAGGAGCATGAAGAAAGAATTCAAGCTGACACTGAATCTGAAAACTTAACCATTGAAGGAGCAGTAAATAATCTGCGTGGGCTAGATAAATTAAGTTACTTCTTTCAAGCTAATGATTATTCTTTTACCGAAGGACACGTTGAAGGAGAACATCATGAAGGAGAAGAAGAAGAGGAGGAGGAGCATGGTCCAACAACTTTCACTAATGAGTCTTTCGAATTCGGTATGAAACTTGATATTGGAAACCAAGATAGTGGTAACAGACAAAATGTAACGATAAATCTAAGCCAAGAAGATGTGGCTATTATCGGTGAAGAAGCTTTCATGAAACCGGTTGACTCTCAAATGTTAAGCGTTGGTTACTTCATCTGCAGGGAACTAGATGTTGTAGACCTAGATTTTGGTGTACGTTTGGATCAAGTCAATCGAGATGGTGCAGTTGGCAACACTCTTCATGATATTAGCGAAAGTGATTTGAGTACTGCTCTCACCATGGGTTGGGACTTAGACAATAATGTTGGTCTTACTCTAGGTATTTCAAGTGTTGCAAGAGCTCCATCTGAACTCGAACTGTTCATGAATGGTACTCATTTAGCAGCAGCTAGAAATGAGTTTGGTAGCGTAAATTTAGAGTCCGAAAGGTCTAATAATATAGATTTTAACGTGAGCTATGAAAATGATGGCTACTTTGTGAATGCCTCAGTTTATGCAAATGCAGTGGATAACTACATTTACATTAAAAATAGAGGAACAGTTACTAGTGGCAGGCCAAATGTAGATTACAAGCAAGCTGATGCTGACTTCAATGGTTATGAAGTAGAAGTTGGAAGATCTTTTACAACCAATAATGGAGATTTTGTAATCTCTTATGGTAGAGACGAAGTTGTAGGAACTTTTTCCAGTGGTGGTAACGTTCCAAGAATTACACCAATTAAAAACGTCTATCGTTTTGCTCTAGAACAAGAAGATGTTACTTATGACATCAAAGTTATGGACATACAAAAAGAAGATGACATCGGTTTTGGTGAGTCTGTTACAGCTGGATACACAATGGTTGATTTAGATATCAAAAGAACCATTTCTATCGGTAATGATGAAGAACTAATTTTATCTGTCTTTGGTAGAAACCTTTTAGATGAAAAAGCTAGAAATCACACTTCTTATGTAAAAAATGAAGTTCCTCTAGCTGGTCGAAACTTCGGCATCAAACTAAACTTTAACTTCTAAGTTAGAGATTCCCCCTAGAGCACCCCTTCAAGTCTAGAAGGGGTGTTCCCAAAAGAACTAATTAGACCAATAAATATATTCATCCCCTGCTTCATATTCTTGTCCATCATATTTATCGATCATGATGGGAACTTCATAGCCTGACGGCACGACTGGTTCAGCTTGTTCGGAATTAAATTTAGCTAATAAGCCTTCAAGTAATTTAGCTTTCTCAGGATAAGCCTCAATTACATTATTTTTTTCTGTGGGATCGATAGAGATATCAAAGAGCCAGCGAAAATTTTCTTTTTTACTGACAATGTATTTCCAATTTTCATGCAAAACAGATTGATGATTGCCTGAACGCCAGAAAAGAGTTTTATGGGGTTCTGAAGATTTTTCTTTCTTAATATAAGGGAGAAGATTAACCCCATCCAAATCTGCTTCTCTAAATTTTATTCCAGCAGCAGAAGTAACTGTGGAAAAAATATCAAAGTGATGTACAGCGCTATTAGACTTTTGTCCTGGCTTGATCTCATCAGGCCAGCTGACAATATATGGAACTCTTATTCCACCCTCAAAAAAACTTATTTTCCATCCTCTGTAGGGCTTATTGATATCTTCCAATTCAATGTAGTTTGCTCCGCCATTGTCACTGGTAAAAATGATTAGAGTCTTTCCGTATATTTCTAATTCTTTGAGTTTTGCAACAACCTTTCCGACACTTCTATCTAGCGCCGCTATCATCCCAGAATAAACTTGAAGATTGTGTCCCGTCATATGACTCATTTGTTCGACATCACTTCTTAATGCTTGTAGAGGGTTGTGCACTGCCCAATGACTCAAATACAAAAAGAATGGTCTGTTTTTATTTTTTTCAATAACTTTTAAGGCTTCGTCCGTGTAGTAATCGGTGACATATTTATCTGGAGCAAATAGTTCACCTTCGTTGAATCTTGCTGAATACTGACCCATTCCCCAAATCATTCGATCAATTCCAGTATCAAACTTGGCATTAACTATTTCTGGATCGTCTTCTGGAGCGTAAAGAGGGCCAACTAGAGATAAAGAATCTTCAAATCCTTGGCTCAATGGATCCATACCATTGGCATGACCGAGATGCCACTTGCCAATGTGAGCTGTGTAATACCCAGAATCTCGCAAAACTTCAGCAATGGTAATTTGCTCGGTAGGCATGCCTTGTTCCCAGAAAGGAGGGAGATTTCTTGCAACTTCATTATCAATTCTTGCTTTGAGTACTGCATCATCTTCTGCAGCAAGCCAAGACATGATCAATCGTCCGGTAGCAGGTACTGGGGTGAATTCATAGCCAAATCTGGTTGGATATTTTCCAGTCATGATGGATGCTCTGGAAGGCGCACAAGTCGCATTCGCTGCATAACCTCGAGAGAAGAAAATTCCGCTTTCTGCCAAAGAATCTATATTAGTAGTCTTTAGAGAACCGTCTGCTGCTCCTCCGTTATGCATGGAAATGTCGTTGTAACCCATGTCATCTGCCAAAATTAAAATGATGTTTGGCCTTTCATCTTCACTAGCAACTGCAGGACCTTCTGACCAAGAAGTAGGAATGTTTTCCTGAATAGGCATGAAAATTGAAGTTACTTTTGGTATAGACCAAATTAAGATATTTACTTTATATTCCCAGGCAACAACTCCTATAAAAACAATTCCGATGAGTGAGTAAAGTGTCTTTTTGAGCATTTTGAATTTTCTATCTAAAAAAGAATATAGAGCGTGAAAGTTATACTGTCAAAACAATTGCTCAGGGCTTTTTGATAGATGATTTTCTGATAACAGAAAAAAATTATCTAAGAATTTTATGGCATACTCATTTGCCAATGGACAAAGAAAAATTAGAAAGAGTCGAGGAATTGCTTTTAGCCACAAAACTTCAAAACGAGCGTGGATCAATGATTTATTCGGCTGATAGTACTTTAACAAAAGGCGATTTTTATTTCTTAGGTCAAAATCCTGGCGGAAATGATGAAGCTAAATATGGAAAAGATACTATATTAAACCAACTTTTGTATTCCGCAGAACATAATGAATACTTAGAAGGAGAATGGAAAGGAACAAAAGGTAAAATTCACCAGCATAATATAAAAAGAATGTTTGAGGATTTAGAGCTTAATTTAAAAAATATCTTCTCTACAAATTTAAGTTTTATAAGGTCAAGTCAAACAGAGACTTATTCAAGAAATTTAAAACAAGATTATGATATTTTTTGGCCTATTCACGAATTCTTCTTATCAATAGTTGAGCCAAAATTTATAATTGCAAATGGAGCTCAGCCAAGAGACTTTTTTAAAAAAAAAATGATTAATATTTCTAATAAAGAAAAAAAAGAGATGAGAAGCTATGGCAAGTACATACATTTTGCTAATTCATTTACAGGGTCTTTAATTACAGAGAAATTAACTTTAGAAAATCTCTCAGTCTTGGCTATACCACATCTTAGTAATGTTACGAATAATCTAGAAGATTATGAAAATTATTACAAAGATGGAGTTGAGTGGTTGAAATCAAAAATATAAGAAAATTTTTATTTAAATAATCTTAATTTTGGTGGGTCTGGCAGAACTCGAATCTGCGACCTCACCCTTATCAGGGGTGCGCTCTAACCAGCTGAGCTACAGACCCAAAATTAGAAGTAAAAATCTTATCTTGCTGATCTTGGAAAATGGATTATAGGTTTTTTTTCTTGTAGATACTATGTAAAGTAAAAAAAGTTTAAAAAATATTTTTTGGGAGAAAGATGGAAAATTTTGATGGAAAAATTGCGGTCATCACAGGCGGTGGGACAGGCATGGGGAGAGAACTAACTTATCAACTGGCTGCAGAAGGCTGTCATGTCTCAATTTGCGATGTCATTGAAGAAAATATGGAAGAGACCTTCCAAGAAGCAACAAAAAAATATCCCCACGTAAAAATCACTAAGCATTTATGCGATGTTTCTTCTGAAGAAGATGTCTTGCGTTTTAAAGATGAAGTTTTGGAACAACAAGAAACCGAACATATCAATTTACTTTTTAACAATGCCGGTATTGGTGGTGGCGCAAGTTTTGTTCTTTCTGGAATAGAAGAGTGGGAAAGAACTTTTAAGATTTGTTGGGATGGAGTGTATTTGTGTTCTCGAGCATTTATAGATGCTTTACTAAAAAGTGATGAGGGTCATATGATAAATACCAGCAGTGTAAATGGCTTTTGGGCAACTCTGGGACATTCCCAACCTCATACTTCTTATTCTGCAGCAAAATTTGCTGTTAAAGGTTTTACTGAAGCATTAATAAACGACTTTCGTATCAATGCGCCACACCTTGGGGTGTCCCTTGTAATGCCAGGACATATTGGTACTTCAATTAGCGAAAATTCTGGAAAAGTTTTGGGCCAAAAAGACATTGCTGATTTGAATGATGAAGAACTTCAAGAAATGAAAGATAGATGGATTAAGGTGGGTGCACCAGTACATAATCTTTCCCTAGAAATGTTTCGCGAGTCTGTCATGAATAGACAAAGGGATTTCAAAGAAAAGGCCATTACCTCTGCCGAAGCTGCAGCTAAAGTAATTTTAGATGGAGTCAAGGCCAAAGAGTGGCGCATACTTATTGGTCCAGATGCTAAGGCTTTAGATAGAAGAGTCAGAGAGAATCCAGAAAAAGCTTACGATCATGATTTCCTACCCATGAGAGATGACAGTCACTTCAACCTAATGAAGCAGCTTAAAAATCTCTCTGAAGAAGAAAACTAAAAAATCTAGTTTTTGGTTTTATCGACCAATTTATTTGCTTCAATCCAAGGCATCATGCCTCGAAGATCTGCACCGACTTTTTCAATAGGATGTTCTCTGGACTCGCGACGATACTTTTCCATTTCTGGTCCACCTTCAGGACCATTACTCTTTCTAGCATCAGTGACAAATTCATCAGCAAATTCACCGTTTTGAATTCGAGCTAGAATTTTTTTCATCGCTTGCTTGGCTTCATCGGTTACAACTTTGGGCCCAGAGGTATAGTCACCATACTCTGCGGTATTTGAGATGCTGTAACGCATGTTTGCTAAGCCGCCTTCATAGATCAAATCAACGATAAGTTTCACTTCGTGAACACACTCAAAGTATGCCATCTCAGGTGGATAGCCTGCTTCAACCAGAGTTTCATAACCGGCTTGAATGAGGGAAGTTAATCCGCCACAAAGAACTGCTTGCTCACCAAATAAATCGGTTTCTGTCTCGTCTTTGAAAGTGGTTTTTATGATCCCAGCTCTTCCTCCACCAATAGCAGAAGCGTAAGCCACAGAATTATCTAGTGCATTGCCAGATGCATCTTGATGTATAGCAACTAGACAAGGAACTCCTGCCCCTATTTGATATTGACCTCGAACGGTATGTCCAGGACCTTTTGGTGCAATCATCACCACATCTAAGTCAGCTCTGGGTTTTATTTGACCATAATGAATATTAAAACCATGAGCAAAAGCCAAAGTTGCACCCTCTTTCAGATTCGGCTCAATTTCTTCAGCATAAGTTTTACCCTGTTTTTCGTCAGGAATAAGCATCATCACAAAATCAGCAGCAGCGGCTGCAGCTTTGTTATCCATTACTTCAAAACCAGCGCTTTTGGCTTTATCAGCTGAACTTGAACCTTCACGCAAACCAATGATAACTTGCATACCGGAATCTTTGAGATTGTTAGCGTGCGCATGTCCTTGGGAACCAAAGCCAATAACTGCTATGGTTTTATCTTTTATAAGATCCAATTTCGCATCTTTATCGTAATAAACTTCCATTTGTTTCTCCTCTAATTAATCGTAAGAAATTTTAGTCTGATCATTAGTTGCCAAAGACTCATTGCCCTTGGTCATACCTAAAGTACCAGACCTTGTCACTTCTAAAAATTCTTCTTTCTTCAATTCAGACAATAATTTTTCAATTTCTTGAGTATCACCCAGTACTTTGAAAACTGTATATTGGTCTTTTTCATCTAAAATTTCTCTTTCAAATTTATAATTTTTAAAAAAACCCTCGACCTCAGCTTTAGTTTTGTTTAGCTTTATTATGGCAAGTTCCAAAGTTAGGGCGTCAGCTTCGCTTAAATTTTGTACCATCACCACATCAACCAATTTATAGAGCTGTTTTAGAATTTGATTAATGTCAGCACCTTCCTCACCAATGGTCATGGTTAATCTAGAAAGAGTTTCATCTTGTGTAGGAGCTACTGATAAAGAATCGATGTTGTACCCTCTTTGAGAAAATAAACCTATTACCCTGGATAGAGCTCCGGGTTGGTTTTCCATTAATAAGGCAATATGATTCATTTGAAAGTTTTTTCCGTTTTGCTTAAAAACATTTCTGACATGTCTCCGCCAGCTTTCAACATAGGATAGACATGCTCATCAGGATCAACATAGACATCAAGAAAAACCAATTTGTCTTTTAAAGCAAAGCACTCTTCCATTGCAACCTCAAGTTCTGAAAGCTTTTCTACTTTCATGCCAATATGTCCATAAGATTCTGCAAGCTTGATAAAGTCTGGTAAGGAGTCTTCATAAGAGATACTGGAATATCGACCACCGTATTGCATATCCTGCCATTGTTTAACCATCCCGAGTGCTCTGTTATTAAGATTGATAATCTTGATAGGCAAACCATATTGTCCGCACGTAGATAATTCTTGGATGCACATTTGAATGCTGCCTTCTCCCGTGATGCAAGCAACCGTTTCATCAGGAAAAGCAAACTTAACTCCCATGGCAGCAGGCAACCCAAAACCCATGGTGCCTAAGCCGCCTGAATTAATCCATTTTCTAGGTTCATTGAAGTGATAGTACTGTGCCGCAAACATTTGGTGTTGACCAACATCCGAAGTAACAAAAGCTTTACCATCAGTCACTTTATATGCTGATTGAATAACTTGTTGGGGCAAAATGATATCACCCGCATTTTTTTGATTCAGCATGTTGTGATTAAGTCCGTGTTCCGCACGCCACTGCATGGCTTTTTTCATCCATCCATCGAATTTTTTATTGTCAAAATTCATAGCCTTTAATTCTTTATTGATTTGAGAAATAACTTTTTTTGCATTTCCAGTCATCGCTACATCTACGTCTATGATCTTGTCAATTGACGAAGGGTCGGAATCAATGTGTATTTTTTTTGCTTGCAAACCGAATTTGTTAGGATTGTTGGTAATTCGATCGTCAAATCTTGCGCCAATCGCCATGATCAAATCTGCTTCATGCATTACCATGTTTGCCTCATAGGTACCATGCATACCTAACATACCAACAAACTGCTCATCTGACGCTGGGTATACACCAAGACCCATTAATGTATTGGTTACAGGACAACCCATCAATTTTCCAAATTCATAAATTTCCTCTGCTGCATTGGAGTTGATAGCTCCACCACCGGCATAGATGACAGGTCTTTCTGCCTCAGTAAGCAATTTCACAGCTTTTTTTACTTCACTATTTTTTGCTTCGTTATATAACGCGAATGATCTCAAATATAAATCCGAAGGGAATTTATACTCAAACTTCTCATTTGGGTCGGTTAAGTTTTTTGGAACATCAATAACCACTGGTCCAGGTCTGCCACTGGTTGCAATGTGAAATGCTTTTTTGACAATGACTGGAATTTCTTCCGGTTTTTGCACAAGAAAACTATGTTTAACAATGGGTCTAGAAATACCCATCATATCGGTTTCTTGAAAAGCATCGGTACCTATCAAATGATTTGGTACTTGACCAGAAATAACAACCAAAGGAATGGAGTCCATATAGGCAGTTGCGATACCAGTAATCGCATTGGTTGCTCCAGGTCCAGAAGTAACTAAACAAACTCCAGGTTTTCCAGTAGCCCTAGCAAAGCCATCAGCTGCGTGAGTAGCAGCTTGTTCGTGTCTTACTAAGATATGTTGAACTCGATCTTGCTGATAGATGGCATCATAAATATGCAAAGCAGCACCTCCGGGATAACCAAAGATGATGTCTACATTTTCGTCAGCTAAAGCTCTAATTAAAGCTTCGCCGCCAGATGTCATAACTTTTGCCATTTTTCTAAAAAAATTTGAAGAAATCTCTTAAGGGAGCGAATTTTGACAGTCCTTGTAAGCAAGTCAAGAAAATTATGCCTGATTTAAAAGGTTTTCCCTTAATTCAACTAGATCAAGGGGTAATTTAGATTTAAAAGTTACTTCTTTATTAGTGGAAAGATCTGTGAAGCTTAGCTCAGCAGCATGAAGAGCTTGTCGAGGAAAGCTTTCTATTATTTCTCTGAGTTTTTGACGAGTATTTTTAGCAAATCTTCTTCGTCTACCATAAAGAGGATCCCCAATCAGAGGAAATCCCAAATGACTCATGTGAACTCGTATTTGGTGGGTTCTGCCTGTTTCTAAAGAAATTTCTAAATGTGAGTAAGAACCGAAATTTTCTAAGACTTTATAATGTGACTTAGCCTCCCGACCTGTTTCAACAATTGCCTGTTTCTGTCTGTTTTTTGGGTGTCTGCCTATTGGTGCATCAACCCTTCCAGATCTTTCAATTTTTCCTACTACAAAAGCATGATAGACTCTTTTCATGGAGCGATTTGATATCTGTTCAGATAAACTTTGCATGGCTAACTCATTTCTAGCTACTACCATCAATCCTGAAGTATCTTTATCTAAACGATGAACAATTCCGGCTCTTGGTAGTTTTTTTAACTCGGGATACTCATGCAACAATGCATTCAATAAAGTTCCCGATTTATTACCGGCTCCAGGATGCACTACCATACCTGCGGTTTTGTCGATGACAATGTACTCTGAAGTAGACTTCATTATATTTAATTCTATTTTCTCTGGCAGGTCTTCTGTGAGATCTGTATCTGGAATGCTTAATTTTAACTTGGCTGGAAAGATTATCTTATGACTAGGTTTATTAATAACTTTCTCATTGACTGAAACAAAATTACTTTCTAACCATTTTTTTAATCGACTTCTAGAATATTCAGGAAAAATTTCTGCTAAAACTACGTCGAGACGTTTGTTGGAAAGCGTTTCATCTATTTCTCTGGCAACTAAATTCTCCTTATTATTAGACATTACAGAATGATAAACTTATTTCATGAAATTTTATTCAAAACTTTTTTTGGTATCGTTTATTTTATTTTTAGTCAGTTGTGCTGCTCGAGAAAAAGCAGAACCAGTGACTCCTGCTATGCAAGAAAAAGAAATTTACGATACAGCTCAGGAAAGAATAAAATCTGGAAACTATTCCATGGCAATAAGCTCTTTGGAAATGCTAGAGCGAAGGTTTCCTTTTGGAAAGTATGCTGAACAAGCACAGGCAGAACTTATATATGCTTACTATGAGAATGGACTTTTCGATGCCTCAGTTGCCGCTGCGGAAAGATTTATAAGCCTCCATCCTAGACACCCAAACACAGATTATGCTTACTACATGAAAGGTTTAGCAAAGTTTTCCAAAGAGAAAGAATTATTAAGCTCTGTTCCACTTCTAGGAGAACTTACCTACAAGAGAGATTTAACAAGAGCCAAAACATCTTTTGAGGAATTAACAGAATTTATTTCAAGATTTCCAGAAAGCAATTATGTTGATGATGCAAAAAGAAGAATGTTTTTTCTAAGAAATTTGATTGCAAAGCAAGAAATCGAAGTGGCAGAATTTTATATTCAAAGAAAAGCTTACATTGCAGCTATTTCTCGTGCAGATTACATTATTGCTAATCTGCCTAATTCAAAAGAAGTAAGAAG
Source organism: uncultured SAR86 cluster bacterium (assembly GCA_902627595.1). Lineage (GTDB taxonomy): Bacteria > Pseudomonadota > Gammaproteobacteria > Magnimaribacterales > AG-339-G14 > MEDG-81. The sequence continues at coordinate 10,767 of CACOJO010000007.1, forward strand.
AGCTTTAGAAATAAAAGTTCAAGCTTATGGCTTAATGGGAAAAGACAGTCTTAAAAAACAAGCTTCAAAAGTTTTACAAAATTTTATAGACGCTGCTAAGAAAAAAGAAACAGCAAAATCCTAAAAATGCTCATAAAAGTAATAGTGGTATTAGCTTTTGTTGGAATTCTTTCTGGCTTGGCAAAACTTTTAAGACAAGAAGAAATTGATCTGGATAACCTCAATAAAGAATTGGTAAAGTGCAGTGTTTGCGGAGACTATCTTCCGCGAAACGAATCAGCAAAGTCGTCTGAAAATTTTTGTTGCAAAAATTGTCAGACTTAAAACTTATATCTTATCTTGACAATAAACTTATCAAGCGTTTGCTCATTCCAAGCGTTTGCATATAGCCTTTCAAAAGAGTCGGATAGCAATCCAGAGGACTTACCTCCTCTTGTGTAAACTACATATAAATTTGATAGTGGAGAGAACTCATATTTATATCGAATTTGAAATGCTGTTTCGGATAATTGAAAAGCATTTACAACATCTGCAGATGATGTCATGTAGCCATTTTGATTAACTCTATAAGACCTAGCATTGTTAGCTTTAATTCCATAAATAAAGGCTTTCAACCTAAATTCTTGATTATTTCCAGGAAACCAGTCTATGTTTATCCCCGAAGAAAACATTTCTTTATCAAAATATCCAAAAAGGTTCTCCTTTTGCCAAACTTCCCAATTGTTTTCTTTTTGAAACTCAAAAAAATCTAGAGAAGCTCTAAATTGACTGGATGTGGTTAGTATGAGCCCTAGACCAAAATTAACCGTCTCATGTTGTAAATCAGAGTTTAAGTCATTAATTCTATATCCACCTGTGGCGAGTCCAAATTTTACATAAGGCCTTATTCTATCTGTTCTCGGAGTGTAATAAGCCATTTGAAAATCATAGTTTGCTAGACTTTCTATGAAAGGAGCAGCGGCATAATTTCTAGTTTCTGTAAAATTCTTCCCTCTTTTTATGGTGCAGTTGCAATTAAAATTTATATAAGAATTATCTCGCATGAATAATTCCAGTTCAGTAATAAAACCAATTCCATTTCCATATCCTTCTGTAGATCTATTGTGCCCACCATTGATTTTTAAAATAGTTTGAGCAATTTTTGAGTTCTCATCTTTAATCGGACGGATGTATTGTAAAAATCCACCAACACTGATTTTGTTGTATTCTTCAATATAACCCATGTCATTGATATTGAAATCTTCATCCAAATAATTGATAGCCCCTAAGAGAAAAAGTTGGTCAGAGAATCCTTTTGTTACAACTACCCTAGCTCCAGTACCAACAGTATCATTTGAGTTATCTTTGATATTAGCCTGACTTAACCAACCATAAACCCTTGTTGGTGCTGATGGTTTGAAATCAAAATCTACTGTATGAACATAAGCCTCTCTATTGATTGAAGGCCTATCAACAGCGGTAACCATATAACCAACTTTTCCATTTGCTTCGGAAATATTCCTTCGATAACGACCTGCAAAATAATCTCTGCCTGAAGAGTACAAACTGTTTGCTTCAAAAGCTGAGAAAAAACCAAATTCATTTTCTTCTGATTTTTGGGTATACCTTAAAGCGAGATCAATGTCAGAGGAGTCCACAAGACTATTTTTACACTCGCCTTTTAAAGTCTCATTGATTGGCGAGCATTTATCAGGTATTCCTCCAATTCTCCTAGTATTAACAAAATATAAATTCCATCCTGTAATTTCAAATAGAGTTTGGTTTTCTGTAAAAAAAGGTCTCTTGTCTTCATAGTAAGTTTCAATTGCAGAAAAATTTACAATCAAATCATCGCTTTCAACTTGTCCGAAATCTGGATTGAGAGACACATCTAACTTTGACTCAGAATTAATATCCCAAAAAATTTCTCCCCCGAAATTTATATTTCTATTATTTTCTACAAAATTATTGGTAAAACTCAAATAAGGGAAATAATCTACTCTTGAAGATTTAATATCTTTTGGATTATCGATTTTTACCGAAGAAAACTTTGATAAGAAAGGAGACTGTTCAGCCCAAAGTCCCGGATAATTATAGAATTTATTTTCAGAATGATGTCGTCTTACAAAAGTCACCTTCACTTCCCTTTTATCTCCCTCAATGTAATTCATAGGAGCCACTTCCCAAGGAATGAAAAACTCTGAGAACCAAGCATTATCTGTTTGATGAGTTTTTGCGTACCAAATGGCGTCCCAACTGCTCGAAAGTTCATTTTCATTAGTTATTACTGCATCTCGCAAAGTATCCCCAAGTGTTACAGAAAACTCATAGGCAACAGTTGCATTCCCATCAAAATCTATCATGATGAAGTTTCTATCGGCATCGACAAACCACTTATCTCTAGGGTGTCTTAAGGGAGTATGAGTCTCAATTGGCTGTTCGTTCTCAAAACCAATGTAAATTCCTTTATCATCGGAAAAAATCTTAACTTCAGTTTTAAACTTTGGCTTTGATTTATCATTAGGATAAACAGTGACAAAGTCAGTGATCAAAGTTGCTTTTTGCCACTCAGACTCTTCTAATTTTCCATCTACATTAATCGAAGCAGCTAAAAAACTCGAAAACAGACAGAAAGTTAAAATACTTGTTATTTTATTTTTCATATTTTCCATCTTGATATATAAGTGGATTGATTTTTCCTGAATGATAGAGATTATCTACTTCACCAATAATCAAAGAGTGAGAATATAAAGGTACTGTTTTTTTACATGTACAAAATAAATTTGATTGAGCGTTTTCAAGAAATGGAACTTCTGTAAGGTTCCAGTCAGGATGATTAAATCTAATTTGCCCTTCTTCAGAACCACTACAAATTTCTGCAATATTTACTTGCTCTGAAGTTAAAAGATTTAAAGAAAATTTACTGTTTACTTTCAAAAGATCATGAATTCCAGCACTTTGGTTCACACTTACAGCCATAGACATTGGGTCAAGGGATAGGGAAAAAACCGATGAAACTGTCATTGCATGCCGTTGCTCACCGTTTTCAGCAGCTAAAACAAAAACATTTTGCTTTGTCGTTCTAAGAACTTCTAGAAATTTTTCTTTCAAAGTAGATAAATAGGTAAATTTAAAAACAAATTATGTCATGTATTATCATAAATGAAATGAAGAAAGAAAAAAAAGGTGAAATCAGAATCATTGGAGGAAAATGGAAAGGTAAAAAAATTTTCTTCGACTTAAATGATGACTTAAGGCCAACTCCGGATAGAGCAAAAGAAACTTTGTTTAATTGGTTGGGACAGGATTTAAGTGAAATGTATTGTCTGGATCTATTTTCTGGGACTGGGGCATTAGGTTTGGAAGCTTATTCCAGAGGCGCAAAAAAGGTAACTTTCGTTGAAAAAAATAAAAAGTATCTGCAGAAAATAAAAAAAGTTTATTTAGAGATGAGCAAAAAAGAAGACTGTTATTTCTTTTGCTCAGAATGCTTAGAATGGGTAAAAAATAATAATGTTCAGACCAAATACGATTTAATCTTTATTGATCCGCCTTTCAATAAAAATTTAATTGATGATTTGCTTACAGGAATTTTAGAAAAAAAACTTCTATCTAAAGGTGGAAGAATTTATTTTGAATTTGAAAAAGAATTAAATCTTAAAATTCCAAAATCTTTAAATTTAAAAAAGAAAAAAAATTTAGGAAGAAAAAGTTATGTGCTTACAGAGATTACTTGCCTTTCTTCATAGAGTCGAAAAATTCACTGTTGGTTTTATGTTTGCTTAATTTGTCAATTAACCAATCAGTAGCATCTATATCTTCCATTTCGTGAAGTAGTTTTCTTAGGATATTAATCCTTGCAAGCTCTGCGTCATCGGTAATAAGTTCTTCTCTTCTAGTTCCCGATCTTCGAATATTGATTGCAGGGAATATTCTCTTTTCGGCAATGGCTCGATCCAAGTGAATTTCTTGGTTACCAGTTCCCTTGAATTCTTCAAAAATTACCTCGTCCATCCTAGAACCTGTATCAATTAATGCAGTGGCAATTATTGTCAAACTTCCGCCGCCTTCTATATTTCTAGCTGCTCCAAAAAATCTTTTTGGTTTTTCTAGAGCATTTGCATCGACTCCTCCTGTTAAAATTTTTCCTGAGGCTGCTTGAGTTGAATTATAAGCTCTAGCTAATCTAGTAATTGAGTCGAGTAAAATTATAACGTCATGTTTCTTCTCAACTAATCTTTTAGCTTTGGCAATTACCATTTCTGCAACTTGAACATGTCGAGAAGGAGGTTCGTCAAAAGTACTTGCAACAACTTCTCCCCTTACAGATCTTTTCATATCCGTAACTTCTTCAGGTCTTTCATCAACTAGTAAGACCATCAATTTACTTTCAGGGCTATTTTTTTCAATAGAATGAGCAATTGATTGCATTAAAAGCGTCTTACCGGCTTTAGGAGGTGAGACAATCAATCCTCTTTGGCCTTTCCCTGTAGGCGATACCAAATCAATTATTCTTGCAGAAAGATCCTCGGTAGTCCCATTGCCTGATTCCATGATAATTCTTTCTTCTGGAAATAGCGGAGTGAGATTTTCAAAAGCAACTTTATTTTTTGTTTTATCTGAGGGCTCAAAATTTATTTGATCTATTTTGAGTAAGGCAAAATATCTTTCACCGTCTTTCGGGGGTCGAATGTTTCCAGAAATTGAGTCACCTGTTTTTAAACCAAATCTTCTTATTTGACTCGGCGAGACATATATATCGTCTGGGCCGGCAAGGTAAGAAGAAGATGGCGATCTTAAAAATCCAAAACCATCATTTAAAATCTCTAGAACGCCTTCCCCTTCGATATCCTCTCCACCATTTGAATGAGTTTTTAAAATATTAAAAATGACGTCTTGTTTTTTTTGACGAGATAAATTTTCAATACCCATACCTTCAGCGATAGTGAGTAATTCTTCGACTGGTTTTGCTTTAAGTTCCCCTAAATGCATTTTTTTAAATGTTTGTATTAATTAAAGATAATGAGTATTTCTACTGAAAGTAGAAGTGCAATGTACCACTATAGAAATTACGAGTCTAGTTTTTTTGGGTGTTAAATATGTTCGTTAATAAATTCTTGAAGTTGATTTTTTGTTAAAGCTCCAATCCTTTGGTCAATGGGTTGACCATTTTTGAAAAGTATTAGTGTAGGTATGCTCATTACGTTTTGTTTAGCAGCTGAGTCCCTATTAGAGTCTACGTCTACCTTGCCAATGGTTAATTTACCTTCGAGCTCAACTGCAAGCTCTTCTAAAACTGGAGCAACCATTTTGCAAGGTCCGCACCATTCAGCCCAATAATCAACAAGCACTGGAACTGAAGAACTTGAAAGAGTTTCTTCTAGATTTTCATCTGTAAGTTCGATGGGTTTAGACATAGATTTATTATGAGGGTGTATTTAAATAAAACAAGTTTTTTTAATCTGTAACTGCTCCTTCTGAAGCTGATTTCACCATTTTAGCATACTTCGCCAATACTCCTTTTTTAGGAATTGGCTTTGGATTTTCCCAATTTTTCTTTCTTTTTTCGATTTCATTTAATGAAATGTCTGCATCAATGGTTCCTTTAGAGGCATCTATTGTAATCTTATCGCCATCTTCTAAAAGACCTATTAACCCGCCTTTTGCAGCTTCAGGAGTCACATGGCCAACTACAAACCCATGAGAACCGCCAGAGAATCTTCCATCAGTAATAAAAGCAACTTTGTCACCCAGGCCTTGACCCATAATTGCTGAAGTTGGTTTGAGCATTTCTCTCATACCTGGGCCACCAACCGGTCCTTCGTATCTAACAACAATTACGTCGCCTTCTTTGATTTTTGAACTATAAATGGCTTCTAATGTTTCTTCTTCAGAATTAAAAACTCTAGCTGATCCTGAAAAGCTATGTCCTTCTTTTCCGGTAATTTTTGCAACAGCTCCTTCACTAGCAAGGTTTCCTTTTAAGATTTTTAAATGACTATCTTTTTTGATGGGTTTATTTAAAGGCATTATGATTTTTTGCTTTTGAGGATAAGGTTTCACTTCACTCAAGTTTTCGGACATAGTTTTACCCGTTACTGTTAAAGTATCTCCATGGAGAAGTTTGGCATCTAGCAATGTCTTCATCAAAGGTTGTATCCCACCAATTTCATTCAACTCTGACATAAGAAAGTGCCCTGAAGGTCTTAAGTCAGCCAACAATGGACTGGTTTTTCCAATTTCTTCAAAATCATCAATAGTCAAAGGAATATCTACACTTTTTGCCATTGCAAGCAGATGAAGAACAGCATTAGTTGATCCACCTAAAGCTATGACAACCCGAATAGCGTTTTCAAAAGACTTTCTGGTCATGATGTCCGTTGGTTTGATATCTTTTTCAAGAAGATTATTTATTGCATTTCCAATTTTCTTGCAATCATCTTGTTTATCTATTGAAACAGCATCTTGTGAACTACTACCAGGCAAACTCATACCTAAAGCTTCAATGGCAGAAGCCATGGTATTAGCGGTATACATTCCGCCACAAGAGCCAGGGCCAGGCAGCGCTGTTTTTTCTATAGCAATTAATTCTTCTTCAGAAATTTTCTTGCTTGAAAAACTACCAACTCCTTCCATCACGGTAATTAAATCTGTATGGTTTGCTCCAGGCTTAATTGAGCCGCCATAAACAAAAATAGATGGCCTGTTTAATCGAGCCAAGCCGATTAGGCAGCCCGGCATATTTTTATCACAACCTCCAATTGCAACGACTCCGTCAAAAGACTGACAACCTACAACCGTTTCAATTGAGTCAGCAATAACTTCTCTTGAAACTAATGAATATCTCATTCCTAAGGTACCCATTGAAATTCCGTCGGAAATAGTGATGGTGTTAAATAATACGGCTTTTAACTCTTCTTGATCAATTGAGTCGCAAACCAATGATGCTAGGTCATTGATATGCATATTACATGGCGTAACGTTAGACCACGTAGAAGCAACCCCGACTTGAGGTCTTTTAAAATCATCATCTTGAAAACCCGCAGCCCTTAGCATTGACCTAGATGGAGCCTGTTCGGGCCCATCAACCAAAGGAGCTGAATGTTTTCTTTTGTTTATTTTCATAATTTAAAAAATTAATTGTAAGCCGCTTGGATTAAAGATTTTGTATATTGCTCTTTAGCGTTATAAAAGATGTCATCTCGCTTACCTTGTTCAACTATTTTACCTGACTTTAGAACAACTATTTCATCTGCCATTGCATTAATAACCTTCAAATCGTGACTAATCAATAAATAACTCAATCCTCTTTTTGACTGTAAATCTAATAAAAGGTTTATTACTTCCTTTTGGATAGAAATATCAAGTGCTGAGGTTGGTTCATCTAAAATAAGAAACTCTGGTTCTAATATTAAGACTTTTGCAAGAGCAATTCTCTGTCTTTGGCCTCCTGAAAATTCATGAGGAAATTTAGTAATGCAACTTTCATCCATTTTTACGTCTTCAAGAACTTTTAATACTTTCTCTTTTTTTTGTTGAAAAGTTAACGAGGATTCGTGAATATCAAGCCCTTCTTTAACAATATCAAATATTTTTAATCTAGGAGATAAGGAGCTAAAAGGATCTTGAAAAACTAGTTGACAGTTTTTTTTGAAATGTTTTTTCTCTCGATTATTGTAATTTAAGATATTTTTATCTTTGAAAAATATCTTTCCTGAAAATTTTTCGATACCTAAAATCGATCTAGCAAGAGAAGACTTTCCAGATCCAGACTCTCCAACCAAACCAAGCGCTGAGTTTTTTTGGATAGACAAATTTATATTTTTGAGAGCTGAGAAATTAGAGGTTCTACCAATAAAATCCTTTTTTGAGTAATTCAAATACAGAGAGGAAATTTTTAAAATTTCTTCACGCTGCTTGACCACACTTTGTTTGGGTTCCGGTAAAGAATTTATTAGCCTATGAGTATATGGATGTTTAGGATTTTGAAAAATTTCATTCATTGAGTTTTCTTCTTTAATCTCACCTTTCTGCATAACCAAAACTCTATCTGATATTTTCCTTACAATATTTAAATCGTGAGAGATGAATACGATACTCATCCCCATTTTTTTTTGAATTTTTTTTAGCAATATTAATAAGCTCTGTTCAACGCTTACGTCTAACGCGGTAGTTGGTTCGTCAGCAATTAATAAATCTGGTTCATTAGCAATAGCCATTGCAATCATGACTCTTTGTCTTTGTCCTCCTGAAATTTGGTGAGGATAAGAGTTAAAGATTTTTTCTGGATCTTCAAATTCAACTTCATCCAAAAGCTCCATGACTTGATTTTTTTTATCAAGTTTTGCTGAAGAGTAAAAAATGCTTTCTTTGATTTGTTCTCCACATTTCAAGAAGGGATTTAAAGAAGTCATGGGTTCCTGAAAAATCATTGAAATTTTCTTTCCCCTTAACTTACGCATTTGTGATTTTGTTTTTTTTAGAATATCTTTGCCTTTGAAAAGAATCTTACTTTCACCTCCATGGCCTGCCAAAGGGTATGGAAGTAATTTCATAATAGATAAGCCGATGATACTTTTTCCAGAACCCGACTCGCCAACAATTGAAAGTGTTTCGCCCTTAGGAATTGAAAATGAAATATTCGAGGCTGCTAAAATTTGACTATCCTTGTTTATATTAAAATAAATGGAGAGATTTTTTACTTCCAAAATATTCATATAATGAAGATTACATGAAAAATAAATTATTTATAGTTGGCTTTTTTTCTCTGTTAAATCATGCGCAAATATTCGACTCAAATAATTTTATTCCTACTGTTGATGAGTCTTTTGTGCTTTCTGCTAAATATGAAAGCAAATACATTGAAGTGGGTTTTAAATTAATGCCTGATACCTATATATATTTGGATAAAATAAATCTTAAAAATATGAATGACTCAAAAATATATTTTGAGCTAAACGGCAATAAGAAAGAAAAAGATGATCTATTTTTTGGCTTAAGTGAAATTTTTGACTCAGAGTTTAAAATAAAATTTTATCCAAGATATGAAAAAAAAATACTCTTAAACTTTCAGGGATGTTACAAAAATAAGGTTTGCTATCCAAACAAAATAAAAAATATCTATATAAAATACGACAAAAAAAGCATATCTTCTGTGAAAATCGAATAAATATCGGCTAAAATCTAAGAAATGAAAAATTTTCTTCTTTTAAATGGTCCCAATCTTAATCTTCTTGGTAAGAGAGAAACAGACATCTATGGTAAAAATACTTTAGAACAAATAGAAAAAAAATTAATTGAGATTGCTAAAAAAAATAAAATTGAATTGAAGACTTTTCAAAGCAATGCCGAACACGAGCTTGTAGATAGAATTCAAACGGGCAAGGAAGAAAATGTATCGTGTATTTTGTTTAATCCAGGAGCTTTTACTCATACAAGTGTAGCGTTAAGAGATGCAATTCTTGGAGTAGACATTCCGCTAATAGAAATTCACATAAGTAATATTTTTAATAGAGAAGCCTTCAGAGAAAAGTCTTATTTTTCTGACATTGCTGTTGGCATAATTTCTGGTTTTGGTGAGCAGGGATACAAAGCTGCTCTAGAACTAGCAATAGAAAGATTTTAAAAAGGAGAAACTATGGATATTAGAAAAGTAAAAAAACTAATAGAAATGTTAGAAGAGTCTCAACTCAATGAAATTGAAATCAAAGAAGGAGAAGAATCAGTAAAACTTGTCAAAGCAATCTCTGTTCCTATTCAAGAACAAATTGTTTCGTCCAATATTGTTTCCCCTACTTCAAAGCCAACAGCTGCCAAGGAAAACGTTTCTGCAGACACAGATAGCATTCAATCATCTGAAGAAGAAACGATATCTGGACAAACCATTGACTCTCCAATGGTTGGAACTTTTTATGCAGCGCCAAATCCAGGAGCAAAAGACTTTGTATCGGTTGGCGATAAAATTTCAGAAGGAGATGTTCTTTGTATCATTGAAGCTATGAAAATGATGAATGAAGTAAAGGCAGACTCTTCTGGAACTATCAAGCAAGTTCTCATTGAAAATGCTGAGCCAGTTGAGTTTGGTCAACCTTTATTTGTAATAGAATAAATGTTCAAAAAAATTCTCATTGCCAACAGAGGAGAGGTAGCTCTTAGAGTTCTAAGAGCCTGTAAGGAAATGGGAATTGCTACAGTCGCTATCTACTCCGAAGCAGATAAGAACTTAAAACATGTAAAAATGGCAGACGAATCTGTTTGTATCGGACCAGCAGAGTCTACAAAGAGTTATCTAAATATCCCAGCTATTATAAGTGCCTGTGAAGTAACAGACAGTGATGCCATTCATCCTGGAGTAGGCTTTTTAGCAGAAAACGATCACTTCGCAGAACAAGTTCAAGCAAGTGGATATACTTTTATAGGCCCGGATCCTGAAAGTATTAAGATTATGGGTAATAAAATTTCAGCAAAAGAGTCAGTTTCAAGCTCTGGTATGCAATGTGTTCCAGGCACGGGAAGAATTTCTGCAACCAACAGAGAGACAATGGAAATCGCAAAACAGATTGGATATCCAGTGATCATAAAAGCTGCTGCGGGTGGTGGTGGAAAAGGTATTCAAATAGTTGAGGAAGAAGCTGATTTGCTTGATAAGTTACAACTTACACAAAGAGAGGCTTTAAATAGTTTTGGTAGTGATGAAATATATTTAGAAAAATTTTTAACCTCTCCAAGACATGTTGAAATTCAAATAGCTGCAGATAATGCGGGAAATGTGATTCATTTTTTTGAAAGAGATTGTTCCATACAAAGAAAAAATCAAAAGATTATTGAAGAAGCACCAGCTTTTGGAATTCCAGAAGAAAAACTTCAAGAGATAAGGCAAGTTTCAGTGGATACTTGTAAAAAACTTAATTATAAGGGCTTGGGAACTTTTGAGTTTCTTTACGAAGATGGAGAATTTTATTTTATTGAAATGAACACTCGCCTTCAGGTAGAACATACCATTACCGAAATGATTACAGGAATTGACCTTGTAAAGTTACAAATAAAAATTGCAGCTGGTGAGGAAATAAGATTTTCGCAGGAGGAAATAAATTGTCGAGGCCATGCAATCGAGTGCAGAATAAATGCGGAACATTCTGAGACCTTTATTCCATCACCGGGTTTGGTTACGGAATTCCATCCTCCAGGCGGATTTAGAATCAGAACCGACTCACATTTATATTCGGGATATAAAGTACCACAATATTATGATGCCTTGGTTGCCAAGATTTGTTCTCACTCCAAAGACCGACTGGATGCTATTAGAAAAATGAGAGTGGCTCTTGAAGAAATGTACATTGAAGGAATTGATACCAATACTGATCTGCACGATAAGATCTTTAATGAAAAAAATTTTGTTGAGGGAAATATTTCTATAAATTATCTTAAAGAAATTCTAAATATTTCCTAATGTCAGAAACTGAGTATAACTTTCAATTAATCGAAAAAAAGGCCCAAGATTATTGGGAAGAAAATAAGTCTTTTGAGGTTGAGCCCGACCCTAAAAAAGAAAAATTTTACTGCTTGAGTATGTTTCCTTATCCCTCAGGACAATGTCATATGGGTCATGTAAGAAACTATACGATCGGCGATGTGATTTCAAGATATCAAAGACTAAAAGGGAAAAATGTCCTACAGCCAATGGGCTGGGATGCCTTTGGATTACCTGCTGAGAATGCTGCTATTAAAAATAAAGTCTCACCTAAAGAATGGACAGAGAAAAATATCAAAGAAATGAAGCTCCAACTCAAATCACTTGGCTTTGCTTATGACTGGCGAAGAGAATTAAAAACTTGTAGTGAAGATTACTATAAATGGGAGCAATGGTTATTTTGTAAACTTTATGAAAAAGGTTTGGTTATCAGAGAAAAGACCGAAGTGAATTGGGATCCAGTTGATAAAACAGTGCTGGCAAATGAACAAGTTATTGATGGTAAAGGTTGGCGATCAGGTGCAGAAGTTGAAAAAAAAATTATCAATCAATGGTCTTTTAAAATCACCGATTACGCTGACGAGCTTTTGAATGATCTTGATCTTTTAGATGGTTGGCCTGAACAGGTCAAGACAATGCAAAAAAATTGGATAGGAAAATCCAAAGGAGTTTTATTTCAGTTTGTTTCAGATTCTAAAGATAATATTGAAGTATTTACTACGAGGCCAGATACCATCATGGGAGTTACTTTCATGGCATTATCTTTCAATCATGAAATTGTAGAAAGAGAAGCTAAAGATAATCATGAATTAGCAGAGTGGATAAAAAACAACTCAAATATAAAACAAGCAGAAGCAGATTTATCAAAACAAGAAAAAAAAGGTTTTAAATTAAAGACTAAGGCAATTCATCCAATTTCAAAAAAAGAGATAGATATTTGGGCAGCAAACTTCGTTTTGGCTGATTATGGTTCGGGGGCTTTAATGGGCGTCCCTGGTCATGACCAAAGAGATTTTGAGTTCGCTCAAGCTGAGCGAATTGAAATCATTCAGGTTATTGATGATGGTAGAGGAAAATTAGAAAAAATAGAAAGCGCCATAGAAAGTAAAGGAGTTTTAATTAATTCTGATAAATTAAATGGACTTTCTTTTGAAGAAGCTTTTTCGATATTAACCAAAGATAATAATTTTGGTTTCAAAGGAAAAGAAAAAATAAATTTTCGTTTAAGAAATTGGGGGGTTTCAAGACAAAGATCTTGGGGAGCTCCAATACCCATGTTTATTTCAGATAACGAAAATGAAGTTTTACCTTTCAATAATTTAAGTCAAGAAGAGATTGCTAAGGAAAAAATCGAATTGAATGGAATAGATTATTTCAAAGAGAAAGATACTTTTGATACTTTTGTTGAATCATCTTGGTATTTTGCAAGATTTGCTTCTTATAACTCTTCAGAGTCAATGCTCGATGCTGAAGCAGATTATTGGATGCCAGTAGACCAATATATAGGTGGAATAGAGCATGCAATTCTTCATCTTTTGTATTCGCGTTTTTTTTGTAAAGCTATGAATGACTTATCTTTAATCAGTGTAAGAGAGCCATTTAAAAAATTGTTGTGTCAAGGTATGGTCCTGAAAGACGGGTCAAAGATGTCAAAATCTAAAGGTAATACTGTTAATCCTAATGAGTTGATTGAGAAATATGGTGCCGATACCGTGAGGTTGTTTTCAATGTTTGCCGCACCACCCGAGCAATCTTTGGAATGGTCGGATTCCGGAGTTAATGGTTCTCATAAGTTTATAAAAAGGCTTTGGTCTTTATCACAAAGTTTGTTCAACCAGGCTGAAGACGACAAAGCTAAATCATTGGATTTAAGCGATATCAAAATTAAATTGAATCAAACGATTAAAAAGGTCTCTGCAGACTTTGGAGATAAAAATCAATTCAACACCGCGATTGCAGCGATTATGGAATTATTAAATTCCATTCCCAAGGCAATGTTAAGAAGTTCCGTTTCAAAAGAAAGCAATGAAGTTTTTAGAGAAATAATTGAAAAAAGTGTAGTTATGTTGTCGCCAATCATTCCTCATGTCTGTCATGAATTATGGGAAGCATTAGGTAAAAAAAATCCTATCCATAATGAAAATTGGCCTACCTATGATGCAGACCAATTAGAAGGAAACGAAATAATAATTGCTATACAGATTAATGGTAAATTAAGAGGAAAAATCCTTGTGGATATTTCAAGTAGCGAAGAAACAATTATTGAAGAAAGTAAAAAAATAGAAAATGTAAAAAAATATTTAGTAAAAGAAAATATAAAAAAAACAATATATGTTCCAAAAAAACTCGTTAATTTTGTCATTTAATTTAAAAAGAATTTTTTTAAATTCCTTATTAATTTTGCTCATTACTGCATGTGGTTTTAAACCACTTAATTATTCTGAAAAAAAGATTGCGATTTTTTTTGAGTTTCAAAAAAATCCTTTGAATTTCTCTCTTGTACAAGAATTAAAAAAGAATTTTTTCTTAATGAATGCGAGTCTAGCAAAAACTAAAGATACTGCAGATTTTGTAATTGAAATCAGCAACCATAGACTAGGTAAATTTCTAGAGGCTACCGATGAAAATTTTTTTCCCGCTGTAGTAAGTCTAGATTATCAAGTTAAGTTAAGTATTATTGAAAAAGATACTAAGACCATCCATGAGATTCCAATCTTTACATCAGAAGATTTTTCTTACGATACCGAAAGTATTCTTTCAAATGAAAAACAAGCAGATGAAATTAAGTTAGATTTCTTCCGTGAGGTGGTCAATGAGTTATTGATTTTCTTTTCTGAAAAAAGCAATGCGGAAAAAGCATAAATTAATTTTAAGTAGTGATGAGTTACTTAACTCTAAGCTGAGAGACGAATTTATTTCTTATCTTAAAAAAGAAGGCTTCCAAAGTAGAAAGATTTTCTTTTACAAAAAAGGGATTAAAGAAGAAATAAATATTGAAAATCAACAAGGTAGTTTATTCAGTGAAAAAGAAATAATAGATTTGCGTCTTCAAGAAAAGAGTATCCTTAAAGATGATTTAGATTTTTTTATGAGCTTATTAGGAGAAGATAACTCAGATCGTATAATTGTCATTTCTTCATTGAATACAAAGATCAAAACATCTGCTTGGTTTAAAAAAATATCAAAATACCTTGAAATCTCTGAAATTCCACCGGTCTATTCAAATCAATTCAAAAATTGGATCAAGAGCGAGGCGAAAAATATGGATTTACTTTTAAGCGATGAAGGTATTAATTTGATTGCCTCCCGAAATGAAGAAAATTTATTGTCTGCTTATCAAGAACTAAAATTTCTAAAATTTTTGGATCAAAAACATACGGATTATGAGTTTGTAAAAGACAGCTCCGAATATCATGTCTTTAGTTTAATAAATAGTTGTTTGTCTAACCAAGTTTCAAAATCTTTAGAAATTTTGGAAATTATGAAATTAAATAAAGAAAATGAGCCAGGTATAATTGCTGTCATACACCAACAGCTTGATCGATTAGAACAATATAAAAAGAATCCAAATTTTTTTCTAAAAGGTGTTCCAAAAGATTACCTTTCCAAGCTTAAAATAAAAGCAAAAAAAATATCGCCCCCACAGATTAAAAGCTTAAGAAAAAAAATAGCAGATCTTGATAAAGACTTTAAAACAGGCAAGGCAGAATTCTGGACAGAATTAAGAAAAATTATTGTAAATTTTGGATATATTTAACCTGAAAGTTTATTTATAAAAGCTTTAGAAATTTGAAGATATTTTTCACCAGGTAATCCGGACCCTATTTTTCTACCATCAAGCTCAATGATTGGAATGACTCCTTTGGTTGAATTAGTAACCCATATTTCCTCTGCTGAAAGAAAAGAATTCACAGGAATTTTTGTCTCTTCGTATTCCAAAGAGCTATCTTGAATTAGCTCTAAGATTACTTTTCGCGTTACTCCAGGAAGAATATTTTCAGTTAAAGGCGGTGTGATGATTTTATTATTGATACAACAAAAAACATTACTTACCGCACCTTCGGTAATGAATCCATTTTCAAAAAGAATAGTCTCAAAAACTTCCTGATGTTTGGCCTCAGATCTATAAATGACATTGGCCAATAAAGAAGTTGCCTTTATCTGACTTTTTCTCCATCTAAAATCTTCTAATAAAATTGCTTTCTCGCCAGAACTCGGAGAAAAATCTGTCTTCAGTTCATGAGAAGATACAAATATGGTTGGTGTTAAATCATTTCTTGGAATATGATCTCTTACAGTATCCGTGCCTCTGGAGATTTGAACATAAATTACCTGATTGATAAATTTATTTCTGGAAATTACTTCTAGAATTATTTCTTCTAGATCAAATTGATCTGGTAAAGAATACTTTAAGGAAGATATATTTTTTTTTAATCTAGTTAAATGAGCGCCAAGTACGAAGGGTTTTTTATTTACTGCAATGATTACTTCATAAATTGCATCTCCAAAAAGAAAACCTCTGTCCAGTGGTGAGATTTTTGCTTCTTGAATATCTAAATATTTGTCGTTTAAAAAACAAATTGACATTAATTTATTTCATCTTGCATGAAGAAACTGTAAATGTAGAACATTAAAGACTCTAAAGTTGCTGTGACAATACCTTTTCTTTGCACATTATTTACCGCAACCAAATCTACAGATTGAATTGTTTCCCCATCAACTTTGATATCTAATCTGTCTATAACTGAGTCCTTCCTTACAGGTGCTTTTACACCTAAATTTTTTGATGCCTCAATTGTAAGCCTGTCAAAAGTAGGTTTGGTTAATGTAATGAAGATATCTTTCTCAGGACCAAGTTCCAATTTATCTTCCGTTCCACCCCAGACATCAACTATAGATATTGGTTGGTATTTAGCGATTATTTTCTTAGTTTGATAATACTTAAAACCATAATCCAGTAATCTTCTAGTATCTTGAAGTCTCGATTTTTCAGAGGCACTATTAAGAACTATCGAAATTAGCCTCATGTCTGCTCTTTTGGACGAGGCAACCAAGCAATATCCTGACGCTCTAGTATGACCTGTCTTGATACCATCTATTGAGTCATCTTGCCAAAGTAAGCTATTTCTATTTAATTGCCTTATATCGTTGTATGTAAATTCTTTCTCGCTATAGATTGAATATTCATCAGGAAAGTCGTTTATTAAAACTATACTTAATTTTGCTATATCTTCAGCCGTTGAATAGTGATTAACATTTGGTAAGCCCGTTGGATTGGTAAAGTTCGTATTTTTTAACTGCATTTTTTGAGCATAGTCATTCATGAGACTCGCAAAATCTTCTTGAGTTCCTGCAATATGTTCAGCTAAGGCGCAAGCTGCATCATTTCCGGATTGAACAATCATGCCGCGCATCAAATCTTCTATCAGAACTTGTTTGCCTTCTTGGATGAACATCCTCGAGCCTTCCATACGCCAACATTTTTCACTTACTATTGTGGAGTCTTTAATGTTTAAAAATCCTTGCTTTAAATAGTCAGCTACTATGTAACTTGTCATTATTTTTGTGATACTAGCCAAACCTGTTGAGGCTTCTGTGTTTTGTTGAGCAATTATTTTATTTGTTTCAGCGTCAATGAGTAAAAAGCTAGACGCAGTGATTTGCGGTAATTTAGGAATTAAAGTTTGTGAAACAGCTACAGCAGAGAATATAAAACTTATTAAGAGAATTTTTTTCATATTTTTACTCTATACGCATAATCAATTTCCTGGCTCAGAAGAAAGACGGCCATCACATAAAAAGAACTTCTATTATAACGTGATAAGACATATAAATTTTTATGACCCAACCAAAATTCTTTATCTTCAAAATTTATTTGTAAGTATTTTTTATTAGGTAAATTGATTTTAGATACAAGTTCCAAAGCATTTGGCTCTTTTAATGATAGTGATGTCTTGAAGTTTGAGTTCACATCATTTTTTGTGAGAGCCTCTGCTATGGTGGCATTTCTTTCCCAGCCATGCCTACTCAAATAATTTGCAACACTACCAATCGCATCAATTGGGTTTGTAACAATATTTCTTATTCCATCGTCATCAAAATCAATTGCATAAGACCGATAAGAGCTTGGAATAAATTGGCCATAGCCCATAGCTCCAGCATATGATCCTTTCATAACCAGAGGATCAAGTTTTTCTTCTCTAGTAAGTAGGAGAAAATGCTCTAATTGTTTAGTAAAAAATTTGCTACGCCTTGGATAATCAAAGGCAAGAGTCGATAGCGAATCTATTACTCTTTCCCTACCAGTAATAGAACCGTAACTAGATTCAATACCAATAATAGCTGCAATAATTTCTTTAGGAACTCCAAATTCTTGTTCTGCTTTTTCAAACTCCGGTAAAAATCTCTGGAGAAAACTTACGCCGTTGTTAATTCTTATGGGCGAAATTAATCTAGATTTGTATTGAGCCCATGAAAATTTCTTTTCTGCAGGTCTATTCATGGAGTTAATTATTTTTTCCTTTTTTTCAGCACTTTTGAAAATTTCTACCAAATAAGATTTTTCAAATTTATGTTTGGAAACCATTTCATCTATGAAAGACAATGTTTCATAACTTTTTGAATAATCCATATGGATTAGAGGCACAAAACAGGCTAAAAGCAAAAGCAAACTTATTTTTTTCAAGTCGTTCTCCTTAAAGATAAAATTATACCGATAGTAATCATATTAACCACTAATGCTGTTCCGCCTTGACTTATGAATGGCAAAGGCATTCCTACAACGGGAAAAATGCCAACTACCATTGAAATGTTTAATGTTATATATGCAGCTAAAATAATTGAAAGCGTTGCTGAGACCAACTTTGCGAATTTGGAATTGCTAGTTTTAGCAACATATAAGAGACGATGAATTAAAAAAGCATAAAGAAGAAAAAGTCCAAGGGCGCCTAAAAATCCAAACTCCTCGACAATTACTGCAAAAATAAAATCGGTATGGCTTTCGGGGATAAAATCTAGTTGGCTTTGACTTCCTTCCATATAGCCCTTTCCAAAAAACTGTCCTGATCCGATGGCAATTTTTGATTGGGCAATATTCCACCCAGAACCTAAAGCATCAGCTTCGGGACTAATAAAGGTATAAATCCTTTCTTTTTGATAATCCATCAAGCTCATCCATAAGAATGGAAGAGTTCCAATCCCTCCCAAAAAACTATAAATAATAAATCTCCAAGGAAAACCAGATAAAATTATTGGCATTATTCCAGAGAGCAAAACTATCGCTGAGGTACCAAAATCTGGCTGCAAGAAAACTAAAATAAAAGCTACCAATGTTGTAACAAGAACGATTATCCAGTCGGATAATTTAATCTGTGGATTTCGTGTTAAATATGCTGCTGCAGAAATAGGTAATAAAAACCTCATTAGTTCAGAGGGTTGAAACCCAATGAAACCTAAATTTATCCATCGATTCGTGGTTCCAGAATTTGGCAAAACTAGAACTAAAACCAAGAAAAAGAAACCTATCCAAACTGCATTCAAATAAATAGGTTCCATTTTTCTAAAATTAGACATTGCTGCAGTAATCATCAGGATTGCGCCAAGAAAAAAGTACATTGCTTGCCTTAAAACCAGAGTATAGGACCCACTAGCGCTATAAATCATCGCCAACCCAAACAGACCCAAAAGAAAAACCGTAAGAACAATAGAATAATCAAAATTTAATAAATTTCTCCTTTTATTCAATCTGATATCTACTGAAAAACTTAAAGGCTTATTCTGCATCAAATCCTCCTGTGTAAAAATTTATTGCAGATTTAACAATTGGAGCAGCAACTTCACTTCCCGACTCACCATTTTCTATGATGACCGCTACAACTAGTTTTGGATCTTCTACTGGCCCATAGCCTACAAAAAGAGCATGATCTCGTAGAGCGGGATTTTCACGAATTGCGTCGTATTCTTTACCAGGAAGAATACTTTTGATTTGTGCAGTACCAGTTTTTCCTGCAATAACAGCTGAATTGGCATCGAAAATTTTATGAGCTGTTCCATTTTTCGCAGAAATTACGTCGACTAGGGCTTGTTCCATTTTTTCCCAAGTTTTATCATCAGAAAGTTGGATTTCTGCTACTTTTTTTGGCTTAAAAGATTTTTCGTCTGCCGGCTGTATGAATTGAGGCTTATAAATTAATCCTTTGTTTGCGAGACCAGAATAAGCCATAGCTAATTGAAGTGGTGTGGCTAAAATATAACCCTGCCCTATTCCTAAATTTATTGTGTCGCCTTTGAACCAAAAATCTCCTTTGTAACCTAACTTCCATTTTTTATCTGGAAGAAGACCATTGGCCTCAAAGTCGGTAAGGCCTGTTTTTTTACCAAAGCCAAAACTGTCAAGCATTGGCCTTATCCCTGCTAATGTTAAGTCAAAAGCGATGGTATAAAAATATACGTCAGAGGACTCTGCAATTGCTTTCCTCATGTCTACTCTTCCATGTCCATTCTCTTTCCAGCCGCGATAAGGCCTTGGATCTCCTTCGACATAAAATTTACCATCGTCTTTAATTTTTTTATCCCAACTGATTACTGTGTTTTCTATCGCAGCAAGGCCTACAAAAGGCTTTAGAGTTGAAGCAGGAGGGTATTGACCGGAAATAGCTCTGTTAAAAATTGGGCTTTCTTTATTTGAAAATAATTTTTCTACTTCGTCGGTATCCACAATTGAATTTAATATATTTGGATTGAAGGAGGGGGAGCTGATCAAAGCTCTAACCAAGCCGGTTTTTGGCTCTAAGGCTACTAATGCTCCTCTTCTGTTTTCAAAAAACTTAAAGAGATGATCTTGCAATTTTTGATCAATTGTTAAATAAACGTCTTTCCCGTCTTTTGCTCCCTGAGTATCTAAAATTCTTACTAATTTGCCTTTAACATCTCTTTCTTGAGTTTGAATGCCAGGTTTACCTCTCAAAATGTGGTCAAACTCTTTTTCAATGCCTGTTTTTCCAATTTGAGTATTTTGTATTTCTGCCAACAGCTTGTCTCTTTTGATCTCATCGGACGAAATATCTCCGACGTAACCTAATATATGAGCCAAAGTCTCCTCATGGAGAACATACCTTTTAAGTGTAGCTTTGACTTCAATGCCTGAAATTGACTCTAAGTTAACTTTGATTTTAGCAATCTGTTCTTCATTAAGAGCCTTCGCCAAAGGAAAAGAATCGTACTTCTTTACTTTTTTTACACCCCTCGAGAAGTTTTTTTCCAAAAGTTCATAAGGCATATCTAATAAATTAGATAGCGTTAAAATTGTTTTAGTAGAATCTTCAATGTAGGCGGGGGTGACGTAAAGATCTCTCTGGACTATATTTTCAGCTAATAAAACCCCTTTTCTATCATAAATGAAGCCTCTCACAGGATTAATAGATTTTTGATAAATCCTATTTGACTCAGCTATTGTTTGATACTTATCCCCTTGTAACAAAGTTAAATTTAAAACTTGAAAAAGTGATATAGAAAAGAGAAAAATAAAAGGTGATAAAAAAAATAATGCCCTAGAATATTCTTCTCCTGTTTTGAATCTTTCTCTAGAAAAATTTTTCATTTCAATTCAAAGCTGGATCCCAAAGACTTTCCAAATCATATAATGCTCTTGAGTCCTTGGACATAATATTTATTACAAAATCTCCTAAGTCTAAAAGGATCCATTCACTAGAATTTTGGCCTTCAACCCCACTTATTGATATTTTATTACTTTTCAAATCTTCCAATAATTTATCTTTTATTGCCGACATGTGGCGGGAAGAAGTCCCTGATGTTATGACTAAAAAATCTGTAAAACTATTTAATTTTGATAGATCTAAGAAAATTGTATTTTGTGCTTTTATCTCTTCTAAACTATTTTGAATAATTTTTTTTGATTTTTTGGGCATTTAAATTTTATAAAGAGATTTGATTGAGATGTATTCCAATACTTGACCATCAACCATATTTGTTAGGTCTTCATCATTCTTTAATTTCAGTCTAACATCTGAAGAGGATATATTTATCAAGTCGTTTTTTAAAATGAGAATTTTTCCATGACCAGAAAAAAAATCATCAAAATCAGGTGATATTTTACTTTCTAACTCCTTGTTAAGTCCCAAGCTAACATTCAATTTTCTTTCCAAGACTAAAAGCGAACACAAAGACAAAATATTTTCCCAATTTTTCCAAGTCGTAAAGCTATATAAAGAATCCAAACCTATAATTAGAGATAGATGTTTTTCCGGATGAATATCTTTTAGGGACTTTAACGTCTCGTAAGTATAGGATTTGGTTTTATTTTTTAATTCAATATTATTCAGCTTAATATTTTTGATCTCTTTAAATGCTATTTCTAGCATCTTTAAACGGTGCTTCTCGTTAGTTTGAATATCTTTGTTGTGCGGAGATGCATAGTTTGGAATGACTTGAATTTCATCAATAATTTTTAAATCACTGATGTATTTTAGAGATTGCGTGTGACCTTTATGAACTGGATCAAACGCTCCTCCAAAGATGCCCAATCTTTTTATCATCAATTAAGATCTAAGTTGTCCTTGGCCTTTAATTACAAATTTCTGACTTGTTAAACCTTCCAGTCCAACAGGTCCTCTAGCATGCAACTTATCTGTGGATATTCCCACTTCAGCTCCAAGTCCATACTCAAATCCATCTGCGTAACAAGTTGGCAGATTATGCATAACCGATGAAGAGTCTACTTCATTGAAAAAAGTTTCTACCGCCGACAAATTCTCAGAAACAATAGAGTCGGTGTGGCCAGAGCCATACATATTTATGTGCGAAATTGCTGATTGAAGATCTGTAACAACTTTCACAGAAAGAATTGGGGCAAGATACTCCGTAATCCAATCTTCATCTGAGGCAGATTTAACATCGATAATTTTTCTTGTTTTTTGACAGCCCCTTATTTCTACGCCCAACTTATCTAACTCGGCTTTAATCTCTGGTAAAACTTTTGCTGCTACTTCTTCTGAAGTTAACAAAGTCTCCATGGTTCCGCAGATTCCGTAACGATATGTTTTTGCATTTATGGATATTTCTAAAGCTTTTTTTAAATCAGCATCTTTATCGATGAAGACATGACACAAGCCTTCATAGTGTTTGAGCACAGGAATTTTGGCTTCATCAGAAACAACTTTAATTAAACTTTTTCCGCCCCTAGGGATTAATAAATCAATATCTCCTTCCCGCTTAATCATTTCTCCTACAAGTTTCCTATCTTGATTTTTTATAAGCTGTATAGAATATTTAGGCAATGATGCTTTATCCAAACCATCTTGCATGCACTCCTCAATTACAGCATTAGAATTTGCTGCTTCAGATCCTCCCCTTAAGATACAAGCATTACCAGACTTCAAACATAATGCAGATGCGTCTGCTGTAACATTTGGCCGGGATTCATAAATAATCCCTATCACACCAAGAGGAACACGCATTTTTGATACTTCGAAACCAGATGGCGAAGTGTGGGGTTGATCGGTTTGACCTACTGGATCGTCTAAATTTATGACTTTATCTAATCCAGAAATCATTGAATCTATCCTTTTTTCATTCAACTCAAGTCGATCAACAAATGAATCTTGTAAGTCTTTCTGACTGGCTAATTCCATATCAATTGTATTTGCATCTATAAGCTTTGCTTTATTCTTTAACAAAAACTCAGCAGCATATTTTAGCGCGTCATTTTTTTTTGCTTTCGAAGATCTTCTTAACTCAATCTTTGCTTCTTGAGCTTGTTTGCAGATTAAATCTAACTCTGAAAGGGATGTTTTTGCACTCATGTAATGTATTATTGCAATAATTTAATTATCTGCATATGTTCGATTCTATCCTTTCTTTTTTAGAAACAAATCCTGATTGGGTAAATTGGACTATTTTTGCGTTGATTTTTGTTGAATCCCTGTTCATTGCAGGTTTGTTTACGCCTGCTACGTTAATTGTTCCTGGTGTTGGAGCGCTTGCAGCAACAGTTGGAATAAGTCCTTTTGAGATAACTTTTTACGCAACTATGGGAATGGTTACTGGAGATTCTGTCAGTTTTGGCTTGGGAATATTGGTTGGAAACAAACTTTATGATTGGGTGCCTAATAATTATCATGGTTATATAAAGCAGGCTCAAAATTTTATGGGAAAATATGGAATTTTAAGTGTTGCTCTAGGAAGGTTTTTTGGTCCTTTAAGATGTGTAGTACCCTTTACAGCAGGCTCTTTGGGTATGAATAAAAGAGTTTTTTTCCCGGTAACTATTTTGTCTGCGCCAATATGGACTTCTTTGTATGTCTTAAGTGGCTACTTCTTAGGCGTTGCATTTATAGAATATTTTAATTACTTCTTAATTGGGTTCATTCTTGTCATATCAATTTATACCGTATATAAAGATCCAATGAATTTGAGGGAGGATAAAAAAAATGACTAAAAGAGAAAGTAAAAATAAATTTTTATCTGGAAACTGGTATCCGGTAGAAGAAACGTCTACAACTGAATTAAAAATTACAGGTGAATTACCCAGAGAATTATCAGGTCTATTTCTCAGAAACGGACCAAATCCAAAAGAGCCAATAAATCATGAAAATTATCATCCTTTTTTTGGTGATGGCATGATTCATGGCATAAGAGTTGAAGATGGAAAGGCGCTTTGGTACAAGAATAAATTTGTTACCTCGCCTTTTGGTTTTGGTCCAAATACTCACGTTCTTAAACATGGCGAAAAGATTTATGCTCTAGTCGAAGGAGGAGTATCTCCAGTAATTATGGACTCTGAGATGAATTTTCTTGAAGAAGAGCCTTTTCCAGCAGCAGATAATAAAAGATTTACTGCCCATCCAAAAATTGATTCAGATACTGGTGAAATGCATGCCGTGAGTTACGATTTTGGTGAATACGTAAATGGATTAGGCCAAGTTCATTATGTAACTATAGATAGCAACGGCAAACTCATCAAAGATCAAATCATTGAAACACCAAGCAGACCAATGGTTCATGATTGTGCTATTACTAAAAATTATGTTCTTATTTTTGATCTGCCTGTAACGTTTAATCTTGGTAGAAGAGACAATGACAATAATCCTATTGGTGGAGATTATCCAGTAGTCTGGAACGACAGGCATACTTCCAGAGTAGGATTACAAAACAAGAAAACTGATGAAATTATCTGGATAGAAGTAAATCCAGGGTTTTTATTTCACATAGTTAATTCGTATGAAAATGAAAATGGTCATGTTGTTCTAGATTTTTGTCGATATGAAAGACTATTTGATTTTGACAATCCTCTTCCCATGGGACAAAAACCTTTTCTTACAAGATGGATTCTAGACCCAAAAACTAAAACATGTTCCGAACAAATGTTAGATGATAGACCTATGGAATTTTCCAGAGTTCATCCAGATTATGATGGCAAACAACATCGTTTTGGCTATTTGCTCAATGATGGAAGACTCAACAACTATTTCAAACATGATTTTGAAAAAAATGAAACTATCGCTCATGATTTTGGCGAAAGTTGCCAAGCTGCTGAGCCGGTTTTTGTCCCTAAGAAAAATGCTAAATCAGAAGATGATGGTTTTGTAGTTGGATTTGTTTTTGACAAAACAACTGATTTAAGTGATTTTGTCGTTTTGGATGCTCAGAATTTTTCAGATGCACCGCTAGCCAGAGTAACCTTGCCTCAAAGGGTACCTTTTGGATTTCACGGAAGTTGGATTAATTTAGATTAAATTCTTTCTAAGATGGCTTGATGGATGCCGTCAAATGAACCATTAGATAAACAAATCAAGTGGGTATTGTCTAAATCTAAGCTAGAAAGCTTTCTCAAAAATTCTTGCGTAGTGGAACATGCTTCGATATTTTTACTTCCGCTCTCTAGAGCAGAGATTTGTTTCTTATCTTTCGAAAAAATAAAGACTTGATCGGCTGAAGCAACGGCCTTTGGAATTTTTTTGTCATGATATCCTGAAAGCATGGTATTGGACCGCATTTCCAAAAGGCAAATTATCTTCTCACTTCCAACTTTTTTTCTTAAGCCTTCCAGAGTGTATTTAATAGCAGTCGGATGGTGTGCGAAGTCGTCGTAAACTTTGACGCTGCTTTTATCCCCAACCAGATCCATTCTTCTTGTTACTCCCTTAAACTTCGAGAGTGACTCTGCAATATCTTTTGATTTCAAGCCTAAGGATTTACAAACCAGATAACTGGCTAATCCATTTTGCAGACTATGCTCACCAATAGACGACCAACTTATTGACGCTTTTTTCTTTTTGTCTTTAAAAATATCAAATTTAGAAGAATCTGCCGCAATTTTCTTGGCATGCCAGCCTCTGGCAAATTTGGTATTGAAGGGAAGGCTTTGACTGTAAAAACCCATTTTCATAACATTTTTAATATTGATGTTATGCTCAGGAAAAATTAATGTTGATTTAGCAGACATCAATCTCAATAGGTGATGAAATTGCTTTTTTATATCACTTAAGCTGCTAAAAATATCAGCATGATCAAACTCAAGATTGTTGATTAGAAGGGTTTTAGGATGATAGTGAATAAATTTCGATCTTTTATCAAAAAAAGCAGTGTCATACTCGTCTGCCTCTATGACAAAAAACTCATGAGTTCCTAATGAAGCAGTCGCGTCTAAATCCTTCGCTCTTCCAGCAATTAAGTAACCACAATCTACTCCGTTATCTAAAAGTACTTTTGTAACCATTGAGGAAACTGAGGTTTTACCATGAGTTCCGCTTATAGCTACCACATGTCTCTTAGCTAATAAGTATTTGGATAAAAACTCTGGGCCTGATATGAAGTCTATACCTTTATTAAGTATTTCTTCGATCATGGGATTACCACGCGCTATAACATTTCCCACAACAACCAAATCAACATCTTTGGGTAAATTTTTGGGATTGTAACCTTCGTCAATCTTTATGCCATTGGAGAGTAAGACTTGGTCCATAGGAGGATATACATTTTCGTCACAGCCAGAAACTTTAATGCCTTTTTCTGCTGCCAACTGTGCAAGCCCGCCCATGAAAGTTCCGCAAATACCTAAAACATATATTTTCATCTGATGATTATATCCTTTTCCCACAAAACGTTTTTTCAGTTATATTGCCTCAATGACAAAAGTTAAAAACGCCTTCTATGCTCAATCAGGCGGAGTAACAGCTGTAATAAATGCATCTGCATGTGCCGTCATTGAGACTGTAAATAAATCGAAAAAAATTCACAAGGTGCTTGCTGGGGAGAATGGCATCCTTGGTGCTTTAAATGAAGAACTTATAGATACTTCAAAAGAAACTAAATCGAATATTGCAAAACTGAAACAAACTCCTGGCGGAGCATTTGGTTCTTGCAGATTTAAATTACAGGATCCAATAAAGCAAAAGAAAGAATACGAGAGATTGTTTGAAGTTTTTGCTGCGCATGATATTGAATATTTTTTTTATAACGGAGGAGGAGACAGCCAAGATACTACTTTTAAGGTATCTGAAATGGCAAAAAAACTAAAGTTTCCCTTGAAATGTATTGGGATACCGAAAACAGTTGATAATGATTTGCCTTTTACAGACTGCTCACCAGGCTTTGGGTCAGTTGCAAAATATATTGCTACTTCAACTCTAGAGGCTGGGCTTGATGTCAAAAGCATGGCTGAAACATCTACGAAAGTTTTTATTTTGGAAGTCATGGGGAGACATGCAGGTTGGATTGCAGCAGCATCTTGTCTAGCAGCAACTAAAGCAGGTGATCCACCACACATTATTTTGCTTCCTGAGGTGCCTTTTAAGAAAACTAAATTTATTACTCAAGTCAAACAAACCGTTAAAGAACAAGGCTATTGTGTCATTGTCGCTTCAGAAGGTACCCAAACAAAAAATGGTAAGTTTTTAGCAGACTCGGGATTAACAGACGCTTTTGGTCATAAACAGCTTGGAGGAGTGGCGCCTGTTTTAGCTGGAATGATTTCAAAGATTGGATTAAAAAATCATTGGGCGGTAGCAGATTATTTACAGCGCTCAGCAAGACACATAGCTTCAAAAACAGATCTTGATCAGGCTTATGCTGTAGGAGAGCATGCGGTGAAACTAGCTATTGCTGGGAAGACTGCTGTAATGCCAATTATCAAAAGAACAAATAACTCGCCTTATAGATGGAAAATAGCAACTGCGCCTCTAAAAAATGTGGCTAATATTGAAAAAACTATGCCTAAAAAATTTATTTCTAAAAATGGTTTTGAAATTACTCAAGCAGGAAAAACATATTTAAGGCCTCTTATAAAAGGAGAAGCGCCAATAAAATATGTAAATGGTCTTCCTGATGTTTCTGAACTAAAAAAAATAAAGATAAAAAAGAAATTAAATTAATTTATTTCTTTATCTTTTTTACTATTCCAGAAAAACTAAAGACCATTTCTCCTTCGCATTCTATGTGACCCTGTCCAAAGGCGAGACTTTTTGTTTCTTTTGTAATGGTAGTAAATATTTCTACCAAGGAGCCAACCTTTGCAGGAGCTACAAATTCCGATCTAAAACTTATGGTTGCTGCGTAATTTTCTTTTGATGCCATCGCAACAGAACACAAACAGTAATCTGCAATACTCATCAACATTCCCCCATGAGCAACTCCGCCAGAATTTCCGTTTTCAGGTCTTACCCAAAAAGCCATTATCAAATCTCCTGCTTCATTTCTTTTGTAAAACCCTTGACCAATATTTGCAATATGGTCTTCGGTTTGGTCAAGAGTTTCATAACCTTTAGGGGTAGAAAATTTTTTTGACGTCATGATGATGATTTTAACTCAATGTGTATAATTATCCTTTCATTATGGATTTTAAATTAACTGCAGAACAACTAGAGTTGCAAAAAGTAGCAAGGGATTTTGCTCAAAAAGAATTAACCACTTTGGCTGATGAAATGGAAGAATCAGCAAATCCTGTGCCAAAGGATGTACTGAAAAAAATTGGTGAATTGGGCTTTTTAGGAATAAATACACCAACTGAGTACGGTGGACTTGGGCTTTCTAATCTTGATGCAATCATAGTTCTTGAAGAATTTGGAAAGATATCTTCCGCAGTAGGTTGGCCAGTATTTGAAGCAAATGCAGGGCCTGTAAAAGTCATTGAGCATTTTGGATCAGATGCATTAAAAAAAAGAGTGATTCCCAAAGTTTGTAAGGGTGAAATGGTGGTAGCTGTTAGTATGTCGGAACCCAATGCTGGCACTGGTTTGACCGATTTAACAACTAAGGCTGAAATCAAAGGAGACAAAATCGTAATCAATGGAACCAAACGTTGGTGTTCAGGTGCTGGTCACTCTGATGGTTATGTGGTTTATGCCAGGATGTCTGATGCTCCTGCTGCAAAAGGTATTGGGGCTGTTTTTGTTGATATCGATACACCGGGACTGACCTTCGGAAACAGTGAGAGTCTGATGGGTTGGCGTGGGATCCCTTCAGCAGATATCTATTTTGATAACGTAGAGGTTCCAATTGATAATTTATTGGTTGAGCCTGAAGATGGATTCAAAAAATTAATGGAGACCTTTGACTTAGAAAGGTGTGGAAACGCGACAATGGCTCTATCTCAAGCAGCAGCAGCTTTAGACTATGTCAAAGAATACGTTCAAGAAAGGGAGCAATTTGGCAAGCAATTGGTTGATTTTCAAGCAGTGCAAATCAAACTTGCTGACATGCTCATTCGAGTAGAAGCATCTAGACTTTTGATTCACCGTGCAGTTTTCAATGCCGCCAATGGTTTACCTGATATATTGGAATCAAGTACCGCAAAATGTTTTGCAAATGAAATCGCAAGAGAGGTCACTACGAATGCAATGCAGCTTATGGGCGGTTATGGGTTCAATAAAGAATACAAAATGGAAAGACGTGTCAGAGATTCTTTTGGCTGGGGAATTGCAGGTGGAACAATCGATGTTCAAAAAGTAAATATTGCTTCAGCAATGATTGGTAGACGTTTCAATCAGAGAGCTAAATAAATTGGTCTGCCCGATATTTGCTGATAATTTCTTCCAAACTGCTGACAAATTCTTTTTTTTCTTCTTCTGTTAAAAAATTCCCAACAGCAATTTTTTCTCCCTTGGAAGATATAACGATTTTAATTGGGTACCAATGGTGAGAGGGTTTTTCAACAAAAACATATGACCATTCCCTTATGAATTCCGAAACTGAATCCGGTCTGAAGCGTCCTTTCTCAATGGTTAATTTTTCTTTGGTAAGCGTTATGACTTCTTTCTTTGAGCTTTTTTTGAAAACGACATAAAGAGCCGTGCCAACAATTAAAATTTCTAGCCCTGCAAAGGGAAGAATAATCGGAGCACCATAAAAAAAGAAGGTAATACCAATAATAGTTATTGGAAAAGAAATCAGTGCTAAAAATAACAAACTGCCTTGCCATGAAATTGAACTATTTGGCATCAAAGATAATCTATACCCATTATCAATTTGTTCAGTTATAACCATTAATAAAATACTTTTTTATGAAAAAAACTGTTCAGATTATGATATTTTCAATAATCAATAGCAAAAATGACAAAGATTAATTCTATAAATAGAACTTCCCTGATGCCAAATTATGCTCCGGCATCATTTATTCCCGTCAAAGGTAAAGGGTCAGTTCTGTGGGACGAACAAGGAAAAGACTACATTGACTTTGGTGGAGGTATTGCTGTTACCTGTCTTGGTCATTCTCATCCACAACTCAATAAAGTTTTAAAAGAACAATCTAAAAAGCTTTGGCATGTAAGTAATTATTTGTACAACAAGCCGGCATTAGAGCTAAGCAAAATGCTTGCTGATAAAACTTTTGCCGACAAAGTATTTTTTTCCAATTCTGGAAATGAAGCAAATGAAGCAGCGATTAAATTAGCCAGAAAATATTATTTCGACCAAGGCAAAACGGAAAAATATGAAATTATAGTTTTTACAAATGCCTTTCATGGCAGATCAATGTTAAACATAACCGCCGGCGATTCGAAATTCCAAAAAACAGGTTTTGGTCCACTTCTGCAAGGATTCAAGAGAGCAAAATTTAATAATCTTAACTCTGTTAAAAAAGCTATTTCCAAAAAAACCGCTGCTATTTTTGTAGAACCTATTCTAGGAGAGTCAGGAATAATCAGAGCAGCAAATCCTTTCTTAGAGGGTCTTAGAAAATTAGCTAATGAAAAAGACTGTCTTTTGATATTTGATGAAGTACAAAGCGGTATTGGCAGAACCGGAACTTTAATGGCTTACATGGGTTATGGCGTTAAGCCCGACATTTCCACTCTAGCGAAAGGCCTTGGTGGAGGAATACCAATCGGGGCGACTTTAACGACTGGCAAAATTGCTAAAGCTTTTCAACCAGGTACTCACGGCAGTACCTTTGGGGGAAATCCTCTTGCCTGCGAAGTTGCAAAAAAAGTTGTAGAAATAGTCTCTTCTCAAAAGGTTTTAAAAGGTGTAATGAAAAAAACATTCAGCTTTCATGAACAATTAAAAAAATTATCAGAAAAGTTTGGTTTATTTGACGATGTAAGATCAGCTGGTCTATGGATCTGTTGTGACTTTAAAAAAATAAAAGCAAAAGACTTTATTGATGCCTGTTATAAAAAAGGATTGATATTAGTTCAAGCTGCTGGAGAAAACACAATTAGGATTGCCCCCTCGTTAATTATTTCAGACAAAGAGATTGAAGAAGGTTTTAAAAGATTTGAAAAGGCTGTCAAAGCTTTAAAGTAAATTACTCAGAGATTACTTCAACTTTATCAACCTTGCGATAACCTTTAGGAAGGAAGTTTCCTTTTCTGCCACGATTTCCTAGAAAATTTTCTAAATCGTTTGGCTTAATAACAAAATGTTGTTTGCCACTGTAGAGTTTTATGGAGTCTCCTTTTTTAAAAGTTACCAAATACATGAGTTGGTTTTCTTTAGCTTCAAACTTCTTTTTATCAATTGAAATGATTTTATTGCCCTTTCCTTTGCCTAAAATTGGTAATTCACTTGCCTCGATAATTAACATTTTTCCTTCTTGAGTAATCGAGGCAATGTAATTATCCTCAACTGCTGAAAGAATTTTAGGTGTGATTGGCTTGGCATTTTTTGCATTCAAAGCTGCTTTGCCGGATTTGTTTTTTGTTTGTAAATCACCCAACTTAACTACAAAACCATAACCTAAATTGGATGCTAGGACAGCCAAGGTTTCATCTGATCCCGCAATCACCCCAGGAAAGGTTGCTCCGGATTGCGCATTAATCTTTCCCGAAACTGGATCGCCCTGACCTCTTGCAGATGGCAATTGATGAATTGGTAAAGTATAGGCTTTGCCAAAATTATCCAATAAAACTGCGTTTTGGCTGTTTCTTGCCAAAGATGAAGATAAGTAAGAATCACCCTCTCTGTATTGCAATCCTTCTACATCTACATCATGTCCTTTCGCAGCTCTAATCCAACCTTTTTCTGATAAAACCACCGTCATTGGATCATTCGAAATGAGTTCCTTTTCATCAAAAGCTTTTGCTTCCTCTGCCTCGGCAAGCATGCTGTTTCTTTCATCGCCAAATTCTTCCTGATCTTCTTTTAATTCTTTTTTAATAAGAGTTTTTAAGCGAGATGCTGAATTAAGTATTTTTTCAATTTCCTTGGCTTCTGCTTTTAATGTATCCCTTTCTTCGATGATGCTTTGTTCTTCAAGCTTAGCGAGCTGGCGCAAGCGAATATCAAGAATGGCGTTTGCCTGAATTTCAGTGAGTTTAAATTTTTTAATTAAGTGTTTTTTTGGATCGTCATGAGTTCTGATTATTTTAATTACCTCATCTAAGTTTAGATAAGCAATCATCAAACCTTCAAGAATATGCAATCTATCGTTGAGCCAATCTAATCTGTGTTGCAGCCTCCTTTTAACAGTTTGTGTTCTAAAAGTGATCCATTCTTTAAGAATTTCTCTCAAATCAAAAACTTTTGGCCTTCCACTTAAACCAATCACATTCAAATTAACCCTGACATTTTTTTGT
Organism: uncultured SAR86 cluster bacterium; assembly: GCA_902627595.1. Lineage (GTDB taxonomy): Bacteria > Pseudomonadota > Gammaproteobacteria > Magnimaribacterales > AG-339-G14 > MEDG-81. The sequence continues at coordinate 43,245 of CACOJO010000007.1, forward strand.
AAATCTGTTGTAGCAAAGAGATGACTCATCAAAGCATCTTTATCAACCCGATTCGATCTCGGTACGACAATAATTCTTACTGGGTTTTCACCATCGCTTTCGTCTCTAAGATCTTCTATAAGATTCATTTTTTTGGAATCAATTTGTGACGCAATCTGTTCTAGAATCCTTGTTGTTGAAACCTGATATGGAAGAGCTGTAATGACAACCTCCCCATTTTCTATTTCATATGTTGCTCTTAACTTTACTGCTCCTCTCCCGGTCTGATACGTTTCCAACAGTTCTTCAGAGGTTGAGATAATTTCTGCTTTAGTTGGAAAGTCAGGTGCTGGAATAATTTTTAACAGCTCTTTTACGGAAAGTTTGGGAGAGTCAATAAGGGCAATAGTCGCATCCACAACTTCTTTTAAATTATGCGGCGGGATATCTGTTGCCATGCCTACTGCAATACCGGAAGCACCGTTGAGTAAAACATTTGGAATTCTTGATGATAAAAATCTTGGCTCAATCAAAGTACCATCAAAATTAGGTCCCCAATCTGCAGTTCCTTGAGACAATTCCGAAAGCAACACTTGTGCGTAGGCTGAAAGCCTACACTCTGTATACCTTACTGCAGCAAAACTCTTTGGATCATCAAGAGAACCCCAATTCCCTTGTCCTTCTATCAAGGGATACCTGGTAGAGAAATTCTGTGCCATCAAGACCATTGCCTCGTAGGCAGCATTATCTCCATGAGGATGAAATTTACCTATCACTTCTCCCACGGTTCTTGCGCTTTTCTTAAACTTGGATGTAGATTTCAATCCAATTTCGGACATCGCATAAATTATTCTTCGTTGAACTGGCTTTAAACCATCTCCGATAAAAGGAAGCGCCCTATCTAAGATTACATACATGGAGTAATCGAGATAGGCTTTCTCTGCAAAGCCGCCAATACTTAGGCTTTTCTCTTTAGTCATTGATACTTGCCAAATCTCCTTTGCTTTCTAACCAACTTTTTCTATCTGGAGCTCTTTTTTTTGAAAGCAACATGTTGAACATAGTTGTTGCACTATTGCCTTTTTCTAATTTAAGTTGCAGTAATTTTCTTACATCTTGGGACATGGTAGTTTCTTTCAACTGAGAAGGATTCATTTCACCCAAACCTTTGAATCTTTGAATTTCAACTTTGGTTCTTTTATTTTGAGAAGTAAGTTTTTTTACCAAGTCGTCTTTTTCTTTTTCATCCAAGGCGTAATAAATATCCTTACCTTGATCGATTCTGAATAAAGGAGGCTGGGCTACATATAACCTGCCTTCCTCTACAAGAGGTCTGAAATGTTTTAAAAATAAAGCACAAATCAACGTTGCAATGTGTAGACCATCAGAATCTGCGTCTGCCAAGATACATATCTTGCCGTATCTCAGACCGTCCAAGACTCTGCATCCAGGTTGCAAACCAATTGCCATCCCAATATCTTTTACCTCTTGCGATTGGTTTACCGCATCGGTATCAACTTCCCAAGTATTTAAAATTTTACCTTTAAGAGCCATAACAGCTTGAAAGTTTCTATCCCTAGCCTGTTTCGCTGAACCGCCTGCAGAATCTCCTTCTACTAAAAACAACTCGGTTTCTTCGTAATTAGAAGAAACGCAATCGGAAAGTTTTCCTGGAAGAGTTACTCCTTTGGTAACTTTTTTTCTCTCTACAGATTTACTTTCCTTGACTCTTTTTTGTGCATTATCAATTGCAATGTTCGCAATTCTCTCAGCGAGCTCTGTTTCCTTATTAAGCCAAATAGCAAAAGCATCTCTTGTAATATTCGCTGCAATAGTTTGAAAATCTTTCGAAGAAAGTTTCTCTTTAGTCTGCCCAGAAAATTGCGGATCTTTTAATTTTGCGGAAAGAACATAAGAGGCATTTTTCCAGACATCTTCCGCAGTAACTTTTACGCCTTTGGGAATTAAATTTCGATATTCACAAAACTCTTTTAAAGCATCGGTTATTCCAGTTCGCATACCAGCAACATGCGTACCGCCTTGAATGGTAGGAATTAGGTTCACATAACTTTCTGTAATACTTTCTTGATCTCGTAATTCCCAAGCCACTGCCCAAGCAAGCGAGTTTTCCTCATCCTCGAACTCTCCTTCGATTGGTTTTTCAGGTAGATATTCACCTTCGCCTAGCGAAGTACTTAAATATTTTCCAAGCCCATCGACAAAACACCACTCTTCTTTCGTTTTGTTAACCTCGTCCTTAAATTTTATTTTAAGACCTGGGCAAAGAACGGCTTTAGCTTTAAGTGAATTGGAAAGATATTTTCCGGAGATTTTTTCTGTATCAAAAAATGATGGATCGGCTTTGAATAAAATTTTTGTTCCTGAATTTCTTTGTCCTACACTATCTATAACCTTTAGATCCTTTTTCTTAACACTACCTTTAAATTTAATCTCATACTTTTTTCCATCTCGTTTGATTTCCGCATCAAGGTAAGTTGAAAGAGCGTTTACAACTGAAACACCTACACCGTGAAGGCCGCCAGAAAAGAGATAATCTTTGTTTGAAAACTTAGCGCCTGCATGCAATCTTGAAAAAATTAATTCAACACCTGGTACTTTTTCTTCGGGATGAATATCAACTGGCATGCCTCTGCCATCATCTTCAACAGATACGGAATAATCTTTATTTAAAACAACTGAAATTTCTTTTGCGTAACCTGCTAAAGCCTCATCCACGCTGTTATCAATCACTTCCATTACCAAGTGATTAGGGCTGGTAGTATCGGTATACATTCCAGGCCTTTTTCTTACAGGCTCTAGACCCGAAAGCACCTCAATGGATTCAGATGTGTAGTCTCTATTAGCCAAGCTTATAAGTGTTCTAGAATATTTTCTGCACTGCTTACTTCAAAAGCACCGCCTTTTTCTGCAAGTAAGCAATTTATCTTTCCGTCTTCGACGATAGCAGCATATCTCGATGATACTTTCCCAAGTCCAAAGCCGCTACCGTCCATAATAAGCCCCATGCTCTCTGTGAATTCGCAGTTACCGTCCGATAGCATGGTGATTTTATCTGCGTTTAAATTTTTCCCCCAAGCGTCCATAACCCAAGGATTTGTTACCGAAATACAAATTATTTCGTCTACTCCTTTAGCAAGAATTTCATCTGCTTTTTCAATAAATCCAGGAACATGATTTACCGAACAAGTAGGAGTAAAAGCTCCAGGAACTCCAATAAGCACTAACTTTTTGTCTTTGGAGTATTCGTTTAATTGAATAGAGTCGATGCCCTCAGATCCTAATTTTCTCAGAGTAGCATCTGAAATTTGATCGCCTTGTTGTTTCATCTCTAGATTTTACTATAAATTTTGCTTCCAGATTCACGGAATTCTTTAGCTTTTGCCTTCATAGCAACTTCTTGTTCTTTTACTTGTTTGGCAGCGTAGTCTCTAACATCCTGAGATATTTTCATAGAGCAAAATTTCGGACCACACATTGAACAGAAATGAGCTACTTTTGCGGAATCTTTGGGCAAGGTTTCATCATGAAACTCTCGTGCTCTTTCGGGATCCAAACCAAGATTAAATTGGTCTTCCCATCTGAATTCAAACCTTGCTTGAGAAAGTGCATTGTCTCTAATTTGTGCTGAAGGATGCCCTTTTGCTAGATCAGCTGCGTGCGCTGCAATTCGATAAGCCATCAAGCCTTCTTTAACATCCTCTTTATTAGGTAAGCCCAAATGTTCTTTTGGAGTTACATAACAGAGCATGGCGCAACCATACCAACCTATCATCGCAGCTCCTATTGCAGAGGTAATATGGTCATATCCTGGTGCAATATCAGTTGTAAGTGGACCGAGAGTATAAAAAGGTGCCTCAGCACATTGTTCCAATTGCTTATCCATGTTTTCCTTAATCAATTGCATTGGAACGTGCCCTGGACCTTCAATCATAGTTTGCACATCATTTTCCCAGGCAACCGCTGTTAATTCCCCAAGAGTTTTTAATTCTCCAAATTGTGCTTCATCGTTGGCATCTGCAACTGAGCCCGGTCTTAATCCGTCACCTAGCGAAAAAGTTACATCGTACTTTTTCATAATTTTGCAAATGTCCTCAAAACGGGTGTATAGGAAATTTTCTTCATGATGCGCAAGACACCACTTAGCCATGATAGATCCACCTCGAGAAACGATACCTGTAACTCTTTCTGCGGTCATTGGGACATACCTTAGAAGCACTCCTGCATGAATAGTAAAATAATCCACGCCTTGTTCCGCTTGTTCAATTAAGGTCTCTTCAAACACTTGCCAAGATAAATTTTCCGCAATGCCATCAACCTTTTCCAATGCTTGATAAATTGGAACAGTTCCAATTGGAACCGGAGAATTTCGAATAATCCACTCGCGTGTCTCATGAATATTTTTCCCTGTTGAAAGATCCATTACCGTATCTGCCCCCCAACGAGTAGACCAAGTGAGTTTTTCTACTTCATCGTGAATCGACGAAGACAAAGCTGAATTACCGATGTTGGCATTCACTTTAGTTTTGAAGTTTCTACCGATAATCATCGGCTCAATTTCAGGATGCTTTATGTTTGCTGGTATAACCGCTCTGCCGCTTGCAATTTCTTCTCTGACAAACTCAGGTGTATAAAATTCTGGAATATTTGCACCAAAGTTTTCTCCAGTATGAAAACGCCCTTCTTTGAGTTTCGAGTTCTTCTCTAAATTTTGATTTTCTCTTATTGCAATATATTCCATCTCTTCCGTGATGATGCCTTTTCGAGCAAGAGACATTTGCGTTGAATTTTCTTCTCTTCTGGATAACCAACTCAATCTATTTTTTGGAATTCCAAATTCAATATCTATTTCTACTTCAGGATCGGTATAAGGACCTGAGGTATCGTAAACATAAAGTGGTTTATTTTTCTGCTTTCCCTCTGCTGTTAAAGAGTCCGTCTGCAGAATTTCTCGCATCGGTACTTTGATTTCAGGTTTAGATCCATCTATATAAATTTTCTTAGAACCGGCAAAAGTTTTTGATGCAGTTTCAAGGATTTCTTTTGATTCGGGAGCGTTATTAAGGTCTTGGGTTATTATTTTTTTCACTTATTTGATTATTTTAATGGTAAAAAAGGTTACAAAAAATTATCATGTATTTTCATATCATAATTTAACTCAAGAGGAGCATCTTTTGGAAAAATTTGCATCATTTCTAATAACTTTATCCCTTTTATTATTAGGCTCTTTTGGCCATACAGCGACTTTGGCAGACGTCTATGAGCTTGCTCTTACGAACGATCCGCAGCTGAAAATTGATGAAGCAACATTCAATGCTAATAAAGAGATAAAAAATAAAGCCATGGCAGGCTTACTGCCTAAGTTTTCTCTTAGAGCGGGAACTACTTGGAACGAAAATAAAAATACCGAATCAAATGCTGCTTTGTTTACTGATACCCAAGGCAGCAACTCTAATTATTATTCAGCTAATTTAATTCAGCCAATCTTCAGAGTTGATACATGGTTTCAATTTTCTCAAGGTAAAGCGTTGGGTGAAGCTGCAGAGGCAAAATTCGCACTTTCTCAACAAGAAACGATTGTCAGAATCTCCAACGTTTATTTTAATTTTTTAAAAGCTAAAAAAAATCTTGAAGTTGCGAGATTGGAAGAACAATCGATTAAAAAACAAAGAGATCGAACCAAACGACTCTATGAAGAAGGAGTCTCGTCTAAATCAGAATTCCAAGAGGCTCAGGCATTCTATGATTTAGCTAAAGTTTCCAAGATTGTTTCTGAAGGACAACTTGAATTTGCTAGAGAGGCAATGATTTCAATCATCGGAGATGCGCCAGATATTAAGGATTTAAATGATGATTTTCCCATAAGTAAGCCCGATCCAATCGAACAAGACCAATGGGCAGAATTGGCATTGGCAAATAGTTTTACGCTCAAAGCTTCTAAGTTAAATGCAACGGCAGCAAAGAAAAATTCTCAGGCAAAGCTTGCCTCTCATTTCCCAGATATAGATTTGGTTGCTAGCATTACTCAAAACAACTCAAGAGGTATTGTTGGTTTTAATCCTGCAACCAACCCACCAGTAACTTATGGGCCAAATGGACTGGAGCAAACTAGATATAGTTTGGAATTCAATTGGCCAATTGTTACAGGCGGCTTGTTGCATGCAGAAAGAAGAGAAGCTAAAGCCTTGGCAGAGCAAGCAGATCAGCAAGAGCTTCTTACAGAAAGATTTGTAATTAGGGATGTAAAAACAAAATTTACTGCGGTATTAACTAATTTAGCCAATGTGAATGCTAGAAAAGCTTCTTTAAAATCCTCAAATTTTGCTCTCAAAGCAACAATGGTTGGTTATGAAGAAAATACTAGAAATATTGTTGATTTGCTAAATGCAGAAAAAAACTATTTTTCAGCACAAAGAGATCTCATTGCTGCTAAGTACGATTACATCATTAGTACTTTAGAATTGAAATTAGCTTCAGGAATTTTATCGCCAGCAGATATTTATGAGATCAGTGGTTATCTAGATAGTTAATGCCAGAACTGCCTGAGGTTGAAACAACCCTGAGGGGAATAGAAAAAAAAATTCTCAATAAAAAAATTATCTCTTTTGTGTCACGCGAGAAAAAACTGCGTTGGCTCATTCCTACCAACATAAATAAATTAGTTAAAGGTAAAAAAATTAATAATGCTTTTAGGCGCGGTAAATACATAATTTTTCAACTGGATGAATGTGCCTTAATCATTCATTTGGGTATGTCTGGCAAATTAAGAGTGTTCAATAAAAAAGTATCACCAAAAAAACATGAGCATTGGGATTTAAATTTTTCCGATAACTGGACATTGAGATATACCGATATTAGAAAGTTTGGCGTTTTAGATTTAACCAAACAAAACCCTCTGGAACATAGATTGTTAAAAGACCTTGGTCCGGAGCCATTAGGGAATAGCTTCAATGGCTTCTATTTATTTGAAAAATCTAGAAAAAAATCCGTAGCAGTAAAGCAATTCATTATGAATGCAAAAATTGTTGTTGGTGTTGGAAACATTTATGCCAATGAAGCCTTATTTAAAGCAGGTATTAGACCTACTAAACAAGCAGGCAGAGTGACTAAAAATCAATATGAAATATTATCTTCTAAAATCGTTGAAGTATTGAAAGAAGCAATCACTGAAGGCGGAACAACTCTGAAGGACTATAGCAATGCGGAAGAGGCTCCAGGGTATTTCAAAAAAAAATTAGAAGTTTATGGCAGAGGAAAGCAAGAATGCTTTAATTGTAAAAAAGAATTGAAAGAAATTAGACTAGGAAATAGAGCAACTGTTTACTGTACAAAATGTCAAAGTTAGCCAAACTTCTTTTTCATTTCTTCCAAAGAAATGGGATCCACAAAAGAAGATACGTTGCCGCCCATTTTACAAATTTCTTTCACTAAGCTTGAACTGACAAAGCTGTATTCGGTTACTGGTGTCAGGAATACACTTTCTAGTTCTGGCATCATAGCTCTATTCATATTTGCCAATTGGAACTCGTATTCAAAATCGGCTACAACTCGAAGTCCTCTAATTAGAATAGTGGCATCATTGTCTTTGGCCAAATCAACGAGCAAACCAGAGAAACCAATAATCTCAACTTGATCGTTTCCATTAAAAATCCTTTTTGAAATATCAATTCTTTCTTCAAGAGTGAACAAGGGACTTTTTGCTTCACTTGCTGCTATAGCAAGCACAACTTTATCGAAAAGTTTACAAGCCCGTTCAACTAAATCTATGTGTCCTTTTGTGATTGGGTCGAAAGTTCCAGGGTAAATGGCTTTTTGAGACATAAGAACATTATATTCTATTTAAAAGCCAAGAAGAACTTTCGACCTAAGAGATAATAACCTTCTCTTAAAAAAGATCGTTATTCATGACTTTGTTCCAAGCTTTCACAAAGTCTTTTTTAAACTTCTCTTCAGAGTCGCTTTGAGCATATACCTCAACGTAAGCCCTAAGTTGAGAATTGGAACCAAACACTAAATCTGCTCTTGAGGCAGTTCTAGCTTTCTTACCTGTCACTCTGTCGAATGCTTCATAAGAGTTTCCAGTACCATTTGGTTTCCATTGAACTCTCATATCTAACAAAGTTTTAAAGTACTCATTGGTTAGCTGATCAGAATTTTCCGATACTAAGCCATAATCACTGGCAGTAATGCCCAAAGATCTCATACCGCCTAAGAGAACTGTCATCTCTGGTGCTGTTATGCCAAGTAACTGAGCTTTATCAAGCATCATTTCCTCTGCAGTAACACTCAAACCAGAACGGTGGTAGTTTCTAAAAGCATCGGATAAAGGTTCAAGATATTCAAAAGACTCGGGGTCGGTTTGATCATCTGATGCATCTCCTCTACCTGAGGTAAATGGAACCTCCATTCCAGAAGCTTTTTCAATCGCTAAGTTTCCTGCAAGAACAATAATGTCTGCAACAGAAACGCCCGTATCATCTGAAACACCTTGGTAAGCAGCAAGAACTTTTGCGAGCTGTTCAGGTTTATTAACTTCCCAGTCTTTTTGCGGAGCTAAACGAATTCTTGCTCCATTTGCTCCACCTCTCATGTCAGAGCCACGGTAGGTATAGGCACTAGCCCAAGCAGTTTCTACCATTTCTTGAATGCTTAATCCAAGTCCAGCAATTTTTTCTTTCACTGCAGCAACGTCATAGTCGGTGTTACCAGCAGGAATTGGGTCTTGCCAAATCAAATCTTCTTCAGGGACTTCTGGACCTATGTAGTTAGACTTAGGACCCATATCTCGATGAAGAAGTTTAAACCAAGCTTTAGCAAAAGCATCGGCAAATTCATCTGGGTTTTCATGAAATCTTTTAGAGATTTCTTTATAACTTGGATCTTCCTTAAGAGCAATATCAGTAGTTGCCATTATAGTTGGTACTTTTTTTGAAGGATCATGAGCATCAGGAGCCATGTCCTCTTCCTTTTGATCTATGGCATACCATTGATGTGCACCAGCAGGACTTTTGCCTAGTTCCCACTCGTAACCAAAAAGCAAGTCAAAATATCCGTTATCCCATTTGATAGGATTAGTTGTCCAAGCGCCCTCTAAGCCACTGGTAATGGAGTCTGCTCCTAAACCAGAGCCATGTTTGTTGGTCCAACCTAAACCCATTTGTTCAATTGGAGCGCCTTCTGGTTCAGCTTCAACTAAGTCCGCATCTCCAGCGCCATGGCATTTACCAAAAGTGTGACCACCTGCGATTAAAGCTACGGTTTCGTAATCATTCATTGCCATACGGCCAAAAGTTTCTCTAATATCATGAGCACTAGCCAAAGGATCTGGGTTGGCATCAGGACCTTGAGGATTTACATATATCAAACCCATTTGGACCGCAGCCAAGGGATTATCAAGTTCACGCTCGCCCTTGTAACGCTGATTTTCTAACCACTCATTTTCAACTCCCCAAAGAATGTCTTCTTCAGGACCCCAAATGTCATCTCGACCACCACTGAAACCATAAGTTTTTCCACCCATTGACTCAATTGCCACATTTCCCGCAAGGATCAAAAGGTCTGCCCAACTTATTTTATTGCCATACTTTTCTTTTATCGGCCAAAGTAATCTTCGTGCTTTATCTAGATTACCGTTATCAGGCCAACTGTTGAGAGGAGCAAACCTCATAGCTCCTGTACCTCCACCTCCGCGGCCATCTGTACTTCTGTAAGTTCCAGCAGCATGCCAAGTTAAACGAACGAAAAATGGACCGTAATGACCATAATCAGCAGGCCACCAGTCTTGAGAGTCTGTCATTAAATCGTTTAGGTCTTTTTTTAAAGCCGCGTAATCTAGTTTTTGAAATTCTTCTCGGTAATTGAAATCCTCTCCAAGTGGATTGGATTTCCTATCGTGTTGATGAAGAATATTTAAATTCAATGCATCGGGCCACCAATCTTTATTGGATTGACCTGTTGAACTGTTGCTTGTCATTGCCCCATGCATAACAGGGCATTTTCCTTCTGTTTCAGACATTTATTTCACCTCATATAAAAAACAAAACTATGTAATATTAAACTATCTTTTTATATATTGTAAAATATGAATATTTCTTATTTAATGTTCAAAAAAATCGAATATAAATGGTTAGCGTTAAACAAATAAATTATGCTCTAGCGGTTGAAAAAGAGTTGCATTTTAAAAATGCTGCGGATAAATGCTATGTCTCAGCTTCCACTTTGAGTAATGCAATATCAGAAATGGAAAAACAACTGGGTTTTGAAATTTTTGAGAGAAATAACAAGAAGGTAATTGTTACTAAACTGGGTGAAGAAATTTTAAAGAAATATAAAAACATTAAG
>CACOJO010000008.1 GCA_902627595.1 uncultured SAR86 cluster bacterium
CATTTCTTCCATTGAAAAGAAGCTTAAACAAACTTCTTATAAAACTAGTTCCTTCCCAAGATTCTCTGAAGAAGAGTTTCAACCAATTATCTTGTCGTTCTGGCGACTTTCCCCAAAATACATCCACAGGAATGATAATTGCTTTTTTTGAAAAATTTCTATTCTCAGCAAGAATCCCTAATTCTTTCGAATGCATTCTTTTTGGAGTCTGCCAAGGAAACTTTCTTTTAGGATTTCTGATCTGAAAATAATTTTTCTTGATTGGAGATTTATCATTCTTAGTTTCAAGGGATGTAAATTTATTTTGTTTTGTGAGCAACTTTAAAGCTTGAAAATCAACCCTTGAAGTTGAGGAAAGGGCATAAATGATGTTCTGATCTCTTAAGAGTAGTTCAGTTTTCTTTGTTTCACATTCGTGATTAGCTTTGATCAGATATTTAAACATTATGAGTTATTCTATCTTTATGGTGGTAATATGCCGATTTTAATGTAACAAATCTTATTTTTTTTGAATTTTACCTTGTAATATAGCCGGAGTGGCGGAATTGGTAGACGCGTTCGATTCAAAATCGAATGCCCACAAGGCGTGAGAGTTCGAGTCTCTCCTCCGGCACCAAAGGAGAATAAATATGAAAGAAACTGAAATTATTATGGCCCAACAAGCTCCAAGTTTTTTTGGTCCTCAATTGATACTGTTAATTGGCTTTGTAGCCATCATGTATTTTTTGATTATCAGACCTCAAAACAAAAGACTCAAAGCTCAAAAAGAAATGATTGAGTCTCTTTCTGTAGGTGATGAAGTTATTGCTTCCGGAGGTATGGTATGCGTGATAACAAAAATGAATGATGATTTCCTTACCGTAAGAGCTAATGACACTGTCCTTACCATTCAACGTGAGTCAGTGAGTAATGTCTTGCCAAAAGGAACAATTAAATCTTTATAAAAAGTGCTCAGATTTCAGCCTTGGAAAATAATAACCATATTGGTTGTCATTACCATTGGCATAATATATGCACTTCCAAATTTTTACCCACCTAGTCCGGCAGTACAAATTTCGATAGACAGTATCGAAGGAAAAATTCCAAATCGCGTTGTTGAAAAAATATATCGACAAGTAGAGGATACTGGATTGGCCTCAACCTCATTTGGTTGGTTAACAAATAACGAAGAAGGTTTAGATTCTATCGTTTTTAGAACTGATAATTATCAGGATCAACTACGCTTGAAAGAATTTTTAGATAGAACGCTAGAACCTGAATTTATTATTGCTTTAAATCTTGCGCCAAACACTCCCCAATGGTTATCTGATATTGGCGCTTTACCCATGAAATTAGGGTTGGATTTAAGAGGAGGAGTACATTTTCTTATGGAAGTAGACTCTGATCTTCTTATTTCAACTCGTTTAGAGTCTTATTTAGCTGACATTAAAAGAAAATTTAGAGAGGAGCGTATCAGTATAAGTCGTTCTGAGATTATCGATAAGAAAATATTCTTAACTACTAGAACTGATGCTACAGAAGAATTAAAGGATTACTTAAAAAGGAATATTGATCTTGAATACAGCAAGAATGAAAACAATCAATTTGTAATTGAGTACAACGAGCAAGGATTAAACGATTTAATTGATTATGCAGTTTCTCAAAATTTAGAAACCCTCAGAAACAGGGTTAATGAGCTAGGGATATCTGAACCCGTAGTTATTCGTCAAGGTAAAAATAGAATTTCCGTTCAACTTCCTGGTGTACAAGACACAGCAGAAGCAAAAAAAATCATAGGAAAGACAGCAAACTTGGAATTTAGACTTGAAGCTGAGTCAAATAGCTTATCGTCAAGAATTGATCAGTTTGATTTTTCCGGTCAACGCGTAAGGTTATTAAAACAAGTTATCATCACTGGTGACAAAGTAGCGGATGCGAGTATAGGATATGATGAAAATGGCTTTCCCCAAGTCAATATATCTTTAGACGGCGAGGGTGGAACAAAAATGCATCGTTCCACAAGAAATAATGTTGGTAGAAAGATGGCTGTTATCTTTGTGGAGCGAAAAATAAAATCATCAAACAATAGCAATGAAGTTGAAAGTTTTTTTGATAAAAGAATTATCAGTCTAGCTACCATTCAGTCTGCTTTAGCAAATCAATTTAGAATTACCGGTTTGGAAAGCCCAAATGCTGCATCTGAGTTAGCTTTATTGTTAAGAGCAGGTGCATTAGCTGCCCCAATGAATTTTGTTGAAGAAGGTACCGTTGGACCTTCTCTAGGAGCAGACAACATCAGAGTAGGAGTACAGTCATTGATATTGGGCCTCTCACTAGTTTTAATCTTCATGATTTTTTATTACAAAGTTTTTGGATTAATAGCGAATGTAGCGGTGGCTCTAAATATCATTCTCATCAGCGCTATCATGTCTATCTTATCAGCAACTTTAACCTTGCCAGGCATAGCTGGGATTGTTTTAACCATTGGAATGGCAGTTGATGCGAACGTGCTGATTTTCTCTAGAATTAAAGAGGAATTAAAAAATAGACTTAAACCATTAGATGCTATCAATGCTGGATATGACAGAGCTTACATAACTATTGTGGATGCTAATTTAACTACATTAATTGTTGCTCTAATTCTGTATACGATAGGTACGGGACCAGTTCAGGGATTTGCAATCACTTTATCTGTCGGTATTTTAACTTCAATGTTTACAGCAATTTTGGTTACTAGATCTTTGGTTTGGCTGATTTATAGGAATAAAAAAAATATAGATACTTTGTGGATTTAAAATGCAGATAAATTTCATGAAGCCAAGAAAGATAGCCTCCGTACTGTCCATAATTTTAATCTTAATTTCAATTTTTTCCCTATCTTTTCGAGGTTTGAATGCTGGCTTAGACTTTACTGGCGGGACGCTCATTGAAATTCAATTGTCTGAACCTACAGATTTAGAAGATATTAGGAAAGTTTTAGGTTTAAATCTAGAAGATGATTTTCAAGTTTCTTATTTTGGTTCTGAACAAGACGTACTTATTAAAATTCCAGGTGGCTCAGAGAACAATCTTTCCGATGAAATTGTTTCTTCACTAAATGATGCATTCAAATTTGACCTGAGAAGAAAAGATTTCATTGGCCCCCAAATTGGAGAAGAGTTAAGAGACCAAGGAGGTTTGGGAATATTAGCCGCCATGTTGGTAATGATGGTATATATTATGTTTAGATTTCAATTTAAATTTGCCATTGGTGCTCTACTAGCTTTAGTTCATGACGTATTAATTGTTTTGGGCTTTTTTTCAATATTTTATATAGGTTTCAATTTAACAGTATTAGCTGCAGTACTTGCAGTTATAGGCTATTCGCTAAATGACACAATCGTTGTATCAGATCGTATCAGAGAAAATTATAGGAAAAAAAGAAAATCAAATAACATTGATGTTATCAATAGATCTTTGAATCAAATGTTAGGAAGAACGTTAATTACCTCTTTAACAACATTGTTAGTATTATTTGCGCTTTTGATTTTAGGCGGTGATTTTATAAAGAATTTTGCCATCGCTTTAATTTGTGGTGTCATTGTAGGAACATATTCATCGATTTACGTCCTTTGCAATAATTTAATTCTAATGAAACTAAGTTTCGAAGATCTAGCAATCAGAAAAAGTGAAACTTATGATGACGGCATGCCCTAGAAAAAAGGGAGGTCTGAAGACCTCCCTTTATGATCTAAGACAAAAATAAAATCAATACAGTCGAGATTAAGAATAATCCAATTATTGCATCGATTTTACCAAGCTTTTGATGTCTGACTTTATACATCTCTAACACCACGATACCATTTAGGATAAACAGTAGTAGATGTCTTTTTGTTTTCAGACTCTAATGCATCATGTCTTACTCCACGGTAAATGCCAGAAGAAATAACTTTTTGTTCCTTCGCAATATTTTGTGGAGTTTGTTTGATACCTCTGTAGTACATCGGTTTGACCTCCAGTTTTCGTTTCGATTTCGTACATACGCTTCCCAGCGTACACCCTTCTCAACGCGTTCCTTCAGTAAAACTTTCGGTCTCGTTCCCCTTACGGGTACTTGCTAGCCTATCAATTATGATAGAGGTTTTCAGGTTTTCCTACTTCCGTTCAATGCACTAAAAAAGTGCATTGAATGAACGATTTAAGTGCATTTTATCAAAATTCTTAGAGGTTTGTAAATATCTTAAATAAAAGATTTTTCTATTTCCTTAGTGATAGCTTTAACACACGGCATGTTCCCAGCAACTATATTGTGGGATGAAAAAACATCTTCATGTCCATTGAAATCATTTACGAAACCTCCGGCTTCCATTACCAGCAATGCTCCAGCAGCAAAATCCCAGGTTTTCATTCCATAACCTAAAAATGCATCGAGCTTACCCGAGGCCACAAATGCTAAGTCTAAAGCTGTTGATCCAGTTCTTCTTAAAGTTAAAGAATTTGAATAAAGATTTCTAATCAAAGTAAGTTGATCGAATTTCGGCTCAAGATTAGGACCGCCATGAAAAGAATTGCATATCAAAGAGTTTTTCAAACCTTTTATTTCTGAAACTCTAATACGAGTCTTATTTAGAAAAGAACCTTTTCCTTTTGAAGCGTAATATTCATCATCTCTTGAAAGATCATATATCACTCCATGCTCTATTGAACCTTTGAAGAAACAAGCAATTGAAATAGAGTAAAAAGGAAAGTTATGAATGAAGTTTGTGGTTCCGTCTAAAGGGTCAATTACCCAATGATAATCAGCGTTCTTATTACCTTGAAAACCCGACTCTTCTCCTTCAAAAGAATGATCAGGAAAAGAAATTTTTAGAGTCTCGATGATGATCTTTTCTGCAATATCATCTACTTGAGTTACAAAATCTGTTGGCCCTTTTTCATAAACATTTATTTTATCTCTTCGACGAGAAAATTTATGTATCTCTTTTGCAGCAAGTCTTGCTGCATTAATTGCTATAGTAACTTTTGGCTCCATGATGATTTTAAAAAGAAGGATTGTAAACTATAAAGATGATTGATTCTTCATTAAAAAATAAAATTGAATTTATTCTTGTTGAGCCATCACATCCAGGAAATATTGGTGCCTCTGCTAGAGCTATCAAAAATATGGGTTTTAAAAATCTTTCTTTAGTTCAGCCAAAAGATTTTCCTAATGATGATGCTTATTATCGAGCCAAAGGCGCCAAAGATATTTTAGATGACGCAAAGATTTATGGCGAATTATCTAATGCTTTAGAAGACTCGACCTTAATTTTTGGTACAAGCGCAAGGGCAAGAACAATTCCATGGCCTACAAAAAATTCCTCAGAACTAACTTCTGTGCTTAAATCTGGGTTACAAAGCAATAATGCAAAGATTTCTTTTGTCTTTGGAAGAGAAATTAGCGGTTTGAGCAATGAAGAGCTTCAAATGTGCGATTATCATATTAAAATCCCAACTGACGAAGAGTTTTCATCTATTAATTTATCACACGCAGTACAAATCATTTCTTATGTAATAAAAATGGAACTTCAGAATAAAGAGTACGTATCTGAATTTAAAAGCGAAAGCACTACATTTCAAGATAATGAATATCTTATAGATCATTTTGATAAAGTGATGAAAACAATTGATTTCTATGATCAAGAAAATCCTAAGCAAGTTAAAACAAGAATCCGTAGACTTGTTAAGAGACTGCAGCCTGATAAATTAGAGACAGGCATCCTTAGAGGTTTTTTAGCTAAAATTGAACAAGTACTTAACAAAAAAAATTAGTCTGATAAAATCACCATCTTTCAGTGTCCCCTTCGTCTAGCGGTTAGGACACCGGGTTTTCATCTCGGCAACAGGGGTTCGATCCCCCTAGGGGACGCCAAGGCTAGTTTATCTTGGCGTTGCATTTCCTTGCCTTTTCTCAGTGCAAAAAAATTTTTTAAAAATCATTTTTTGTAAGATTTTGGTGCAAAAATAGCTTTTTTCTTTGATTTATGTCTAAAAAATAAGAGTTTTCTACGCTCTATAATTGCCCAAATTAATCTTTAATTAGGTGAAGATATGAAACTTTTAACCATAGTCGTTAAACCGTCTAGATCCGATGGGGTCAAACGTGCTTTGTCAACTATTGGTACTGGTGGAGCTACTATCATTTCTGCACAAGGTTTTGGAACTCAGAAAGGTCATTCTGAAACATACCGTGGAGCAAGTTACGAGGTAGATACAAAACCTAAAACGATGTTTCAAGTAGCTTGTAAAGACGATGACGTCGAAAACATCATCAGAGCCGTGCGAGAAGTCGCAAATACCGGTGAGATTGGTGATGGCAAGATTTTTGTAACAGAACTTAACGAAGTCGTTCGCATCAGAACAGGTGAAACTGGTGAGGACGCTATAAAGGAGAATAACAATGAGTGAATTAGAGTATGCATTAAATACTTTTTATTTATTAATTTCTGGAGCTTTCGTAATGTGGATGGCTGCAGGATTTACCATGTTAGAAGCCGGTTTGGTAAGAGCTAAAAACGTATCAGAAATTGTTACAAAAAATTTAGGTCTATACTCAATCGCATGTGTCATGTACTTAGTATGTGGCTTCTTTTTAATGTACCCAGGCGATAGCGTTTACAACGCTTACTTCCCTATGATTGGCAGTACTTGGGGCATGTCTTTAAATGGCTTAACTTTTAATACCGATTTAGGTTACTCAGACGCCGCTGACTTTTTCTTTCAAGTAGTTTTCGTTGCAACTGCAATGTCAATTATTTCAGGAGCAGTAGCTGAAAGAATGAAGTTAGTTCCATTTTTCTTATTTGCCATCGTCTTAACAGGCTTTATTTACCCAGTTCAAGGTTACTGGAAATGGGGTGGCGGTTGGTTAGATGCAATCGGTTATACTGATTTCGCAGGTTCAGGAGTTGTTCACTTATGTGGTGCTGCAGCTGCTTTGGCCGCAGTAATTATTCTTGGTCCAAGAGCAGGTAAATATGGATCCGATGGTTCAGTAAAAGTCATGAGAGGTTCAAACATTCCAATTGCAGCCTTAGGTGCACTAATCCTATGGTTAGGTTGGTTTGGTTTTAATGGCGGATCTCAGCTAGCTGTTAATGATGCAGCTAATGCGAACGCTGTTGCACAAGTCTTTTTAAATACAAATGCTGCTGCTGCAGGTGGTGTAATTGGAGCACTCCTTATTGCAAAAGTTCTCACAGGCAAGGCAGATGTAACCATGGCTATTAATGGCGCAATAGCTGGCTTGGTTGCTATTACAGCTGCGCCTGACTCTCCGTCTGGCGGCTTAGCAACTATCATAGGTTTCATTGGCGGAATAATTGTTTATTTCTCAGTGGTCTTCCTAGACACAGTTCTAAAAATAGATGATCCAGTAGGTGCAATTTCTGCTCATGGTACAGTTGGTATTTGGGGCATCATGGCAACTCCACTTTCAGGTGCAGGTGCTTTTGGAACTCAAGCAATTGGAGCTATTTCGATTTTTCTTTGGGCTTTTATCTGTACAGCAGGAACTTTATTGGTTCTTAATGCTGCGATTGGTTTAAGACCTTCAGAGGAAGAAGAAACTTCAGGATTAGACGCTTCAGAAATTGGAGTGGAAGCTTACCCTGAGTTTAAAGATTAATTAATTATCCTCCCCCTAAAAAGCAGGTAAGGAAACTTACCTGCTTTTTTTATATAATTTTGCATGCCTTTAATTTTTCTTTTTTTTACAACCTTCAGCAGTTTAATTTTTCTCTCTAATGCTAGTGAGGAAATGAAAGTTGCCTTGGATAAAAATTGGAATTTTGCTCCTTCTGTAGAAACTATATCCTCAGATGATATTAAATTTTTTAATTCTTCTCATACCAAAGAACTTTTAAATTCTTCGGCGGGAAGCTGGATTAGTAGAGGTTCCGGTCAAGAAAGTTTGATTTCTTTAAGGTCACCAGTTTTAACTGGATCTGGTGCTTGCGGGTCCTTTTTGATTTTAGAAGACAGTTTGCCCATTAGGCCAGCAGGTTTTTGCAATGTGAATAATCTTTTCGAAGTTTCGTCGAATTTAGCTTCAAGAATTGAAGTTTTAAAAGGACCATCTAGCGCAAGATTTGGAGGAAATGCCCTTCACGGGGCTATAAATTTTAAAACCCTAAACATTGATGAAAAAAACTATTTGAAAACTGAAGTAAATAACGATGAGTCTTTTAAATCTTCATTTCAATATCAAGAAGATTCTAGCTGGACATTAGGACTGTCATTGAATAAAGATAAAGGTTTTAGAGAAGCAACTGGCTTTGATCAACAAAAATTAGCTTTTAAAGCTTTCAGTGAAGTTGATGATTGGGAAGCTCAAACTTTTATAAACTTAACTAATCTCAATCAAGAAACGGCCGGCTATAATAATTCTTATAAAGCAAGTTCTAGATTATCTAATTTAAATCCCGAAGCTTATAGAGATGCTAAATCCTTGAGATTGAATTCTTTGTTATCAAAAAATAAGGGAGACTTTTCATTGCAGTTAAGGCCTTATGCAAGGCATAGCAAAATGAGGTTTATTCAACACTATTTGCCTGGAAAACCAATTGAAAAAAATAGTCAGATTAGTTATGGCGTAAATTTTGTAACTGATGTTAATTCGTTTGATCAGCATGAATTATCTTTTGGATTTAATTTTGAGCTTGCAAAAATAGACTTGGAGGAATTTCAACCAAATCAATTAACAACTAGTTCTGTATTTAATAATGCTGTAAGGCCTCAAGGATTGCATTACGATTTTGAGGTCGATACTAATCTATTGGCTGTATTTTTGTCACATGTATATATCACAGAAGAAAATTATAAAATTTTTTCTAATTTAAGATTTGAAAGACTTAATTATGATTATGACAATCTTATGTTGGATGGCAGAACAAAAGCAGATGGAACAGAATGCGGTTTTGGAGGTTGTTATTATTCTAGGCCTGCGGACACAGAAATTTCTTTTTTCGATAATTCTCTGAGGTTTGGTTTTTCAAAAAAAGTAGAGAACGATGAATTTTTTCTTCAATTCAGTAAAGGATTCAGACCTCCTCAAATAAATGAGCTTTTTAGGTTACAAAAAGCACAGACAATTGCCGATTTAAACTCTGAACAAATCAACTCCATGGAGTTTGGCATTCTTTCTAAAGGTGATAACTTCTCCAATAAATTTGTTTTGTATTACTCAAAGAAAAAAAATTATATATACAAAGATAATGATGCTTCCACTGTTACCGGCGGTAAATCTAAACATCAAGGTATGGAGATTTCTGGAACTTTCAATGTTGAACCCAAGTTAATTATTAAGTATGCTTTGAGTTTCGCAGAACATCTTTATGACTATTCATTTGCATCAATTGGTGTATTGGATGGAAATTTAATCGATACCGCGCCAAGAGTATATGGGAGTATATTTTTTAACATTTTCCCAGTTGAAAAACTTACTTTACAAATTGAAGAAGAATATATGGGTAAATACTTTCTCGATCCTGCTAATGAGTATAGTTATCCTGGACATTTTCTAACCAATATTAGAGGGTTTTATAATTTGACATCCCAATTAGATATCAACTTCAGTTTGATGAATGTATTTAACAAGCGTTATGCTGAAAGAGCAGATTACTCCATTTTTTCTGGAAAAAGATATTTTCCTGGTCTTCCGATACAATGGCGTTTTGGCTTTAGTTATTTATTTTAATTAACTAAGATCCCATTTTTTTAGTATGCAAGAAACTACTGCTCGTACAGATATTGATGAAGAATCAACCGAAAAGGTTGCAAGTCCCGAAACACTTTCAGTTTGGGGTTTAGCTTGGCCATCGATTTTAGCAAATGTTTTATTCGCATCTGTAGGTGTAGTGGCTTTGAAAGCAGTAGGTAATCTGGGCACGGACGCTGTCGCTGCAGTTGGAACAGGAGGTCGAATTTTTTTTGTTATTCAGTCCATCATGATGGCAATTTCAACAGGAACCACAGCTTTAGTGGCAAGAGCTTATGGTGCGAGAAGATATCAGGAAGCTAGTCAGGTTTTGTATGACTCGATACTTATCAGTATTTTTTTAAGCTTTATCTCCATTTTTGTAATTTGGGTTGCCGGAGAAGACTTAATGAACCTTTTTGGTTTGGAATTGGAAGCGAAAGAATTGGCCATAGATTATCTGAAGATATTAATCTTGTTCTCACCAGCTTTTGGAGTGTCTATTGTCTTTGGAGCTGCAGTTAGAGCTGCAGGAGACGTAAAGACTCCTCTTTATTTAGGTTTAATTCAAAACGTCATAAATATTTTTCTTTTGATAGGTCTGGTTAATGGACGCTATGGGTTTCCTGAACTTGGAGTTGTGGGCGCAGCTTATGCAGGAGGAATTGCTTTTGCTGTTGGAACAGCATTAAGTGCTTTTGTTTGGATTTCAAAAATTATTACTATTCCCATACCAATATTTAATGATTTTTCATTCACGAGATTTAGAGAATTGATTCATGTTTCTACTCCCGCTGGCTTGGAGCAAGGAGTTTTTCAATTAGGTTTACTACTTTATTTTTGGATTATTTCTCTTTATGGGAATGCCCCAATTGCTGCATATAATGTTGGTATTAATATTTTGATGCTTTCGTTCATGGTGGGTCAAGGTTTTACCGTGGCTGGTGCAACTCTAACTGGACAATTCATAGGCGCTGAAAATCCCAAAGAAGCAAAAAGAAGTGGTTGGCGTTCTGCCGGGCTAACTATGGTTTCTATGGGAATTCTAGGAATAATTTTGGCATTAGCCTCTCGACCCATAGCTAGTTTTTTTGTAGATGATCTAGAAGTTATTCGTTTGACGGTCTTATTCGTTTGGCTTTTGGGTATTATGCAACCTTTAATGGCTTTAGAATTTGCCTTGGGTGGAGCTTTGCGAGGAGCAGGAGATACCAAATCACCTTTGTACATCGTCACTATTAGTTTGATTTTTTTTAGACTGACCTTTGCAGGAGTTTTTGTTTGGCTGAATTTTCCAATTGAATATATATTTGGAAGCTTGATTATTGATTATATTGTTAAGGCTATCCTCTTTACATATCGCTTTGAATCTGGTCGGTGGATAAAGCTGAAAACCTAGTGTTTTTGAAAAAATCCGTATATTATCTAGAACATAACTCATTTAGGAGAGTTAATTTATAAATTAAATCACTTTTGGGAGGATTTATGAGCTATTTAGCTACAAATGATTACGTAGGTATCTCGTTCTGGATTGCGACTGCTATTATGTTAGCGTCGACGGTATTCTTCTTTGTAGAAAGACAAGATGTTGCTGGTAAGTGGAGAACTTCACTAACGGTTGCAGGTCTTGTTACAGGTATTGCTTTTTGGCACTACCTTTATATGAGAGGAATGTGGTCAGATATGGGAGCTTCCCCTACGGTATTTAGATACATTGACTGGTTAATCACAGTCCCACTTCAAATCATTGAGTTTTACTTGATTGTTGCTGCTGTTACAGCAGTAAGCGCTGGTATTTTCTGGCGTTTACTTATCGCATCAATTGTAATGCTTGTTGGTGGTTATCTTGGTGAAACAGGATTGTGGGCACCTTCAGTTGGTTTTGCTGTTGGAATGATTGCTTGGGTATACATCATCTATGAAATATTTCTTGGTGAGACTGCTTCGGCAAACGCAAACAGTGGAAACGCTGCGAGTCAAAGCGCATTTAATACGATCAAATGGATCGTAACTGTTGGTTGGGCAATTTACCCAATCGGTTTTGCGCTTGGTTACTTCGCTGGAGGCGTTAATAACGAAGCATTAAATATTGTTTACAACCTTGCTGACTTGATCAACAAAACAGCATTCGGTTTAGCAATATGGGCAGCTGCTAAATCAGACTCTGTTTCTGCTTAGTTTCGACCTTAAAGAAAAAACCCTAGCTTTTTCAAGCTAGGGTTTTTTTTGTGAGCCCCTTGCACATGTCTCCCCCAAGAGCACAAGGGACAGAATGAAATATATAAAATTCTTCTTCATCGGTCAAAAAAAATATCAAAAAAATTACAAGAAACTAACTTACCTAAACTATCGCTTCAAAAGTATCGCTTATACTTGCGTTGATTACTAAGTCTGCAAATTGATCCATTTCTGTTGGTTCATTATTTAAAATTACTAGATTAGCTCCACTTTGTTTTCCCAAAAGAGGAATAGTAGCTGCAGGATAAACTACCAGCGATGAACCTACGGCAACCATTAGATCGCAATTGGCAGCTTCATTTTGAGCACGAATCATTTCCTTTTCTGGCATGGGTTGACCAAAGGAAATGGTAGCGGTTTTGATGTGACCACCACAAGTATTGCATGTCGGAGGTTTTTGATTATCTTTAAAAGCTTGATGAATTGGTTCAAGATCAAATTTTTTTGCACAGTCTAGGCAGACAGCATAAGTCGCATTTCCATGAATTTCTGTAACTTGATCATCTGATAAGCCAGCTGCTTGGTGTAAATTATCTACATTTTGTGTAACACAATGCCCGTTTTCTTTAGCTTTGATGATACTTGCAATTGTTTCATGACCTTTGTTCGGTTTGAATTTCGAAAAATTACTTTTAAAATTTACGCTTTGTTCCCAATATTTTGCGCGCATTTCTTTTGAGGAGATGAAGTCTTGGAAATATATAGGGGTATTTTTTTTCCAAAAGCCGTTAGGCCCTCTAAAGTCAGGAATGCCAGAGTCAGTGCTTATTCCGGCTCCAGTAAAAAAGACAGGATACTTACAATTTTCTATAAGACTTTTAAAATTTTCTAAATCCGACATAGGTTTATTAACTTATGGAGAGTTTAATTATTCTTAAAAAAAAATTCTATCTAACTTGAAATAACTTATATCTCAGAGTACATTGAAATCTCTTGCGAGTATAGCTCAGCTGGTAGAGCGCGACCTTGCCAAGGTCGAGGCCACGGGTTCGAACCCCGTTACTCGCTCCATTATTTTTGGAGCGCTGTTATGAAATATTTACTACTAGCTTCCTTCTTTTTTCTAAATACTCTGGTAGCCAATGAATCTTGCGAATACTCTAAGTGGGGAAAAGGGGACGAAATTGGAAATGCTAATTTAATTACCGACGAGTCTGTTTTAGATGCTGTGAAACTAATCAAAACCGGAAAGGTTTATAGCTTAGGGTTGGTTTTAGATTCTAATACGCCTGCTTATCCACCGAGAAGTTTAAATTTACAAGTAGTCCAACCCACACAACAATTTGGCGAAAAAGCTTTTCCAAATTCAACATATAACGATGATATTTTTCAAGGTTGGTTTGGTATTGGTTCCCAACTTGATGGTTTGGGACATATTGGTAGACCAGATGGTAAATTTTACAATTGCTTTGATGGAAAAAAAATTGCTCCGATCACCGGACTAACAAAATTAGGAATCGAAAAAGTTCCTCCAATGGTTGCTCGAGGAGTTCTTTTTGATATCACACAAGTCCTAGGAGTCGATTATCTAAAAGCCGGCCAAACTTTTTCCGTAAAAGATCTTCAAGCTGCTGAAAAAAAACAAGGAGTAAAAGTTCAAAAAGGAGATGTCGTCTTATTTCATACCGGTTGGACTGACGCCATGTTGGAAAAATTTCCAGAAAAATGGGGTGCTGAAATACCAGGCCTTACTCCAGAGTTAGCACAATACTTAGCTGATAAAGAGGTTATTGCAGTGGGATCAGATACTTACGGCTTGGATGTTATTCCGCCAGTAAATCCAATGGAGCCATTTCAAGGTCATGTTATTTTGCTTCAACAAAATGGTATTTATATTTTAGAGGCCATGAATACTGGTCCTTTGGCGACAGATGAGACCTATGAATTTTTGTTCGTTTTAGGTCAGGCTAAAGTAAGGGGAGCAGTACAAATGTATATAAACCCTATTGCAATCAAATAAATTAAATCTGGTCTGCAAAATCGTGATTTTTATCTCGATGTCCTGCCTCATCAGCTCTTACTGCAATGACCACATCTCTTAGAGATGCCTTTGGACCAAGGTTCCAATAATCGATGGCAATTTGTGGAGCAGGGCGATTTAGAATAGTTCCGTTATCAATTTCAGCTAAGTATTCAGAATATGAGGTTACAGCCTCTTCTTCAAAGTATCCAATCATGCGATGCGCTGTTTTCTTAAAAAAGATATAAAGAAAAGTATAGAAAATTCCAAAAGAGATTTGAGCTAATAAAATGAGAAGTCTTTCTAACTTTGAAGGCTTGGCAATCTCTATAAAAGTCATGAGATGCATTCTTTCGTTTTCAGCTTCTTCAAGCAGTTCTTTAATCATTCCATTATCATCTTTCATATTTCGTAATGATCTTAAGTGATGAATTACTCCAGCGACCATGCCAGGAACTCCTGCTACAGTTTCCAAAACTACTGCTCGATGTCCATATCTTTTACGAAAGAGAGTATCTGCTAGAAATCTCAATGCCTTAGTCACAAAGAGCGCGAACGAATCACTGAAGCTATTAGGGGGGGTATGAAGTTCTGCCTCAGCAGATCCGTTCGATACAAAATTTTTGTCTTCTGTATTTAGCATGAAGTAACTATATATATTTCTTAGTTATATAAAATATTTCAAACCTAATTATTAGATATATATAGCTTTATTGCATAAGTGCTAAAGTTTAAGAAAAAAGAGGTTACTGTGAATTCAATTAAAACTGAAATGAAAGAAAAAGGCGTCTATCTTATTACGTTAAATAGACCAAAAGTACTCAATAGCTTAAACAAGGAAATCATCGACGAACTGCTAGAAGTATTCGATAAGGCTTATTCTGATCAATCTATTAGAACTATTGTGCTTACAGGAGAGGGGCGAGGTTTCTGTAGCGGTGCTGATCTTGCTGGTGGCGGTTGGCCTAGTGATCCCAATTGGTCCCCTGGAGAGTCCACAGCCAATGCTATGGAAATTGGCTTTAACCCGTTGGTGAGGAAAATTGTTAATTGCCCAAAACCTGTCGTGAATGCAATAAACGGCATAGCTGCTGGCGGAGGCGTTGGTTTAGCCTTATGTGGTGATTTAATTCTGGCTGCTGACACTGCTAAGTTCAAGTTGGTATTTGGACCGCAACTAGGAATCATTCCAGACGTAGGTGCGTCTTGGCTAGTGCCAAATCTATTGGGCCGAGCTAAGGCAAATGGTATGGCCTTGTTAGGGGAAGATATCAGTGCTGCGCAAGCAGAAGCATGGGGCTTGATCTGGAAAGTTGTTCCAGAAAAGGAGTTACTAAGCGAAGCTTGTTCACTGGCAGGAAAAATGGCGGACGGCGCAATAACTGGTTTAAAAGCGATTGTAAAAGCGCATGATAATGCTCTCCAAGTTTCTTTATCTGATCAATTGGATTATGAAAGAGATACACAAAGAGTTTTATGCGATGGTGAAGTTTTCAAAGAAGGTGTTCAAGCATTTCTAGAAAAA
The DNA here is from genome assembly GCA_902627595.1 of uncultured SAR86 cluster bacterium. Lineage (GTDB taxonomy): Bacteria > Pseudomonadota > Gammaproteobacteria > Magnimaribacterales > AG-339-G14 > MEDG-81. The sequence goes on from CACOJO010000008.1 coordinate 15,418, forward strand.
AGAAAGCCAAATTTTAGAGATATTGAAGAAGTTTAATTTTACTTAATTAGAATTAAGCCTTCCAAGGAGATTTGTATAAATCCCTTTCAGAGTATCAAGATCTTGTAGGCTGACGTTTTCATCTGTTTTGTGAATGGTTTCATTAAGCGGACCTAATTCAACTATCTCAGAGCCCATGACTTGAAGAAATCGTCCATCCGAAGTTCCACCGCCATTGTTGATAACAGGCTCATAACCAGTTACTGATTTTACTGAGTCAACAATCTGTTCGATGAAGTATTTTTTTTCTGTAAGGTAGGGCAATCCACTCAGTACCCAATCAATTTGATATTTAAGGTTTTGTTTTTTTAGAACTGCTTCAAAAGTTTCTTTCAAATATGCTTCGTTTGACTCTGAACAAAATCTGAAATTAAACATCATTTCAAGTACTCCCGGAACAACATTAGTTGCGCCTGTTCCAGATTTGATATTTGAAATTTGAAAAGAGGTAGGCTGAAAGTGCTCATTGCCCTCATCCCAAGTAATGCTTTCCAATTCTGAAATTAATTTAGCACTCGTAAAAATCGGATTTTCTACTTTTTCTGGATAGGCAACATGTCCTTGTTTACCTAAAACTTTTAACGTCCCGCTCAAAGATCCTCTTCTTCCAATTCTAATCGTATCTCCAACTTTTTTATTTGAGGAGGGTTCTCCAACTAAACAAAAATCTATATGTTCGCCTTCATCCATGAATTTTTTTATGATTACATCAATTTTGCCATCTTCTGGTTCACCTTCTTCATTAGAAGTTAATAAAACCGCTAAACGATAATTAAGAGAAGGTTTGGTGCTGAGAAATTCCTTCAAAGCCAATAAGTAGGCCGCAATATTTCCTTTCATATCAGCAGTTCCTCGACCGAACATATGACCGTCAATTGTTTTTGCAGAAAATGGTGGCTGACTCCAGTTCTCAACCGGCCCAGTAGGCACGACATCTGTATGTCCCAAGAAGCACATCAAAGGACCTTCATCGCCAAGTACCGCATAAAGATTTTCTACATTGTCGTAATTTATTCGTTCACAGCGAAAGCCCAAATCTTCAAGCATTGGCTCTATAAGATCAAAGCACCCTTCATCTCTTGGTGTAATCGATTCGATTTTAATCAAGTCTTCTAATAAGTTCTGTATATCCATCTGGCGCTATTATAAATCCTTAAACAAACTTGTTTTAATATTTATTACTACTGCTAAAATCATTCTTTTATTAGAACCAAATCATAGGAACCAATATGACAAATCGTATTCAAAAGGGCGATCTTCAAGTAAGCGAAGAATTAGACAAATTAATCACAGAAAAAGTTTGCGTGGATATCGATGTTGATCCAGATCACTTTTGGAATTCATTCAATGAAATTGTAAGAGAATTCACTCCAAGAAATAAAGCTCTACTAAAAGAACGAGAAGAGCTTCAAACTAAAATAGATAATTGGCATAAAGAAAATAAAGATTTTGATAAAGAAACATACAAAAGTTTTTTAAAAGAAATCGGATACTGGGTAGATACCAATGATGACTTTGAAATAGAAACCACCAACGTCGATGAAGAAATTTCAACCATTGCTGGAGCGCAACTGGTAGTTCCCGTCATGAATGCTAGGTTTGCTTTGAATGCTGCCAATGCTAGATGGGGAAGTCTTTATGATGCTTTGTATGGGACGGATATGATTTCCGAAGACGGTGGCGCCGATCGTGGCGGCGCTTATAATCCAGTAAGAGGGGATAAGGTTATAGAATTTTCAAAAAACTTTATGAATGAAAATTTTCCTTTGAGCAATGGTTCATACCAAGAAATTGCAGCTTTCCAGATAAACGATGGAAACCTTGAAATCACTCTTAAAGATCAAACCAAAGTGTCTTTAGCAGAAGCTGATAAGTTTGCGGGATACTCAGGAGATGTAGAGAACCCCAAAGGAATTTTAATGAAGAACAACAACCTTCATGTAGAAATTCAAATTGATCGCGAGGATTCAGTAGGCAAGGATGATTTAGCTGGAATCAAAGATATTCTCGTTGAGTCGGCAGTGACTACCATTCAAGACTGTGAAGACTCAGTCGCCGCAGTAGATGGCGAAGATAAAGCTACAGTTTATAGCAATTGGCTTGGCTTGATGCAGGGCAACTTAGAAGAGACTTTTGACAAAGGCGGTAAAGCGATGACACGTAAGCTTAACCCTGATCGAAATTATTCTAAACCAGATGGGGCAGCATTTACTTTGCCAGGCAGAAGCACCATGTTAGTCAGAAACGTCGGTCACTTAATGACTACTCCGGCTATTTTAGATGCTGAGGGCAATGAAATTTTTGAGGGCATCATGGATGCCATGTTTACCATCACAATCGCGAAACACGATTTGTTGGGCAACGGTACATTTAAAAACAGTCGTACAGGCAGTATCTATATTGTGAAACCTAAAATGCATGGTCCCAAAGAAGTACAATTAACCTGTGACTTATTCGCTGCTGTAGAAAAAGCAGTGGGCTTGGCCCCTTTAACAGCAAAAGTTGGCATTATGGACGAAGAACGTCGTACAACCATCAATCTTAAGGAGTGCATCAAAGTAGCCAAAGATAGAGTAATTTTCATTAATACTGGTTTCCTAGATCGTACTGGAGATGAGATTCACACCTCCATGGAAGCAGGCCCGATGATAAGAAAAGCGCAAATGAAACAAGAACCATGGATCCTTGCCTATGAAGATTGGAATGTCGACAAGGGGTTGCAGACCGGTTTCAAAGGCAAAGCTCAAATCGGTAAAGGAATGTGGGCCATGCCCGATGAAATGCTTGGTATGTATGAAAATAAAACCGTTCATCCAAAAGCTGGTGCTAATTGCGCGTGGGTGCCTTCACCAACCGCGGCAACTTTACATGCTCTGCACTATCATCAAATCAGCGTACCAAGTGTGCAAGATGATTTGAAACAAAGAAAAGAGGCCAATATGGACGAAATCTTAGAAATTCCTCTTTTAAAAGAAGAGCTTTCCAAAGAAGAAATTCAAGCAGAGTTGGATAACAATGCTCAAGGAATTTTAGGTTACGTGGTACGTTGGATCGACCAGGGGGTAGGTTGTTCAAAAGTGCCTGATATCAATAATGTTGGGTTAATGGAAGATCGAGCAACTTGCCGAATTTCTAGTCAGCACATTGCCAATTGGTTACACCATGGTCTTTGTGATGAGGCGCAAGTTTTAGAGACTATGAAAAAAATGGCAGTGGTTGTCGACGACCAAAATTCTGGTGATCCAGTTTATGAAAACATGGCTCCAAGTTATGACGGAGATGCATTTAAAGCTGCTTGTGATTTAGTTTTAAAAGGTAGAGTGCAACCGAGCGGATATACTGAACCCATCTTGCATGCACAACGTTTGGTTAAAAAAGCAAATTAGTCAAAAGCATGAGCAATCTTTCTCAGCAAGAATGGTTAGCTCAAATATCTGAAGAGATCATTGATCCAAAACAAAGAATTATCGATCCTCATCATCATCTTTGGCCGGGCGCATCAAATGACTCATCGGATAACTCAAATCAATATCTATTAGAAGACCTGTGGGCAGACACGAGTTCAGGGCACAATGTCACTAACACAGTTTTTATCGATTGCAGTCAATGTTATTGGAATTCAACTGATCAAGCTTTAAATCCTGTGGGGGAGACTGAGTTTGTCAAAAAAATAGCTGACGAATCAAAAGTAGATTCAAAGCAAGCAACAATTTCTGGCATTGTAGGGCATGTAGACATGCTTCTTGGTTTTGAGGCAGAGCGTGTTTTAGAAAAACATCTCGAGATAGGGCAAGAATTATTCAAAGGTATTCGTCATGCAGGTGGTTGGGACCCTCATCCCAATGTAAGAAATTCTCATCACAATGCCTGTGAAGGTTTATATCTTCTGCCAAATTTTCTTGATGGGTTACAAACTCTCGCAAAATTAGGTTACGTTTTTGAAGCTTGGCAATATCATCATCAAATTCCTCAAATCACTGAATTGGCTAAACAGTTTCCAGATTTGGTTATTATTCTGAATCACTTCAGCGGTCCTTTAGGCATTGGGCCTTATAAAAACAAACAAGTAGAAATTTTTTCACAATGGCAAAAAGATCTAAAAGAACTTAGTCAGCATGAAAATGTATTTGCCAAACTTGGTGGATTAGCAATGCCAGTGAATGGTTTTGGGTTTCATACACAAGATAAACCACCCACATCAGATGAATTCATTTTAAAACAAAAAGCTTATTACGAAACCGCACTAGAATATTTCACTCCAGCAAGGTGTATGTTTGAAAGTAATTTTCCTGTTGATAAAGCTTCCATCTCATATCCTATTTTATGGAATGCGTTTAAGAAATTGGCAGCTAATTATAGTGCGTCTGAAAGAGATCAGCTTTTCTATAAAACTGCCTCAAAGGTTTATCGAATTACTGATTGAAACCTTGAATTTCTGCTGCTTCTTCTCTCACCAATTCTGGTCCACCAAGTAGCTGTCGATTTAACCCAATTCGTTTGAACCAATAATGCAATCCAAGAAGATCGGTGAAGCCCATACCACCATGCACTTCTGTTGCCTTTTTTGAAACCATTTTAGCTACCTCAGAAATGTGGGATTTTGCCTGACAAGCCTGCAGACGCGCTTCATCTGGCGCGTGATCAAAAGAATGAGCCGCTTGCCATAGCATTGCGTAACAAGGTTCTAAGTCAGAAGCCATCTCAGCACACATGTGTTTCACTGCTTGAAAGGAACCTATTACACGATTGAACTGCTTACGTTCTTTAGCGTAAGAAACAGCTTTTTCAATCATGCTTTCCGATGCTCCTAAACTATCTGCCGCAAATATTATTCGCCCAGCATCTAAGACTTTTTTTGCGATTTCAGGATCATTTTCAGAAACCGGCAAGACCTCAGCAGAAACATTTTTCAAATTTAGTTCCAAATAGCTTCTGGTTTTATCAACTGAGGTTAAAGTTGTAATTTCAACACCTTTGTCTTTTGCATCCACTAAAAAGAGTACACCACCTTTGGTAGCCAAAAGAAAATAATCAGCCCGATCTCCATCGATTACAAATAGAGCTTTTCCATTCGCTTTGCCATTTGCCAAATCAATTCCAGCATCTTCTCGAGCTGCAACATACTCGCTCAAGCCTACACCAAACTTGGTTTCATTGGATGCAATTTGGGGTAAGTATTTTGCTTTTTGGTCATCCGAACCTGCTAAATTCAGTGCTATTGGCGCCATCACATATGAGCCTGCAAAAGGAATAGGACCAACCCCAGTACCTAAGCCCTGAGCTACAGCAACTGCCGACAATAAATCTGCACCCAAGCCATCAAATTCTTCAGGCACCAATAAGGCATTTATTCCCAAATTGATTAACCCGCTGTAAATTTCCTGTGCAAGAGCTTCATCTTCACCATTGGCTATTTTTCTGATTTCATCAACCGTTACGTTGTCAGCTAAAAATTTTTTAACGTAATCCTGAAATTGTTCCTGTTCTTCTGACAATCCAAAAAACATTACGAAGCCTCCGTTACTTTAGGTTCCTTTGGCATTCCCAACCCTCTTTCAGAGATGATATTTTTTTGAATTTGATTAGTTCCGCCACCAATGATCAGTCCCAAGAAATACATGTAGGTGAATTGAAAAGAACCATCTTCTTTGAGATAAGGACTATCTTCATAGAGAGTACCTATTTCTCCAAGGACATCAATCGCCAGACCTTCAAGCTCATGACGTAATTCGGTGCCTACTAATTTTTGAATCATCCCGCCAAGTTTTACGTTCTGCCCTGGATTGATTTTTGAGGAAAGTAATCTTAAGGAATGTGCCTGACTCGCCATGACTTTTCCTTGAACTTGCATCAATCGGTCACGGTAAGAAGGAATGTCTATCAAACGTCTACCATCGATGGTTTGTTCTTTCATCATATTGATCAAAGTATTCAGTCGATTCATAGTAGCATTGGGATCAGCCAAAGAACCACGTTCATGTCCCAAAACTGAGTTAGCCACCGACCAACCTTCACCACGCTTGGCTACAATATTTTCTTCAGGCACTGTGACATCATCAAAGAATACTTCGTTAAATCCTGCCTTTAAAGTCATATCAACCAAGGGTCTTATTTCAATGCCTGGAGTATCCATTGGAATTAAAATAAAACTGATTCCAGAATGCTTAGGAGCTTGTGGTTCGGTTCTGACTAAGCAAAACATCATTTGCGAATATTGAGCCGTACTGGTCCAAATTTTTTGCCCATTGATTACCCAGTTTCCATCTATAAGTTCTCCTTTGGTTTGCAGGCTAGCTAAGTCACTTCCTGCATTTGGCTCAGAATAACCCTGACACCAAATCATTTCACCGTGCAGAGTAGGGCGAATGTATTTTTGTTTTTGTTCTTCACTGCCCCATTCAAGTAAGGTCGGGACCAACATGTCGATGCCTTGACCACCCATCCCTCCGGGAATTTTTGCCTTAGAAAATTCAGTAGCTATGATACGACTTTTAATGATGTCAGTGTCGCCACCAAAACCCCCATATTCTTTGGGAATAGCTCGAGCAATATAACCCTTTTCAATTAATATTTTTTGCCACTCAGAACGGGTAACCTCTTTGGATGATTTTTTACTTGCAGAAGAACCGCTGAGCGCATCTGACATATTGCCATCATTGCTTTCACTTTTGAACGAGACCCCTTGATATTCTTTACAAAAAGCTTGTACATCTTTACGAAAATCTTCGTATTCAGCGCCATAATTTAAATCCATTTTTTTCTCCTTGTATTACTTACCGACAAGTAATTATTCTAAGGCTAAATATCCTAAACGCCAACTGAACAGAAAAAACTATTGATGGCGCTTGGATAGCAAAATAGCTAAAATCAAAAATCATGACTCGCTGGTTTGTCATCTTTTTATCTTCTTTGCTTATTGTTTTGGGCGCTCGCTTTGGAACTTACTCTCCACTGCCAAAAGCAGTGTTTGTTGATTGTGAAACTCCAGTTGCAGAAAATAAATTGCAAGGCCTTTGGGAATTAGATCGCATTGACAACTATGAAGCTTTTCATGAAGGTCTCGAGTCAAATTCAGGTTTGCTGAGCTATTTAGAAACCTTCGCTTACCCATTTGTCCTAGAAAGAAGTCAGCTATACCGCATTGAGCAATGTGGTACAGAAATCGCTCTTACGGTCAATTACCTACGTACTTGGCTTATGGCGACTGCTGAAATAGATGAACCGGATATTCAATTAGAACTGCAAGATTTAAAATCCGAATTGAAACAAACTTTAGAAGAGACTTTTCAAGAAGTCTTGACGGACGTTAAAGATGCTCTCGCTATAGAAGCGAAACCAGAAGCTGATAAAGTTTTAAAATTTTTAAGAAAATCAGATAGTTTGAACATTGCTGCAGAACTAACTTTTGTTGGAGAGGAAATTACCATTTATGGTTCGCTGAATGGTAAAAACTACAAAGAAAGAATTTATTATGATGCCGGTGAGCTGGTAAGGGAAATTGCTTTTGTAGAGTCTACTTTAGGATCAACGGATTTTATCTATCGTCGTTATCCTTAGTTTCCCAGTGAAAAGTTTCGTTTAGAATACGGTCAATTATCTGATCTCTTTGTTCATTGGGAATATCAACAACCGTCACATTTTTTGCTAATTTTGCAAATGCTTCTTTTTCTGACAATTCCCCATTCACTACTTGTTCAACAGCTCCGATCGCTGCCCATTGCATATAGTGTCGAGCGTCTTTAAATTGCATCAAGTCATCTATATCCGTATTTTGAATTTGTTTTGCCTTGACAGCATTTAAAAAATTATTCTCCATATTCGGCTGGGAAATTTCTTTAAAAACCTGAATGACCATCTTAACGTCTTTGAGAAGCCAATTGATTGAAGGAGAGTTGGCTAATAAATTGATACCTCTTAGCAAAGCTAAATAAATGATGTAAACATAATCTTTTTCGTTTTTGACCCCGAGTTTAAACTCAATCAAAACGTTTCTTACCGTTTTGTTTAGAGCCTCTATTTGAACCTCTTCAACGCTATCAAAATGGTTATAAAAAGTTCCATAACCAACATCGGCAATTTTGATGAGCTTTTTAACACTAATCCTCTCAGTGCCCTCTGTATTGAAGTACTCAATAGCAGCATCTATAAGCTTTTCTTTGGTTTTACTCATTTCTGACATAGTGTACAGAAAATATGACATTCTTTATATGTTTTGCTTTAATGATCTTCATATGAGGATAAAAGAATATTTTTTATCCCATCAAAGTACCAAAAAAACCTTTTTTAAACTTTTTGTCACCTTGGTGGGATTATCAGCGGGGCTCCTCGCTTACACCCAAGAAGAAATCGGGGTGGCAGCAGCAGTAAACACAACTACAACAGATAATTATTACGATCCTTCAGGGATGTTTGCAGAACGTCGTCTTATAGAAGAAGGTTATAAAATCATTCAAAACCGTACCATCGAAACCGATGAAAAAGGTAAGGCCCAAATGATCTTAGTTGATGGGACAGCCTTTACCATTGGACCCAATTCCAAAGTTATCCTGGATAAATTTGTTTATAACCCAGAGACCAACGATGGATTTTTAGAAATGCAGGCCACCGGTCTCTTAAGATTGGTTGGTGGAAAGGTTACTAAAAAAAATGCTGCGACTATAAATACCAGCGTTGCAACTGTCGGAATTCGTGGGGGAATAGTTATTGTCGACTCCGATGCTGAAACCACATCAGCAGCTTTTGTTTACGGTCAGGAAATGGAAGTCATACCATTGCAAAATCAAGGTGGAAGAACTGTTCTTACAGAGGACGGTTTTGTGGTGGAGGTTAATGATCCCTACGATGACATCGATACTCCTGAATTACTAACTGCTGAAACTTTAGCAGGCTACTCTGCAGAACTAGAAGGTAGAGAAGAGGATGAAGAAGATGAAGACTCTGAAACAGAGTCAGAAGAAGAAGAATCTGAAGAAGAAGAATCTGAAGAAGAGTCCTCAGAAGAAGAAGAATCTGAAGAAGAGTCCTCAGAAGAAGAATCAGAAGAAGAGTCCTCAGAAGAAGAATCCGAAGAGTCCACAGAAGAAGAGTCCTCAGAAGAACAGAGCGAAGACTCAGGAGAAGGCGAGTCTAGTGAAGGCGATGGCTCAAACTCGGAGTCTTCTGACGAACAAGAAGACCAATCACCCTCAGACGAAAATGGAACCGATGAGCAGTCATCCGATGATGGCTCCCAAGAAGATACTTCTGAGACAGATCAACAAGAAGAAACTAATTCTGTAGATAGCAGAGAACAAACTGAAAAACCAATCAATTCAGAAAATGAATCAAATGATGAAGGAAGAACGCCAATTGATGCTGGAGACGAGAAATCCACAGCTGACTCCGAAACTGTAGATGTGGGTCGTCAAGACGAAAGTGGCGAAGTTGATTTGAATAATGAGTTTGATGAAGTATCAGAAAAAGATGAACCTGAGATTGTTATTGATGAAGACTCTTTGTTAACCGACTCTGGAATCACCGATAACAGTTCCAATGTTGCTCCTGATCAATTAACTACTTCAGATGATATAGGTGGAGAATTAGGATCAGATCTTTTTGAGGTAGAGCAAGAAGAGGAGGAGCCAGCAGAAGAAACTACCGATGAAGTTCAGGACACTACTGCCGAGACTGTGCAACAAGAAGCCATTGAAGAAAAAATGTCTGCCAATGTATCTGTTCGAGCTGCCTCATTTATCGAAAGCTCTCCAAAAAACACCATAGTTGCAACTACGGCTGTTGAAGGGGAAGGCATGACTTATGCTTTAGAAGATGACTTTGGAGTTTTCAAAGTAAATAAAAGAGGAAAAATCAGAACTAAAGATTTCTTAGATTTTGAGACTGATCAGAAATATGACTTAGTACTTTTGGTTACTAATAAAAAAGGAAAAACCATCAGAGTCCCTTTCACCATTAATATTGCTGATGTTTCTGAATTAAGCGCTACTGGTTCAGTTAGAGCCACCAGCTTTCATGAGGGTATGACATCTGTAAATACAATTGTGGCTGATATAAATCCAATAGCGGATGAGACTCCGACCTATGAAATCACTGGCGATGGAAAAGATTATTTTCGTATTAATAGAAATGGAAAAATTAAACTCGATAAATCTTTAGATGCAACAGATAAAAAGACTTTTAACCTTGTAGTAAAAGTTAGGTCAGGAACTGAAACAGTAGATGTACCAGTTAACATTAACGTTATAGAGAATATCGATCCAGATTTCACAACCGCCTGTCAAAATTCTTGTTCTTTAGCTGAATCAGCAGCTACCGGAACAGTTGTGATAAATTCCTCCAGAACCGATACCGATATAGATGATCTGACTTATTCCTTGGAAAACAATTTCGGTAACAAATTTGCCATCAACCAAGACACCGGACAGGTAACTTTAAATAGCGCTTTGGATTATGAGTCTACCACTTCATATACTTTAAATGTCATCGCTACCGATTCAAAAGGAATCACCAAGAACCGAAGTTCAACCTTTAATGTCACAGATGTAGCTGTGGGCTATAGCGGAACTTTGGTATCAGCCAGTAAGGCAGAAAATATCTCTACTGGCACAGTGATTTTGAATTCTTCTCTAAGCGGAAGTTTTAGCAATCCAACCTATTCGCTATCAGGCGGTAATAATAAATTCGCTATAAATTCATCTACAGGACAGGTGACATTAGCTAATGCTTTAGATTACGAAACGGCAACTTCGCATAACTTTACGGTTACTGCTGTAGCTGGAGGCGAAACACAAAGTCAGAACTTTACTTTAAACGTATCTGATATCAGCTTGGGTTTCAGCGGGAGCCTTGCTTCTGCTAGTAAAGCCGAAAACGTTGCTACCGGAACAGTAATTTTAAATTCTACGGTATCAAATTTTTCCAATCCAACTTATTCGCTATCAGGGGGTAATAATAAATTCGCTATAAATTCATCTACAGGACAGGTGACATTAGCTAATGCTTTAGATTATGAATCGGCAACTTCTCATACTTTTACAGTAACTGCTGCAGCTGGAGGCGAAACACAAAGTCAGAACTTTACTTTAAACGTCGATAACATTACTTATACTGTTTCAGCTCCAGCTTCAACTACCAGCAGTTTTGTGAAAAAAGGGGAATTTTATAGAACCGGCTCCGCCAATTTCACTTATTTAATAGATGAAGATATTACGAGCAAAGGAGCTTCAGATAGGGTTATTGGTGATTTTTCAACTGGCGTTGCGGGTACAACCTATAGTTTAGGCGGAACAAATCAAACTTATTTCAGTATAGATTCTTCAGGTATTTTGAGGATTAATGATTGTATGATGTGTGAAGCCGCCATCAGAGTTCAAGAAGAAGCAATCGGATCTTCTCCGACTGTACCTGCACAAAATTTCGTTTTAGATTTGGAAGTCATAGCCTCTATTCCAGGTGAAGGCAATGTAAGTAGCGGGAATTTTCAATTAAAAGGTAAGAATGTTGAGGCCAACGAAAATCTGGTGATGAAATTTGCCAGTGGTTACAGCAGCAAGACTCACAATTTTCAGGGAGCTAATCCGTTTACTGCAATAGCTACTCGTAATTCCAGTGGAACAGGTGGTTTAAACAATGCAGTAGTCACTGAATCGGTTTTAACGGTAGCCGATCGAGTAAGCAGTCCGCATATAGCCTCAGCCAACGATCAGTTTTATACGCGCTATGGTCAAAATGGTGGTAAATCTTATTATCGAACCAGCACAAGATCTAACGGCGATAACGAACACGGTACCGAAATTTTGGATTTTGAATATTGGTTCCCAATTGATTCCAATGCCCACTCTAATAACGTCACTGCTCGACAGTATGCTCCTATGTCCGATTTAGCTGCTGCTTGGGATGACAGAAGACCCACCAGAGAAGAGGCTAAATATCGTTGCTTAGACTCCGGACAAGGTTGTGGTGGTGGGACCACCGAAGTCGACATAAATGGAAATTGGACTTCTACCACAGAAGGCTCCGATTTTTCTGGTTATTTAGTCACGCAAAGAAATTTTAACCGATCTGTGGATAATCTTTTGAATGCCAACGCAAATGGTTCATCCGCTGGAGATGGATCTGGAACTAATACTCTTTTGGGTGAGTACAACCAAGGCTTTGGTGGGACTAACAATAATTACGTTTCAGAATTTGAAATCGTGGCTCTACCTGAAACTTTTGAGTATTTTGGACAATCTTTTTCTCACATTTATGTAAATGAAAATGGATTTTTAACTTTCGGTAATGGTGGCGCTAATTCTAATAAACCATGGCACCAAGTAAATCTTTCGCAAGCGCCAGCTGCGCATAACGGTGGTGGTAGGCCTTTGATGTATTTGCATGAGTCGGGTTCCTATACCGCTATTAACGGCAACGGCAATACTTTTCCCGATGGCTATCAACTACCTGACGTTTATGGAAAACCTGGAACAACCCATGCAGATAATCTGGATAACACGATCTTTGCTCTCTGGAATGACTACTATACAGATAGTGTCAACAATAATTGGTCAATACGTCAATTATGGAATAGTACGACAAAAATCCTTACCATTGGTTGGTACAACATCAGAAGTTATAGCCAGTCGAATAATAATGCGGAAGCCAACTTCGAAGTCCAGTTAGATTTCAATGACGACTCTTTCCGAATCGTTCATGGAGATTTTGGAAATAGTTTCCCGCATCAATCAGCAAATAATGCATTTGTTGGTATTTCTAAAGACGTCTCTTGTGCAACAAATGGTGAAGACATTTCCATGTGTGAGGGAAAAGATTACATCCAGCTTTATTTTCACGATAACCATTTTGGCAAATATGAAAGCCCATCGCCTCAATATGATACTTTTCAAAATCCGGATGGAAATAATACGCCCAGTAGCATCGACCATATGTGGAACTCCTATTTTACCAATTCTCAAACTGTTAATGGGACAAAATATTGTTATTCCACTGACTTAAACTTAAGTTCAACCTCTTGTGCCAGCTCTTATAATCAAAATCAAGCCAAGGCTGGTACTCATTTTAGTTTTGTTCCTCAAGGTACGGGCGGAGTCAAAAACGTTCTTCTGCCCTCGGACATTAAACAATCTTATCGTTCCGGTCGGATGGCAGAATTCATGTGGATGCATTTGGATAAAGATCCAACCACTTTGGTTTACACGCCGCCAGCAAACAATGCGACCGGTTTTGATGCTGCAGGACCCAATTCTCGAGACGGTGTAACCGGTGGCTCGCTGAGTGCAGGAAGTGCAATCACGCATACCACGGCACTTGATGAGATTGTTATTGCAGGGGAGGTTTACGCCAACAGAAAACTAGAAAGTTTCTTAGGCAATGCCAAGAAGGTAGTTGCCTACGCACCCATTCCTTTGTTGCACACCAACAAATACGAATTGCCACAACTTACAACAAATCACAGCTATGGTCCTTGGTACGATGATCGATACAAACGTGTCCACACCATTATGCCGCCCTTTATTTCCACCGATTATATGGAAAGCAAAGACAACGGTACGGATGCCAATTTTGATTTCCACCAATTGAACGATAACAGTTATTTCAAAGGCAACATCCACGGTATTGTCTACAATACCATTGGTTCCACTTTTAATAATCAGATTTGTTGCCACAATTGGCAAAACGAATCTCGCCTTGACAGCATGTACGGTTATGCGGCTAAGGTATTGGATCAAAACACTCATGTTGCTTCAGAACGTTTTGGCGATTTAGCCAATAATGCTGATTTCGTGCCTATAGGACAGTCGCTTTGGTATCAAGTTTTCAACCCAACGGGTAGAGGCGTGGGACTTTTTGCTCAGCTCAATTGGAGTTGTGGGCAAGGCGGTGATAACCCCAATGCTTGTCACCATGGCCAGCATGGCACACAAACAACGGTTGCTCCGCACCATTCTCAACAAAGTTTGTTTTCCGTCTTGATAGTAGACTCCGGTGACAAATCGAATTTTGCCAAGACGAATAACCCAGCAGGTTATTCGGCAGCATCCACTGGAACAGTCGTCGATGGTTCGCATTATTGGAGTTACAAACGTCGAGACGGAAGGACTGCGACAACCGATGGCGAATATGCGGGTGCAGAAAAAGCACCACAAATTGCTTTTGGTATCAACCCAATTGCTTGTGTTTCTGGACCTGATAACGGGTGTTTCTTTGGTGACAATCAAGGTGCGAATTCCAGTACGATTGGTGCGCCCTCAACTGCAATCATTACCACCAGTGATCCTTGCAGCAGCACTTCAGCGCATAACCATACTAGGTGTTATCAGCCAAATTCATCCAACATGGAATTGGGTGTAATGTACTCCATGGAAGCCAATAGCTCTGCAACCTTAGCGGATCAAAAATACAAAACTGAAACCTTTTATCAAGGCATAGCTCAGCAAAAACAATACGACGGTACTAACTATGTGGATGCCATAAATCTAAACGGTTCCAACAGTTGGCGAACTGGAAACAATTCTACAGCGAATACTTGGAATGGAAGATTCTCAGGACATTGGCTGACCGATGTTGCATCAAACCAAAAAAGCATGCCACAGTACTTTCGATCAGGTTTAACGGCTTCTTTTGATGAAACCAACGACCGAGTCAAAGTTACTGCCACCAATATCTACATTCATGCCGATCCAGATTGGAATGAGAATACTAATGTAGGGGAAAACACTTGGTACCATTCAGAAACAGGCTGTAGTTTTGGTGCTGTATCTTGGAGTGCTGGCAGTTGTGTTGCTGTACTTCCCACGAACAATGGCGCAATTGGAAATTCTGGATTCACTTTGCAATTCGGTGACGATGATAATCAAAAAGATTCGGCAAATTTTGCTAACTCCGCTTACATCAATAAAAAAGTTTTCGGCGCCATGCTCAAAAATGAATCAAAAAATCTCAAATGTGGTGCGCTTTGCTCTGTGAATCTTTTAGCAACTGCAAACGTTGATAATGCCGGGGCACTGGTTACTTGGGATACCATCGACGAGAAAGATAAAGACTGGATGAGTCCTTGCAATAACAACTATAACCATAATTGCGCTGACCCTGAACCTTCTTTGGAATACATGACTTGGGGAGTTTGGGGCTTTGCTACTAATGACGGTCTTGAATACATGGCTGGCGAACAACCCAGTGCCGTGCACATGGGTACTTGGTATGCCGGTGATTTATTGGATGCCAGCGATTGGCCAGTCAGCAGAACTGCAACTCTTGCTGGAATGGCAATGTTTAACATGTGGAAAAGCCAAACCGTAAGTGGCGTTACGACCAATTACGCTTGGACCGAAGGCTCCAGAGCAGATGGTTCTGTTGTCTTTGATGGTTCGGGAAATTATGGCGTAACCGTCAATGTTCACGATCTAGGTAGAACCACTTGTGGTGCTGGCGGTGTTAGCGGATATCCTTGTAGTTCAGGTGCTGGTAGTTCCGCAAGTTCTTTCGATAACGGACAAAGGATGGGTACTATTACTTGGACGGCAACCAACACTAGTGGAAATCCTAATTTCAGTGGAGGAGATAATGCTGCCAGTGTTAACAATGGGGTGAGTACTTGGAAATACATGTCAGGCAGTCTTTACGGTACTGCCTCACACGTCGAAGCAGGCGCGGAGCTAATTTATTCCAAACAGGACGCAAACAATTATATTCAAGCGATTGGTACTGTAATTTTATCGGAGTAATTATTGATTAAGGAGAAAAAGAATTTGAATTGAGCATGAGGACGGAGATCAATAACCTTTCTTTAGGAACCATCTTTGGTTCCTTGTTGTCTTTTTGGTACTTTGACAACAGAAAGGTTATTCATCAACCAGTCATGCTCGGCTGGGCTCGATGGGTTTCATCGGGTTCAGTCCAAGTTATTGAATTTATTTGGAAAAAGCTGAGTAAAAAGATTGAAAAAAGGGCTTATTTTGCTAATTTTCAACTTAGCTTTTTGCTAAAACCTCAAAAAATTCGGTTTTTTTGGGGTTTTTGGCGTTGTTGAATTATATGTATAAAAGACAAAAAAACATAAATCTTTTGAAAAGCGTAGTCGTTGCTGCTTGCTTTATTGTTTATCCATTGTCTTTTACTCAGGAAGAAATTGGAGTTGCTGCAGCAGTTAATACCAAAACCATTGATCTGGTTGCTTTTCCTGGCGGTAATATAGAAAGCCATAATATTGATCCAGGCTATAAAATTATCTCCAACCGAACCATTCAAACAAATACTAGTGGTAAAGCTCAGATGTTGTTGGTAGATGGAACTGCTTTTACTATTGGGCCCAATTCTTCCGTCACTCTTGATAAATTTATTTATGATCCAACGACTGCATCTGGAAGCCTAGAAGTCTCAGCTAAAGGCTTGATCAGACTGGTTGGCGGTAAAGTGACTAAAAAGAGACCTGCCATCATCAAAACCAGTACAGCAACGGTAGGTATTCGAGGCGGTATTGCAATTGTAGAAGCTAATCCAGAGGAAACAACAGCATCATTTATTTATGGAGTTGAAATGGAAGTTGCTCCTATAAAAAATCCTGATAACAACCTGATTATTACTCAGGTTGGAATGAAGGTTGAGGTAGAAGCAGATGCCGACGAAGTAGAAGATCCAGAGATTATTACATCTGAAGAGCTTGATAGTTATTCTGATGATTTTGAAGGAAGCGAAGAACCAGAAGAAGATTCAAGTGAATCTGAGAATGACTCAGAAGAAACCTCTGAAAATGAAGAATCAGAAGACTCAGAAAGCGATGAATCCGAAGAAACCGAAACCGAAGAAGAAGATACTGAAAACGAAGAAGAAGAGTCTGAGTCAGAGGAAGAAGAGTCAGAAAGTGAAGAAGAAGAGTCTGAGTCTGAAGAAGCAGAAAACGATGAAGAAGAGTCAGAGTCCGAAGAAGAGTCAGAATCTGAGGAAACCGAAAACGAAGAAGAGACTGAAAGCGAAGAAGACACAGAAGAAACGGAAACTGAAGAAACAGAAGAAACAGAAACTGAAGAGAGCGAAGAAACAGAAACTGAAGAAACAGATGAAACAGAAACTGAAGAGACCGAGGAAACAGAAGAGAGCAATTCTTCAAACAACTCAGCAGATGATGAAACAAACAATGAAGAACAAGAAAGTGAGGAGTCAACTCCTAACCCTAGCTCAAATGATGCTAATGAAGAATCCGAACAAGATGGTTTAGATGATAACGATTCTGAGACTGACAATAGTACAGCCAATGACGATGTTGACGTAGATGATGATTCTTCAAATTCTGAACCCCCTGAAGAAAACACAACACTATCCAATAATAGTTCTGCTTCAGGTTCAAACAATTCTGAAGATAATTCTCAAGAACAGACTTCTCAAGATAACTCAATATCCGATGAGTCCACAGGCGCCAGTGAAACGAATTCAAGTTCGACTACTAATTCCAATTCAAACTCTGTTACTCCGGAAAGTTCTGAAGGAAATCAAGTGCCTGAAAGCAACTCTGAGGAGATTGATACACAAACCAATAATGAGGACAGCCAAACAGAACCTTTGATCAGTCCGGCTACGACGTCTACTTCATCCTCAAGCCCGGGTACAAGACCATCTGTTCAACCCAACCAAGGTAGAGAAATAAAAGAACAACCTATTAACAAACCAGTTGAAACTTCTACTTCTAACTCAGTTACAGCAACGCAGCCTCCAGTATCAACATCATCGTCTGATGCAGTTGCGGTGACGCAGCCCCCAATATCGACTTCATCATCTGACTCTGTAACCCTAACACAGCCTCCAGTCTCGACTTCATCGTCTGATTCTGTGACCTTGACGCAACCCCCAATTTCTTCAGCATCTTCTGACTCAGTTATTCTGACACAACCACCTGTAGCCTCATCTTCATCTGACTCTGTTAGTTTGACTCAACCGGAAATTATAAATTTTGAACCAGTGAACGATGAGCCTCAACCCGTGATACCGGAAATAGATGAAAGCTTATTGGATAGCTTTGACATCTCAAAAAATACCTCCGATACAGGTATTGATAACTTAACCAATGCTTATGATCCGGGAGGAGAATTATTCATAGACAATACTCAAATCGAAACACAGGAAGAGGATATTGTTGAAGAAGCTACTCAAGTAAATGAAGAAGTTCAAATTGAGGAAGTTCAACAAGAAGATAAGATTGAGGCAGTGGTTGAAGCGCAGCTTTCCGCAAATACTTTTTTTGTCACCAATAACATCAAAGAAGATACTTCCGTGGGTACTTCCATTGGCGCTATAGAAATCGAATATTTGGGCGATCAAAACATTAGGTTTGCATTAGGTGGAAACGGTAGTGAAGATTTTGAAATAGACGAGCAAGGAAAAATATTCATTAAAAATAAATTAGATTTTGAATCGAAGGAAAATTACAACTTATTTGTTTTTACTATCGTGGGTGAAAAATCAATTTCTAATAACTTAGAAATTAATGTCATAAATGTTAACGATCTTGAAACCAATGTTTCATTTGCCAGCAGCAAAGTGCATGAAGGAGCATCTTTAAATTCTGTAATAGCAAATGCTGTTGTATCGGGAGATACCTCATTTACTTATGCTTTGGAAGGGGAAAATAACACCGACTTCAGCGTTGATGAAAACGGAAGAATCAAAGTAGCTGGAACCCTTAATTACGATCAAAATCAAACATATGATTTATCGCTTGTAGTCAAAGGTAGACACGATACGGTAAGCGTTCCTATATCGATCGAAGTTTCAGAAAATATAGATCCAGACTTTTCACTTAATTGCCTGAATTCATGTGCAGTGGCCGAGAACTCTTCTCAAGGAGCAACGATTATTCAGGCTAATCGTACAGATAGTGACGCGGATACAATTACATATCAATTGGAAAATACTTTTGGTAATAAATTTTTCATTAACACTCAAACTGGAGAAGTAAAACTTAACGAAACTTTGGACTATGAAGCTTCCAGCTCATATGCTTTAAAAGTTATCGCAACCGACTCTAAAGGTGTTACCAAAGAACGTAGTTCGAATTTTAACGTGACAGATGTCAGTCCAAGTTATAGCGGCAGCTTAGTGGCATCAAGTAAATCCGAAAGGGTAGATACTGGCACCGTGATTTTGAATTCAGCGGTTGGAAATTTCTCCAATCCCACATATACGCTTTCAGGTGGTGACTCTAAATTTGCAATTAATTCTTCCACGGGACAAGTTACGTTGGCTAGTACTTTAGACTACGAAGCTGCAACTGCGCATACTTTCACTGTGACAGCGACAGCAGGAGGAGAGAGCATATCGAAAAACTTCACCTTGAACGTAGACAATTTTACTCATACTTTGACAGACTCTTTGCCATCTACAAATACAGTCAAAAAAGGAGACTTCAGAAATAACGTAGCCTATTTACTTGATGAAAATATTGAAACTTTAGGAGCCAACGATAGAGTTATTGGCAATTTTGCTGTCGATGTGCCTGGAACCACATATAGTCTAAGCGCTCCCTCAAATTTAGTTGAAATTGATGCTAATGGTGTTTTGCAATTTAAAAGTTCAGCAACTTGGAATTTAGACGAAACTTCGACTGCTGATCTTGTTGCTAGCAATGTAACCATCGTTGCAAACATTCCTAATGAAGGCACTGTCAGCAAGCAGATTAATTTTGAACCAAAAAATATTGAAAAAAATGAAAACTTAGTGATGAAATTTGCAAGTGGGTTCGATGATGTTGAACACGATTTCACTGGTGCAAATCCTTTTTCGGCACGAGCAAATCGAAATGACAGTGGAACTGGTGGACATGGCGGTCAAGTAGTTACTGAAGTAACTCTGTCTAAAGCTGAGCAAGCAAGCAGTTCGCATATTAATTCAGTCAACGATAACTCATATACTCAGTCTTCTGGTGATGGATCTACTTATCGAACATCAACCATTGCTAATGGTCAAAACGAAAATGATACTGAAATTTTAGACTTTGAATATAGATTTCCAGTTGACAATTCCAGTGGCGATACCACGCACCGACAATTTGCACCTTTGTCATCACCCAATGGCCAATGGGATACAGAAAGAAGTGCTAATAATGAAGCCGCAAAGTATGGGTGTTTAGACTCTGGTCAAGGTTGTGGCAGTCTTACCGCTGAAGTAGCTCTTTCTGGAAATATGGTGCAAAGTACCGAAGGTTCAGTTTCAGGATATAAAGTCATTCAGGCTAACGTCACTCGAAATGCTGACTCCAATCTTTTAAATGCTGATGCCGATGGTGCCAATGCAGGAAATGGCTCTACCAATGGGGCAGGTTCTTATAACTCAATCATCGGAGAGTATGGAACAGGCTTTCAGGGCACAGTATCAACTTTGGATACCGAATTCGAAATTGTAACATTACCCGAAGCCTTTGAATTTTTTGGCCAAAGCTTCACACATATATATGTCAACGAAAACGGTTTCTTGAGTTTTGGCAATGGAGGTAATTTTTCGGACAAACCTTGGCATGGTGCTAATAGCGTTCTGAATTCGATATCCACTAGCGCGGCAACTTTTATTGGTGGTGGTAGGTCCCTGCAATATCTTCATGAAGACCAAGCCTATTTTGGCGGTAACGAGAATATGAGACCCGATGGTTTTCGTCTACCCGATATTTACGGTAGGCCGGGTGGAGAGGCAGCCGATAACTTAGACAATACAATTTTCCCATTGTGGAATGACTACTTTACTGACTCTGAAAATACCGATTGGTCGATAAGAAAAATGTGGAACGCAGATACCAAAATTCTTACGATTGGATGGTATAACATCAGATCTTTCAATTCATCCGTAGAGAATGCCGAAGCTAACTTTGAAGTACAACTTAATTTCAATAACAATGAATTTAAAATCGTTCATGGTGATATGGGATCTAATTTTCCAAATGCACCTAGTAACAATGTTTTTGTGGGAGTTTCTAGAGATGTTTCTTGCGCATCGGATGCAGAAGATATTTCAGCATGTGAGGGTAAAGATTATATTCAGTTATTCTTCCACGATAATGATTTAGGCGGATTGGAAACAGCTGGATCTAGCAATACCAATACATTCCAAAATCCTAAAGGAGATGATCAACCTATATCCAATGATCATATGTATAACTCGCTCTTTGGTAACAATCAATCAGCTTTCGGTACAAATTATTGCTTTACTTCTAGCAATATAGATAGCGATATAGGTAATATTTCTTGTAGCAATTCATACGATGCTGAAGATGCTCGAGGAACTTCATCTTTGGCCCCAATGTATAGATTTGTTCCACAAACTACCGTTTCAAAGAATGTGCTTTTACCATCTAACATCAAGCAGTCTTATCGATCTGGTCTCACTACAGAATTCATGTGGATGCATTTGGATAAAGATCCTACTTCTTTGTCTTATACTCCTCCTGAGAGCAATGCCACTGGATTCGCAAATGGACCTAATTCTCGCACGGGGGTAACGAGCGGTTCATTAAGTGCCGGCGCGGCAGTTACCCATACTACTGGGAAAGATGAAATCATAATTGCCGGAGAAGTTTATAGTAATGAAAAATTGGATGACTTTTTAAATAATACTAAGAAGGTAGTTGCCTATGCGCCCATTCCTTTGTTACATACCAACAAATATGAGTTACCTCAATACGCAAGCCAAGGCGATGTTCGTTTCCGCCGTGCTCATACAATCATGCCGAATTTCATCTCAACCGATTTTATGGAAAGTAAAGATAACGGTACCGATGCAAACTTTGATTTCCACCAACTTCGCGATGACGACCATTGTAAATCCAACATCGATTGTATTGTTTACGATACCGAAGGTAGTACTAGCTTCAATGCTCAAGATGGTTCTTCTTCTACCAAAACTGAAGCACACATTGATGGTATGTATGGATACGCCAATAAGGTTTTGGATCAAGGTATTCATGTTTCCTCAGAACGTTTTGGCAATTTAGCCGATAATGCAGATTTTGTTCCTGTTGGACAATCGCTCTGGTATCAAGTATTCAATCCCAATGGCAGAGGGGTCGGTTTGTATGCACAAATTAATTGGAGTTGCGGTACAGGAGTAGGTTGTGGTTACCATACACCTAATAAAAGTGGGGCTCCTCATAATTCTCAACATAGTATCTTTTCTGTACTTATATCTGATGTTGGAGACAAATCGGAATTTTCTTTAAATCAGGCTGGTTATCCAGACAATGCCACTGGTCAAGTCATAGATGGACAGCATTACTGGAGTTACAAACGTAGAGACGGCAGAACCACTTCAACGGATGGCGCTCATGCCGGTGCGCAACAAGCTCCTCAAATTGCATTTGGTATCAATCCTATTGCTTGTGTGTCAGGACCTGATAACGGTTGCTTCTTTGGGGACAATCAAGCTGCTAATTCAATTACAGCTGGTGCTCCATCTACAGCAATAATAACCACCAGCGATCCATGTAGCGCTTTTGGAGTGATTGATGGGCTTGGATGCGATACAGCGAGCGGTGCCAAGAACATGGAATTGGGTGTAATGTATTCTATGGAGGCAAATGGTTCTAACAATCTTGCCAATCAAATCTATAAAACTGAGACTTTTTATCAAGGTATTGCTCAACAAAAACAATACGACGGTGCCAACTATGTCGACGCTATAAATTTAAGTGGCTCTAACAGTTGGCGTTCGGGCATCACTGCATCAGCAGATACTTGGAATGGAAGATTCTCAGGACACTGGCTGACTGACGTTGAGGCAAACCAAAAAAGCATGCCACAGTATTTTCGTGCACCTTTAACGGCTACCTTTGATGCTACCAATGATCGAGTCAAAGTTATTGCCAATAACATCTACATTCATGCCGATCCAGATTGGAATGAGAATACTAATGTAGGGGAAAACGCTTGGTACCATTCAGGTTCAGGCTGTGGTTCTGGTGCTGTATCTTGGAGTGCTGGCAGTTGTGTTGCTGTACTTCCAACGGCTAATGGCGCAAATGGCACTTCTGGATATACTTTGCAATTCGGTGACGATGATAATCAAAAAGATACGACCAATTTTGCTAACTCCGCTTACATCAATAAAAAAGTTTTCGGGGCTATGCTCAAAAATGAATCAAAAAATCTTAATTGTGGTTCGCTTTGCACAGAAAATATTTTAAGAACAAGTGACGTTGATAATGCCGGGGCTATGGTCACTTGGGATACCATTGATGAAAAAGATCGAGACACATTGATGACTTGTGGGCAAGCAAGTTGTGCTGATCCTGAACCGTCATTGGAATACATGACTTGGGGAATTTGGGGCATGGCCGTAAATGATGGCCTTGAATATCTGGCAGGCGAACAACCTAGCGCCGTGCATATGGGTACTTGGTATGCTGGGGACTTATTGGATGTGAGCGATTGGCCAGTTAGTCGAACTGCAAGTCTTGCCGGAATGGCAATGTTCAACATGTGGAAAAGTGAAACACTCAGTGGAACCACAACCAATTATGCATGGACTGAAAGTTCTAGAGCAGACGGTAGCGTAGTATTTGATGGCACTGGAAACTATAACGTCAATATCAATGTTCATGATTTAGGTAGGCATGCTTGTGACAACGGTGCTAGCTCAGGAAATGTTTGTAGTTCAGGTGCAGGAAGTAATGCAAATGTTTTCAGTCAAGCAGCTATGGGTACGCTTAATTGGCAAATAAACGGCAGTGCCGGTCAACCGAATTTTGGTATGGAAAATAACGCTTCGGTTAATAACGGAGTAACCACTTGGAAAGCTGCAAAAGGGAGTCTTTATGGGACAGCATCACATGTTGAGCTTGGGGCTGAGCTGTTGTATTCGAAACAAGATATCAATAATTATTTGCAGGCAATTGGAACTGTTGTGTTATCAGAGTAAGAGGGGTTTTGTATTTAGAATTTAAATGAGCGTAATATTTTAAATAACGATTGACGTTGTCTTTCTGGTACTTAGGCAGCAATTTCGTTTATTAATTTAAAAGATTGCGTTCCCTGAACCCGACATTAGTCGGGTTCAGTTTTTTTTTAATAGATATGTATAATGGACGGCTAAAATTATGAGACAGTTTATAGATTTCTTTTTAACTATTCGTGACAGTAAGTTTTTTACAGGCTTAGTTATTTCCGTAATTGTAGCTTCAGCTATTTATGCTGGAGCAAGTTCTTATGACATTCCAAATCAATACATTGTATTTTTGGATTATTTTGATTATGCAATTACGATATTCTTCTTAATAGAAATTCTGATTAGAATTTTTGCTGAAGCCAATCATCCCATACGTTTCTTCAAGAATGGTTGGAATGTTTTTGATTTCATCATTGTTGCAGTCAGTCTAATTCCGGTCGATGGCGCAGAAACAGCTTTTGCAGCTCGTCTTTTAAGGATTGTGAGAGTATTGAGAATTATTACCGTTGTCCCTGCTTTTCGCCATATTGTTGAGTCCCTGTTCAAATCAATGCCTCGAGTTGCGTTCATTGCTTTATTGATGTTCATAGTGATTTATATTTGGGCTGCTATCGGCACTTTAATTTTCAGCGAAACTGATCCTGAGCACTGGCGTAACATAGGTGTTGCTGCTTTAACATTAGCTCAAGTTGCGACCTATGACGACTGGGCTGCAGTTATGACCAATGTGCTAGACGCTCATCCATATTCATGGATTTATTTCATAAGTTTTATTCTAGTGACTTCAGTGGTCTTGCTGAATATGGTAATAGGCATCATTGTTGATGTTATGAGTCGTGATGCCAGAGAAAACCTTTTTGACAACGTAGATGCCAATGATCATATCGTGACAAAAGAAAACGAAGGTTTATGACCTTTATCAGCTACAGTACATTTAATTACTTACTTATCGCTTGGCTTGCAATTGGCTTAATTGCATTTATTTATTTGTTTTTTGAAACTGCGCCATATGGTAAGCACGTTTCAAAGGGATGGGGGCCTGAAATTTCAGCCAAAGCCGGTTGGATAATTGAAGAATGCCCAGCTTTTTTCTTGATGTTAATTTTTTTCATAGTTGCTGGAGACTATTCCAACCCAGTGCATGTAATTTTTACAATTTTGTATTGCGGACATTACTTTAATCGAAGTTTTATTTGGCCAATGCGTGCTCAATCTACAAATAAAAAAATGCCTTTAATGGTAGTTTTTTCTGCAATTGGTTTTAACTTTGTGAATGTTTTTTTTCAAGGTACATGGATTTTTCTATTAAGCGATTACAGTCATGGTTGGATTTCTACCGTGCCATTTTTGCTTGGTTTATTTATATTCTTTGTTGGCTTTTATATTAATGTCAGATCAGATGAGATTATGATAAGTCTTCGCAAAGAAAAAGGAGATGGTTATCATATTCCAGAGGGTTTTTTATTTAACAAGGTAAGCAACCCTAACTATTTAGGAGAATTTATCGAGTGGCTAGGCTGGGCCATTATGACTTGGAGTTGGGCTGGCTTGGTTTTCTTCTTATGGACGATATGTAATTTATTCCCGAGAGCTATATCCAATCACAAATGGTATAAAGCAAAATTTGAAGACTATCCACAAGAGCGAAAAGCCGTAATTCCTAACGTCATTTAATATCTCAAATTCTACTTTTAGGTATAATCAACACCTTAAGGAGAAACTGTGACAAAACTAATTAGGTATTCTTTGGGACTAATGTTCGTTTTTTTTAGCATCATGTCTCTTTTTATGATCTTTTTGCCTGACCTGATATTGGTTTTCCCCCTTTCAAGTTGGTCAAATGAAGAGATGGCTGAATGGCGCTTAAGAACCATTTTACCTGCTTTTTATCTTACTATTTGCTACTTTATTTATCGTTACTTTTCAGGCAGAGATCCTACGTCAACCGTTTGGCCGATACTCATAGTGATTTTTTTCTTCATGCTAACTCAAATTATCAGTCTATTTAATAACTTTTTTCACTGGAGTCAGTTGCTTGTTTTATCTATAACTATTTTGGTCTTCTTATTATTAAGAGAAGCTCACAATCGTCGCAAAAAGGAAATTTTTAACAAACCTCTCTAATGACAAATATCTCTCTACGAACCGGAAGCTGTTTGTGTAAACAGGTCAGCTATTCTTTTCCCAGCGACGCAGTTGTATCTGCTCATCATTGTCACTGTATAGATTGTCGAAAATCAACGGGTTCTGGGAAAGCTACCATTGTTTTAATATCTGACAATGCACTAAAGGTTAAGGGAAAAATTAAGTACTTTTCTGTGATCGGGAAGGGAGGTAACAAGGTGAGTCGAGGATTTTGCGAGGCTTGTGGCTCTCCTTTAATTAGCAGTGTGGAAGGATACGAAGGTACAAAATTTATTAAGGCTGGTAGTTTGGATGACCCCAGCTGGGTTAACATTAATTCAAATTTTTGGAGCGATACAGCATTGGATTGGTCACCACTTGATAATTCAATTGATAGTTTTGCACAAAATCCTGAGTAACTGAGATGTCAGAAAGATTTGATTTATTAATAAAATTTTATTTGCGAGTGATAGCAATAGCTTGGATTTGCTTTGTTCCTTTTCTATACCTAATTAGTTATCTCTCTGCTTCTCAAGATATATCATTTACTGTATTTCTAAGCAGTCTTTTCGAGTGGTTAATAATGCTACCTTTTGGATTTGAAACCACCGTGCCATCTGATTTTGTTCCTATAATAAGATTTTTCTTTTGGTCTTTTTGGGCGATTACCATTTCAAGATGGATCATAACGGGAAAGCATTTTTATCAATAAAGTTGCTAAATCCCGATAAGAAAAAAGGAGACAAAGGCTCCTACAATAACTGAAATTAGAAAAATCTTTCTATCTGAGAGAGGTTTTTTGCCGTTATAAGCACTTGAACTGAAATAGTTATAAAAAACATACCAGAAAATAAAAGTAATGAAAGGCCAAGCAATTAAAAACATATAGCCTTGAGAAATTAACTACTTAAAATCTTGCTTAAAAAATCTAATCCTAAATATGTAAGAAAGCCAATACTTAAAGATCCAAAAAACAATAATAAAGCTACAGATACAATTTCCGTCCATAGCCAAATAGTTTTTCTGTCATCATTCAACCTGATGTAGATTTCAACCGCACCAAAACAAATAGCAAACAGAGTGGCCAATAAAACTATGACAATGACTTCATCCATACTCGAATTATAACTAAATTAGCTATTAAATATTTCAATCCTAACTTTATTGAATATGTGTATCTCAATAATAGTTTGTAGAATAGATGAATGGGTGGATATGATTTTATGGTAGTCCTTTGGGTCATTTTCATTATAGTTGGCCTATTTCGAATTCGGGACGATTACCGAGATTACATAGATGCAAAAGAAAAGATGAGTATCTCCTTAGGGACAAAACTTAGTATGTTCACGGGTGGAACTGCAATGACTTTATTTGGAATAGGCGGTTTGATATATCTTATTAATAATCCAAATTTAGTTTAATTTTTTTTTCTGGCAAATTTAAAAGATGTATAATTGCCGTCCAAATCAAGATTTGCGGGCATGGTATAATGGCTATTACTTCAGCCTTCCAAGCTGACGATGCGGGTTCGATTCCCGCTGCCCGCTCCAGCTCAATATTCTTTAAATAAGTACCCTGAAGTAAGGTGAACGAAGGCTTTTACTCCAGTATCTAAAGAGGCATCGCTAACTTCAAAAAAGGGAGAGTGGTTACCCGCTACTTTCGTCCAATCTTTTCCTATTTCTGTAACCCCTAAGAAGAAAAAGAAACCCGGTACTTGTTGAGCATAGTAGGAAAAATCTTCAGCACCAGTAGACCGATCGGTTCTGACCAAAAATTCTTTTCTATCGACAACCTTTTCAAGCACAGGAATGACTCTTTGCGTAAGCTCAGTATCATTAATAGTTACAGGATAATTATTTCCATTTGGAATAATAACTTCAGCAGTTCCACCATTCATTTTGGCAGTACTTTTTGCAATAGTCGTCATTTCCTTGATTATTTTATCTCTCATTTTGGCATCGTAAGTTCGCACTGTGCCTTCCATAATAACCTCATCGGGAATAATGTTACTTCGAACTCCACCATGAATACTTCCTACTGTTACTACAGCGGGTAGGTTTCTTATGTCCAACTTACGAGAAACAATTGTATTAAAAGCACTAACAATCTGAGAGCTTATCATGATGGGATCAACGCCAGCCCAAGGTGCAGAACCATGTGCCTGTTTACCTTTAATGGTTATTTTCCACGAGTCAGCTGCTGCCATGGTAGGACCCTCTCTATAGGCAATAACGCCATCGGGAGCTGGGTTAACGTGCAAACCAAAGACCACATCGGGTTTGTTTTTTTTGAAAATACCTTCTTTGAGCATCAGTTTAGCTCCACCTTCCTCGCCAACCGGGGGACCTTCTTCAGCTGGTTGAAAAATAAACATGATACTGCCTACCAATTTATCTCGGTGTTTTGAAAAAAATTCAGCGACGCCCATTAAGATTGCCATGTGTGCATCATGCCCACAGGCATGCATGACTCCGACATCTAAACCATTGAAAGTAGAGCGTTCTTTTGAAGCAAAAGGTAAACCGGTTTGTTCAACGACGGGTAAAGCATCCATATCTGCTCTAAGAGCAACCATGGGTCCAGGTTTACTCCCTCTTAAGATTGCGATTAAACCAGTTTTAGCAACTCCAGTAGTTACTTCTAGATCTAAGGATTTAAGATGTTTTTCAATGTACTTGGCTGTTTTAAATTCGCGGTTTGATAATTCAGGATATTGGTGAAGATGTTGTCGCCAACTAGTAACCTTCTCCAATAAAGTATCGGACTCTAAATTAATTTGATCAATAAAATATTTTGAAGAAGCAAATGCGGATGAGGGTAGTAATAAAACGACTATTAAAAATCTAAAAAAAACAATCATTTAAATAATTGGTCAGCAACATAAGGATTAGTGAGTCGCTCTTGGCCAAAGGTAGATACTGGACCGTGTCCAGGAACAAAAGTTACGTCATTTCCCAAAGGCCAAAGTTTTCCTCTAATTGCATTTAGCAAATCTTGAGTGTTACCTCGAGGTAAATCAGTCCTGCCAATTGAACCTTGAAAAAGAACGTCTCCAACGATGGCTAATTTTGACTCAGGATGATGAAATACTACATGTCCCGGCGTATGACCAGGACAATGATAAACATCAAGTTTTTCTCCATCAATTTCAATTTGATCACCGTCGGTTAACCATCGATTGGGTTCAAAATTTTTTGCAGTGTCTAATCCATAACGTTTGCCTTGTTCTTCTAAAGCATTGATCAAGAAACCATCATCTTTATGCGGACCTTCAATTTCAACTTCATATTTTTGCGCCAATTCAAAAGCACCACCAGCATGGTCCAAATGCCCATGAGTTATGAACACTTTAGAAAGCTTTAAACCATGTTCTTGAATGAAATTTTCTATCAACGATAAATCTCCGCCGGGATCTGTAACTGCTGCAATTTTTGAAGACTCTTTCCAAATAACACAGGAATTTTGCTGCAAGGGAGTCACAGGAATGATTGCTGCTTTTAGTGTAGCCATGGTTAAAAAAAACTGACATTATTATAACCTATGAATTTTCAACTGTTAGATGGGAATGGTTTATAGTTTTTAAGGAGTTGAATATTAAATTTTGGGAGAAATTATGGAAGAGATGATGCTACAAAGCAGTATGATTGAATTGGGAATATGGGAAGTTTTTGTACAATCAAGAATTTCAATTTCAATTATATTTTTAGGAAATGTCATTTCTGTCTTGATTGCAGTTTGGTTATCTAGAGTATTAATAGAAAAAGGAGCTAACCTATTTTTAAAACTCATTTTTACAGCATTTGCTTTTGCAGTTTTTTTTAATGCTTTTAATAATGGTCTATGGGTCAATTTCTTTTTGGATGGAACTGCTACATCCTTAGCTAACTTAGATGCAGTAAATGGGACGATTGATATCAGCGCCTCCTCTAAAGACTTTGTTGATTC
Source organism: uncultured SAR86 cluster bacterium (assembly GCA_902627595.1). Lineage (GTDB taxonomy): Bacteria > Pseudomonadota > Gammaproteobacteria > Magnimaribacterales > AG-339-G14 > MEDG-81. The sequence continues at coordinate 45,442 of CACOJO010000008.1, forward strand.
TGTTACATCACAAAGAGATTTTGGAAAGATTGGTATGTTTGTCTTCTTTGTCAGCGGGCTATTAATTGCCGTTATTCCATTGTGGTTCAATTCAAATACTAAAAAAGCATGAATTTTCAACTTTTAGATGGTAATAATCTTAAAATTAGAGCCGTTGTAGAAGGCGAGGGGCCTTTAGTCGTTTTAGTTCATGGTTGGCCAGAAAGTTGGTACAGCTGGCGTCATCAAATTCAGCCCTTGGCAAAGGCTGGTTTCAAAGTCGCAGCAATTGATGTTCGTGGTTATGGGGGATCTGATAAACCATATGAAATAGCTGACTACTCTTTGAAGAATCTTGCGGCAGACATTGCTGGTGTTATTGATTCTTTGGGATACAAAGAGGCTTATTTATTTGGTCATGATTGGGGCGGACCAATTGTCTGGACTACTGGGCTTTTATATCAAAATACCATCAAAGCAGTTGGAGCACTTTCGGTACCTTATACTCCAATTGGTGAGAAATCTTTAATTCAATTATTTAGAGAGTTGTATAAGGATAAATTTTTCTACCAATTATATATTCAGGAAGAAGGAGTTGCTGAGGCAGAATTTGAAGCCGATGTTCGTAAAGCTTTAGAAATAACCTACTTCAGTGGTGATGGTAGAGGGATGCAATTCATGATGGAAAATATTGGCAATCCTGCTTATAAGAAAACACCCGAATCAAAGATGTTAGAAAATTCACCTGAATTTGACACTTATCCAAATTGGCTTACTCAAGAAGACATGAATTATTTCATCAATGAATTTGAGCAGAGTGGTTTCCGCGGTCCCTTTAACAGATATCGTGCACAAGATATTGATTTTGAGGAATTGCAAGAATTTAAAAACGTTTCTTACCCTTTACCTGCTTGTTTTATCACGGGTACTTTAGATCCAGTTAATTTCTTTGCTAGAGATGAGAGTGCGTCAGAGGAAGATATTCTCAAAGCGTTCACAAAGAATTATGATGATTTGCGAAAAGTAGAGATTTTGGATGGTATTGGTCATTGGACCCAACAAGAAAATCCAGAAGCAGTAACTACCCACATGATAGATTTTTTAAAAAATATTTAAACTTAATGGAGAACGAATATGACATCTAAATTACAAGGCTATTCCACCATCGGAACCAATAACAAAGAAGCCGCTGAAGCTTTTTACGATGACTTGTTTGCTCAAATTAATGCAGTGAAGTTTCCAGCAAACGATAGGATTACTATGTGGATGTCTGAAGATGGCAGTAAAGTAATATTAGCTACAGCGATACCTTACGATGGAAAAACCGCCACTCATGGCAATGGAACCATGAAAGCGATTCCCCTTGACTCTCACGAAGCAGTAGATGAAATGTATGCCAAAGCGATTGAATTAGGTGCTACAGATGATGGTGAGCCAGGTCCAAGAGCAGGGAACTTTTATGGCGCTTACGTCTATGATTTAGACGGCAATAAACTTTGTTTTTTTAACTTTTAGAGATCTAAATCTTTATTTCTGTCTTAATTTTTTAAAAGCATAAAAAATTAGAAAAATGAATAAAAAAGCAGCTGCTAGCTGATATTTAAAAGCTTGAACTAGTATCCAAAGAAAAATAAAAAAGCTTGTTACTGCAGAAGGAGGATTATTCAATTCATAGCCTCCATCCAACCAAGGCGAACCTATTTCAACTCCACCTTGTTCATTATCACCATGTAAATAGCCATGTGCAGGATTCATATTTCCTACTACATCTCGTTCAATGTATGAGGTTATGGTTTTTTTCATAGCCTTAAATATTTCCGGTTCTTCTTCAGCTAAATCATTTTGTTCAAAAGGATCTTCAATGATATTGAATAGTTGATATGAAGCTGGAACTGGAAATAAAACAGATTTTGCTGAATGAAGTTTCCATTGATCGTTGAATAAGGCTCGCTCATCGAACATAATTCTTGCTCCAACAAATGCATTTTTTGGCGGAACAATTTGTCCGGAAAGTAAGTTAGACCATTTATCTTCTCCGTCGAATTTATCTGCCTCAGAAGTTTTAATATTTGCAGCAGTCAATAAAGTTGGAAGCACATCTTGTACGAAGAAAAACTGATCGGATTTCTCATTCTCGATAATTCCTTTCCACCACATTACCGCAGGCACTCTAATCCCACCTTCCATTGCAGAACCCTTACTACCACTCAAACCACCAGTACTACCTTCTGCATCTACCAAATCTGGAGCCATAACTTTGAAAACAGGACTCATATCAAAAAGCGGGCCATTATCACTAAAAAAAAGAATAATCGTTTCCTCTAGCAATCCTTCAGCCTCTATTGCTTTGATAATTCTGCCTATCTCATTATCTAGAGCATTAACATTTGCTGCATACACCCGATCGTTTTCATCCTCCACATAAGAAAATTTTTCAATATTTTGAAGTGGAGCTTCTATTGGAGTATGCGGAGCATTAAAAGCTACATATAAAAATAAAGGACGACTCTCATCTTTATTTTTTATTAGATTGATAGCCTCATTTGCAATTAATACTGTCGAATAACCTTCTTCTCTCAATGTACTTTCGTTTCTATGCCAATCCAATCGACCTGCTGCAGTATGATCAAAATATCCAATGCCACCTGTCATATGACCATAACTTGTTTCGAAACCTCTATTCGATGGCCAGAATTCTTCTTTGGCTGATCCAAGATGCCATTTACCAGATAACGCCGTTTGGTAACCCGCTTCTTTAAAATATTGCGGCATAATTTTTAACTCAGGAGGCATGCCTGTTTGTTCAGCTGCTGGATTCATGAATGGTCTCACGACCCCATGATTGAAAATATGCATGCCGGTCAACAAGGAAGCTCTAGTGGGACTGCAAACAGGATTTGAATAAAACCTATTCAATTCCAGCCCATCTTCAGCCAGTTGATCGATATTAGGAGTCGGAATATGACCTCCGTGATAAGAAACATCTCCCCACCCAAGATCATCTGTAAGAATAATCACCACATTGGGTTTATCCACGGCAATTAAATTTAATGAAAATAGGAAAAAAATTAAAAGATAATGCATATTCCTTCCCCTTACTCAGAAATATTTATTTTAAAGCCTGCTCAATATCCTCGACTAAGTCATCCAAAGACTCTAAGCCAACGGACAATCTCACCAGCCCATCAGAAATTCCTATCATTTCTCTGCGGTCTTTAGGTAATGAAGCATGAGTCATTAAAGCGGGGTGCTCAATTAAACTTTCCACTCCACCTAGACTTTCGGCAAGAGCAAAAATTTTTGTTCGCTCAAGAAAACTTTTTGATTTTTCCAAACCACCTTTGATATTCATTGAAATTATGCCGCCAAAACCATTCATTTGTTTTGATGCCAGATCATGCTGCGGATGATTTGTGAGTCCAGGATAAATTACTTCTGAAATTTCTTTGTGGCTTTCAAAATGCTTGGCAATGGCCATAGCATTTTCAGAATGTCGTTCCATTCTAACCGCAAGAGTTTTTAAACTTCTGAGAATTAAATAACTATCGAAAGCACCGGTAATAGGGCCTAAAGAATTTACAATATTTGCCATTTTAGAAACTAGCGCATCATCTTTTTTACCAATGACTAAGGCACCTGCTATCAGGTCAGAGTGACCTCCTAAATATTTCGTTGCGGAATGCAAAACAATATCAATACCGTGATTTAATGGTTGCTGCACATAGGGAGAAGCAAACGTATTGTCACAAACGCTTAAAATATTCTCCGCTTTGGCAAAATCAGCAATTGCCGATAAATCAACGACTCTCAGTAAAGGGTTGGTTGGTGTTTCAACAAATATCATTTTTGTTTTATCCGTTTTAGCCTCAAGGACGTTCTGTATGTCAGTCATATCGACATAAGTCACTTCGATACCTTGTGAAAGTCTTTTGATTTCATTGAAAAGACGGACCGTGCCGCCGTAGAGATCATTCATAGCAATCACGTGATCGCCAGGAGAAAGTAATTCAACACAAGCAGAAATGGCAGCTACACCAGATGAAAATCCAAAACCAACTTCACCGTTTTCAAGGCTTGCAATACATTCTTCAAAAGCTTTTCTGGTTGGATTGATAGAGCGAGAGTAATCAAAGCCTTTGTGTACACCAGGACTTTCTTGTTCATAAGTTGAGGATGTATAAATAGGCATCATCACCGCACCCGTAGTAGGATCTGCCTTTTGACCAGCATGTATTGCTCTGGTTTCAAAACCTTCTTTATTTTTTTTACTCATGATTTTTAGTCAATTAATTCATTTTCTTTTAACCAATCTTTATTGAAAGCTTTGGATAAATATTTATTACCAGTATCACATATCAATGTTACTACTTTTTTTGGTTCTGTTTGTTTTTGACACCACTTTATTGCTGCATCCACTAATGTTCCACAAGAAGTCCCAGCTAAAATGCCTTCCTTTCTTAATAGTTCATCCACTCTTGCAAAAGCATCCTTGTCGGAGACGTAAATTCCTTCATCGATGATATCTAAATTTAAGTTATCAGGAATGTAGTCTTCACCGATACCTTCTACGAGCCACGAACCACCTTCGTATTTATAATTTCCAGTATTTACCGCATCTGCAACGACCGAGCCAATTGGGTCTGCAATGATTATTTGAATGTCTTTGTTTTGCGCTTTTAAGTATTTCCCAACACCGCTGATAGTACCTCCAGTTCCTACGCCTGCAACGAAGGCATCAACATCACCTTCCATTTGCGACCAAATCTCAGGTCCGGTTGTGGTTTCATGCACAAGAGGATTGGCTGGATTGCTAAATTGATCAGCAAAAAAAGAACCTGGAGTTTTTTTTACGATAGCAGCCGCCATTTCTTGATAATGCTCTGGATGTCCTTTTTCAACATCAGAGCGAGTAAAAACAATTTCGACTCCCATAGCTTCTAAGTGCATTACCTTTTCTTGACTCATTTTATCTGGAATGACCAAGATCAAATCATAGCCTTTCAACTTTGCGGCTAAAGCCAAACCCAAGCCTGTGTTTCCTGCAGTACACTCAACAATAGTGCCTCCAGATTTCAGAGCACCGCTTTTTTCAGCTTCCTCGATAATCTTGATGCCTACGCGGTCTTTGATAGATCCTCCTGGATTTAGATTTTCAAGTTTTACGTATAACTCGCAAGGACCGGTATTAATGTTATTAATTTTAACCACTGGCGTATTGCCCACCATTTCCAAGAGATTATTAAAATTAGTCTTCATCTTTTTTAATTTTTTTTCTGTCGTACTTTGTTTTGTCTTTAAATACTGAAGCTCGATTAAATTTAGCGGCATTTTTAGCAACCGGATTTAACCTTTTTTTCTTTTGTTTGTCTTTTTCCTTTGACACTTAAAATTGAGTTTTATTCGAGAAGATAAACGATTGAAATATTTAAAAACCAAGCTATTTTGCTTGAGGCTATGTCAAACGTCTATTGATTTCTTCCTTTAGTAGCCACATACGATCTTGGCCCCAAACGTAATAAGGATTAGAACCATCAGCATCGGTTATTTTAAAACTAGGTACGCCCCAACAATTACCTTGATACATGTCATTGACATTATCGTTTAAAACTTTTTTCCATTTTGATGTATTCAAATCTCTTTTCACAGAATCCCAATCCAGACCTAATTCCGTAACAGTGTTCTTTAAGTAGTTATTATCCCCAATATTTATTCCTTCTTGAAAAGAAGCTTTAAGTAATTCATCTATGTATTCAAATCCTTTTCCTAAGGAGTCAATTAAAGGAAAAAGGGAGTATGCTTTTCTGGCGGGTTTACCAATTGGCGAAAAGACCTCTTTCATTTCGTAGCCATATTTACGACCTTCTCTAGCAGCATCTGAGATGATGTATTTTCCCTTGAAAGTTGGAATGACCATCATTCTCATCAGCATTGGAAGGACAGGCTTAGTAATGAGATTGATCGGATACTCCTCTCGAAATTCTTTCACTCTTTTGGCGCTGACAAAAGTATAAGGACTATTCAAAGAAGGGTA
>CACOJO010000009.1 GCA_902627595.1 uncultured SAR86 cluster bacterium
AGAAAAAAATCCAACTGCAAGAATAAGATAAACGAAAAAATTTAAACTTTCTTTAGGCTCAACTAAGCTAATTGATAGAATGATTAATCCAGTTACTAACTGTGAAAAAAACAACCAAGATTTTCTTTGTCCAAGAATATGTATTCCTGGAATTTTTAAACGATCTACTAAAGGGGCCCAAAATACTTTTAGAGAATAGATTAAAAAAACTAAGGAAAGCAGGCCAATTGTGGACTTTTCAATGCCTTCTTCTGATAACCAATAATTCAGGGGATCCATCAAGACCCCATATGGCACTCCAGAAATAAAACCTAAACACAAAATTACTAAAATCTGAGGGCTTAGATAATTCCTCAAGGAGTCTAAGAAAGTCATTTTTAATCTCTAAAATTTTGAAATTGCAGAGGTATATCAAAATTTTGTTCTTTTATTAGTGTTATTGCAGCTTGAAGATCATCCCTTTTCTTTCCCGAGACTCTTACAGAGTCTCCTTGAATAGAGCTTTGAACTTTCATCTTTTTTGATTTTATAAGTGCATTAATTTCTTTTCCTATTTCGCTAGAAATACCTTGCACAAGTTCTATATTTACTGAAGCAGAATTGTTGGCTTCCTGAGTCTGACCTATTTTTAGGCTTTTCAAATCAATTTTACGTTTGCTCAAATTTTCCTTGAGAATTGGAATAATTTGATCTATCTGAAAAGACTCTTTAGCTGAGATTTTAATTTCAGTCTCTTGCAAGGATACATTGGCATTTGCATCTTTAAGATCATATCTATTTGTAATCACTCTATTCGTCTGATCAATCGCGTTGGACAACTCATGGTTGTCAATTTTGGATTCAATGTCAAAAGAAGGCATTGCTCTATATTATCTTATCTTTGACCAATCAAAAAAGGGTCCAGGGTCAGTCTTTCTACCTGCTGCAATTTCAGAATGGCCTACGATATTTTCTTTTCTTATCCCTGGAAAAGAATTACATAAAATTTCTATAAGTCCTTCTAAAGAAACATATTGGTTATCTTCAAAAGGTGTATTATCACTCCCGATAAGTTCAATTCCTAAAGAGAAGTCATTACAGTTTTCTTGATCATTGAAAGAAGAAATCCCTGCATGCCATGCCCTGTCATATACAGATACAAATTGGTAAATTTTTCCAGAACGATCAATTAGAAAGTGACTAGATACTTTTAAACCTCTAATCTCTTGAAAAAATTCATGCGACTCGAAATCAAGTTCGTTCTTAAAGAATTTTTTGACATTATCAGGTTCAAAATTTTCTGGAGGCAAGCTTATGTTGTGAATCACAATTAGTTTTATCTCAGAATTTTTTGGTCGTTGGTCAAAATTTGGAGATATATGTTTTTCCGCATTAGTAAGCCAACCTTCTTTATTAATCATTTCCCATTTTTTCAGCTAATATTTCGCCAGTAGCTGCCCCCAAGGTCCACCCTAAATGACCATGTCCTGTATTGTAAAATATTCCTTTAACCTTACTTTCAAATATTAAAGGCATCATGTCAGGCGTCATTGGTCTTAAACCTGCCCAAGGTGTATAGTTTTCTGTGCTTACTGAAGGAAAATATTCTCTAACCCACTTAAGCAAAGGACGAATTCTATCTTGCCTAATATCTTTATTCTTTCCAGCCAATTCAGCAGTTCCTGCAACCCTAAGTCTATTGCCAAGCCTGCTTGAAACAATCTTTACAGGATCATCTAATAAAGATACTTGAGGGGCAGCTTGTTGAGAAATCATATCGTCTAGATAAATAGTCACACTGTAACCTTTAACAGGATAAACTCTCATATTGTCGCCTAATATGTCTGCAAATCTTTGAGTTTCAACGCCAGCACAAACAGCAACTTGATCAAAAATGTATCCTTTTGAGTCGGCTTGATCTGTAGCAGAAAGAATTACTTTGTCTTTATCTTTGTAAATTGTTTCTATTTCAGTATTGAAAAAAGTTTCCACACCATATTTTTCTTCTAAAATTTTAATCATGTTGGTGCAGAATTTATGAATATCGCCACTCGCATCCGATTTTGTATAAATTCCTCCGACTATTTTCTTTTCATTACTTGCAGATTTAAATGCAGGTTCTAAATCTTCAATTTCATCTAAGGATAAAGCCTCCCATTCCATACCTTCTTGATCTAACCAAGAAGCCTTATCTGCTGCAGAACTGAATTCTTTCTCATCATTGTAAAAATGAAGAATACCTTTCTTTAAAAGATCAAACTTTACGCCCTCGAAGTCAGCGATTTTGAAGTATATCTCTCTTGCTCTTTTAGCTAATTCAATTGTTTGCTGAGTGTTAGATTTATGCTTACCATTAAATGTAGCAAGAAGAAAACCAATCATCCATTTATACTTTTGAATACTAGGCGAAGGATTGAAAAGTAATGGAGCGTCTTTCTTAAACATCCACTTTATTCCGTTGAGTATATTTTTTGTGGTATTCCAAGTTTCTGAATTACTGGCGCTTAATTGGCCTCCATTAGCATAACTAGTCGCCATTGCAGGATATCTTCTAGAGTCGATCAAAGTAACTTTGTGACCTTTTTTAGCAAGAGCATATGCAGTTGTGATGCCTGCAATTCCTGCTCCAATTATTGCAATGTCACTTTTCATCTTAGTTCTTTCGGTAATTTGAAGGATATATTTTCTTTAAGCCCCTGTATTTCTTCAACTATAGAAAAACCAAAACCTTTGCAGTAAGAAATTATTTCTTTAACAAGTTCTTCTGGAGCTGAAGCTCCTGACGTAATTCCTAATTTACTTATACTTTTTAAAGAGTCTTCAGAAAGTTGCGAAACATGATCTACCAGACAAGACTCAGTACCCATAAGCTCTGCTAATTCCTTTAATCTGTTAGAATTTGAACTATTTTCAGAGCCAACCACAATTATAAAATCTGTTTCCAGAGCAAGTTGCTTTACAGCATCTTGTCTGTTTTGTGTCGCGTAACAAATATCGTCTGCATTAGGGGATTTAATTTCGGGAAATCTTTTCTTAAGAATTTCAATTATTTGTTTTGTATCATCAACTGAGAGAGTTGTTTGAGTAACTAAAGCTAAATTAGAAGGCTGAGAAATGTTTATATTTTGAGCATCATTTTCGTCTTCAACAAGATATATTTTTCCAGAACTTTCACTCGGAAATCTACCAAGAGTACCCTCAACTTCAGGATGATTTTTGTGTCCTATCATTATTACGTCTCTGCCTTGTTGAGCATATTTAACAACTTCCATGTGAACCTTGGTTACAAGAGGGCAAGTGGCGTCAAAAAAATTTAAATTATATTTTTTAGCTTGAGTTTCTACTTTTTCAGATACGCCATGAGCTGAAAATATTGTTACAGATCCCTCTGGAACCTCATCTAGATTGTCAACAAATCTTGCGCCGCGTATTTTTAAATCCTGAACGACTTTCCTGTTATGGACAACTTCATGTCTAACATAAACTGGCGGTCCAAATTTATCCAAGGCAATATTTACGATGTCAATTGCTCTATCAACTCCGGCACAAAAGCCCCTAGGATTTGCTAGCTTAATGGTTTTACTTTGCATCAGATTTATGCACAAAAAGGGAGTCTATCAATAAAAAAATTATACCTATTGTCACAAGACAGTCAGCTAAATTAAATACATAAGGATTAAATGTTATATCAATAAAATCTACAACATAGCCTCTAACAATTCTATCTAAAAGATTTCCCAATCCTCCAGCAAGAATAAGGCTCCAATATACTCTCTCTTTAAAAAGAATTTCTTTGAATACAAGGTTAGTAAAAATTGCTAAAAAAAGATAAAAACATATTGAAGAAACTAAAAATGAAAATATAAATCCTAAGTTTAGAGAGGCATCATTAAATAAATTAAAAGCGCCACCAAAATTTTTAATGAACGTAAAATTTAAGAAAGAAAATATTTGTATGGACTCATATAAATTCAAGTTTTCTTCAATTAAGTATTTTGAAAATTGGTCAAAAAACACCAAAAATATAATTAATGCAAACAAAAGGTACGATTTTTGGGTTTTAAAAAAACTTTCTTTTCTCACCCTCGCCCTCGACATTTTCTATGCACCTAGGACATAGATTTGAGTCTAAAATCTTTTTGAGATTTCCTGTATGGTGCCAACAACGATCACATTTCTCTTTTTCAGAGGGTTTTACTTCAATAAAAACTCTAGTTTGCTCATCGTCATCGGTTACTTCCAAAGAAACATCTGAAACAATCAAAAGAAATTTCAACTCGTCAATAGAAGGGCTTAGTCTTAAAAAAGTTTCAGAATTACAAAAAATTTTTACTTCAGCATCTAGTGAAGATCCAATAATTCCGTCATTTCTTTTTTCTTCCAAAAGCTTGTTTGCTTCAATCTTTATTTCACCCAACTTTTTCCATGTTTCTTCATCTAAAGATAGGGATATATCTTGTGTTAATGTTGAAAAGCTTTCTAAAAAAACTGATTTTTTGTCTTTATAAAACTCTCTGAAAGCTTCTTCGGCAGTAAAACTTAAAATTGGTGCAATCCACAACAACAATTTATCTAATAGATTTTTTATAGTTGCTTGTGCTGAAATTCTTGCGATGCCAGATTTTTTTGAGGTATAAAGCCTGTCTTTAAGAATATCTAAATAAAAACTACCCAGTTCATTAGTACAAAAATTCAGAATTTTTTGATAAACCAAATGAAACTCATAATTTGAATAATCTTCAAGAATTTCATTTTGAAGTTTTTCCGCTTCCTTTAAGATCCATAGATCTATTTCCACTCTAGAGTCTAAACTGACTTCTTTATGAGGATCAAAATCATATAAGTTAGATAACAAAAATCTAATAGTATTTCTAATTCTTCTGTAAGAGTCTGCAGTTCTATCAAGGATTTCATCTGAAAAATAAATTTCATTTCTAAAATCTGACGAAGCTACCCATGCTCGGAGGATATCAGCTCCTTTCTTATTCCAAACCGATTGAGGTGAGACAGTATTACCCAAAGATTTTGATTGTTTTTTTCCTTCGCCATCAACTACAAATCCATGCGTGAGAGCTGATCTATAAGGTGCCTCATTGTTCATAGCCATTCCAGTGAGCAAAGAAGACTGAAACCAGCCCCTATGTTGATCGGAACCTTCTAAATAAAGATCAGCGGGATAAGATAAATTATCTCTTTTTTCTAAAACACAATGATGAGTTACACCAGAGTCAAACCAAACATCTAAGATGTCAGAAGATTTTTCATACGCTTCATAATCATCAATTAAAGAGCTTGGCTCCATTTCATACCAGGCCTGAATACCTATTTTTTCTATTTCTTGAGCAACTTTTTCAATGATTTCAAGAGTTTCAGGATGGAGTTCTCCAGATTCTTTATTGGTAAACAGAGGTAATGGCACTCCCCAAGAACGTTGTCTTGAAATACACCAATCAGGTCTATCTTGCATCATTCCTTCAATTCTTGATTTTCCCCATTCAGGAAGCCAATTTATTTCATTTATTTTTTCTTCAGAATTTTTTAATAGTAAGTTTTTATCCATAGAAATAAACCACTGAGGTGTTGCTCTAAAGAAAACAGGAATTTTATGGCGCCAACAATTTGGAAAACTATGTCTATAAGTATTTTTGCTCAAGAGTAAAGATTTGTCGGTTAATAATTCAATAATTTTGTTATTTGCATCTTCTAAATTCAATCCGCCAACAAACTCTTGGCTTTTGATAAATTCTCCTTTCTCATCAACTGGACTACGAAAATCTAAATCCTTACCTAAGCAAGCATGATAATCATCCATGCCGTGAGCAGGAGCAGTATGAACGAGACCTGTTCCCATTTCATCGGTTACGTGTGTTCCAGAAATGAATAAAGATTTTCTATCTAAAAAAGGATGATCTGCTTCTATTTCATTTAATGCACTTCCAGATAACTTACCTAAAATATTATGTGAAACTATATCTATTCTTTCTAAAGTTTTTTCTTTTAAAGCAGATGCAACCAATACAGCTATTGTTTTATTTTCATGCTCAAATTCTATTAATTCGTATTCAAACTCAGGATTAAAAGAAATTGCTTGGTTGCTTGGAATTGTCCATGGCGTAGTGGTCCAAGATGCAGCAAAAGTTGGAGTATTTATTTCTAATGAAAGTAATTTTTCAATAACTTCCTTTTGCATTGGAAAGAGAAAATCTATCGCTTTAGATTCTTTGTCATAATATTCAACTTCAGCTTCAGCAAGAGCAGACTTGCATTCAGAACACCAGTAGACGGGTTTTTCTCCTCTTACTAAATGATTGGCCTCAATTATTTTTCCAAGCGCTCTGATGGTGTTTGCCTCATAATCAAAAGACATGGTTTTGTATGGATTTTTCCAATCGGCTTGAATTCCAAGTCTCTTAAAATCATTTCTTTGTATGGCAATTTGTTGGTTTGCATATTCTCGACACTCTTCTCTGAATTTATCGGCAGGAACTTCTACATTTACTTTTCCAATCTTTTTTTCAACATTCAATTCAATTGGAAGTCCATGACAATCCCAGCCTGGAACATAAGGTGAGTTAAAACCTTGAAGTTGTTTAAATTTAATAATGATATCTTTTAGAACCTTATTATTGGTTGTACCAAGATGAATGGGGCCATTTGCATAAGGCGGACCATCATGTAACAAAAAATTAGGACCATCTATGTTTTTACTTTGCATCAAGTCATAAAGGTTTATTTCTTCCCAATACTTAATCATCTCTGGCTCTTTCTGAGCCAAATTAGCTTTCATAGAAAATCCGGTTTTAGGCAGATTTAAAGTATCTTTAATTTTTTTCATTAAGTAATTGTTCTTTAGCGGTATTTACGTCTTTTGCAATTTGTTTTGTTAGATCATCGAGGCTATCAAACTTTATTTCATCTCTAATTTTTTTTACAAATTCTACTTTTATACGTTTTCCATATATTTCTTTTTTAAAATCAAAAATATTTACTTCTAGTACTGGAGAGGTGCCTCCAACCGTTGGTCTAATTCCAATATTTGCAATACCATTGAATTCTGACATATCTAATGAAATCTTTACAGAGAACACTCCTTTTATGGGTAAATTATTTTTTGGAAGCCATATATTTGCAGTTGGAAAACCTATTGATCTGCCCAGTCTATTTCCATGAACAACTTTACCCTCAAATGAGTAGGGTCTCCCTAATAATTTTTTGGCTAAATTAAAATCGCTTGAAGACAATGCCTCTCTTACCCAAGTGCTACTTACACGGCGATTATCAATTGAAAAAGTAGGTAATTTTGATAACGAAATACCCTTGCTCTTACTCCAGTCTTTAAGCATCGAAAAGTCCCCTTTTCTATCTTGTCCAAATCTGAAATCATCTCCTATCATTAAATTGCTAATATTTAATGATCCTAGAACTTTCTCAATAAATATTTCTGGACTCATAGTTTGAAGAGACTTATTAAATTTTAAAAAAAAGGCAAAATCTATATTTTCATTTTCCAAATTTTTAAACTTGTCACGCCAAGGAGAAATTCTTGCTGGCTGCTCCATAATGTCTTTATCCATGGAGAAGAATTCCTTTGCATGAGGTTCGGTAAATATCACAACCGTTTTAGCACTAGTATTTTGAGAAATATTTTTCATTTCCTGAATTATTTTTTTATGACCTTGATGGAGGCCATCAAAGTTACCGATAGTTACGACAAGCTTTTCTTCGCTAAATCTTTTATTAAATAGCGATAAGTTTTTTAATCCTCTTATCAAATACATTTAATTTTTAAAAAAACTCATCCTAAGGCCAAAAATAAACATTAAACCAAAATATACAAATGCTCCAAAACAAATGATTAACAACAAATTTAAAATTTGAATTAATAAACTCCATTCAGAAAAGTTTGGAAATAATGTTTGAAATCCAATGAGTCCAAAAAGTAAACCTAATGAACTGATAATTATCTTTAAAAGAAAAATTAGCGAGTCTCCTTCTAGAGTTAGAATTGATCTTTTAATAAGTATAAAACTTAGAATAAAAAAGCTTACTATTGCAGCTATAGCACTTCCAATTGCTAAACCAACATGACCGTAACCAAACTTAAAAGCGAATAGCCAATTGAGAATAACATTAAGAATCAAAGATACGAGAGCGACAAACATAGGAGTTTTAGGATCTTGTCTTGCAAAAAATCCTACATTAAGGATTTTAATAGCCATAAATGCAATCAATCCCAAACAAAATCCTTTTAGACTGTAACTCGTCATAAGAGCATCCGAAGTTGAGAATTCACCTCGCAAGAATAAAATACTAATAATTTCTAAGCTTAAAAAATATATTCCAACTGAAGACGGAATGCCTACAATAAATATGAATTTTAAAGCCCAATTAAATTTTTCATTGAATTCCAAATCATTTTTTAGAGCAGCCGCATTTGATAAAGCAGGCAGAATAACCGTAGCAGCAGCAATAGCGAAGATGCCTAAAGGTAATTGAATTAATCTATCGGAAAGGTATAGCCAGGTTGGGCTTCCAGTTTGTAGTAAGGATGCAAAAATTGTATCTATAAGAATATTAATTTGAATTATTCCCCCACTTAAAATTCCCGGAAGCATCAATATTGAAATTTTCTTCAATCCAGGATGGTTAAAATCCAATTTTAGTTTAGGGAGCAATTTTAGTTTGATTATAGGGATAATATTTATTAAAAGCTGAACGAGTCCAGCAATAAATACTCCCCATGCAACAGCCAAAACAGGAAATTCAAAGTAATCAGTAAAAAATATTGCTCCAATAATTATGCTTAAGTTAAAAGCGATTGGAGTAGCAGCTGGAATAGAAAAAAGACTGAAAGAATTTAATATAGATCCAAAAAAGGCAACCAAAGATACAAAAAATAAATAAGGAAAAGTAATTCTTAAGATCTCTATTGCGAGAATTTTTTTTTCCGGATCAAAATAAAATCCTGGAGCAAAAATAAAAACCACAATTGGAGCAAAAATCATGAATAAAATACAGAGGAATAAGACCAATGAAGAAATTGCAGTAAACGTTAAATCGATTAGCTTCTTTAACTCTTCCTTTGATTGATTATTCTTATACTCTGTAAAGACAGGAATGAAAGCTTGGCTGAAAGCTCCCTCAGCAACTAGTCTTCTGAATAAATTAGGTATTTTTAACATCACTACAAATACATCGTGCGCAACTCCCGCACCCAAAATGTATGTGGTTGCTATATCTCTTAAAACTCCAAATATTCTTGAAATAAAAGTCCAAAACGAAACAAGTAAAGTTTTTAGAGAAGTTTTAGTCTTTTGACTTTGTAAGGAGTCCAACTTTACTTATCAGATTTTTTAAACTGCATTGCAACAGAATTCATACAATACCTTTTTCCTGTAGGCATCGGTCCATCAGGAAACAAATGTCCTAAATGAGCGCCGCACTTTTGACAGTGCACTTCTGTTCGAATCATTCCATGACTTTTATCGATTTCCTCACCAACAGAATTTTCATTAAGGGCGTCCCAAAAGCTTGGCCATCCTGTGCCGGAGTCGTATTTTGTATCTGAGGAAAAAAGTTCATTACCACAACATACACAAGTAAAAATTCCTTCCTCTTTTGTATCTAGAAGTTCACCAGAAAAAGGTGCTTCAGTTCCATGCTCTTGAGTGACTATGTAAGAGGCTTCAGAAATTTTACCTTTGAGATCTTCTTTATTCATTCTAGATAATTACCTTTTTAAAAACGTTGAAATAACTACTTTCAATTTCTAAATCTTTGAAGAAATCTTTCTTTTTTAGCATTTCATGAGCTTTAGGAAGGTTGTACCACGGACAAAACATAAAAAGATGATGCTCAAGATGATAATTCACATTGAGAGGTGCAATAAAATATCTTACAAAACTTGAAGATAAAGTTGTTCTGGTATTAGTAAAATCATTCTGTCCAGATGTACAAGCATGTTCTGAGATGCTTCTAAGCCTATAAAACAAACTGAAAATTGTTAATTTTGGTGTCCACCACAAGAGTAAATATAGCCATGGCACATTAAAGAGAGCTAATGTAGTAAAAATTACTACCTGACAAATTAAAAAGCCATAAAGCGAAGAAATAAAATGTTTTAGGTGTCCAAAAAAAGTTTTTTCATTACTGCCCCATGCTGAATATAAATATCCAAAATAACGTCTTAACCCAGCTATACCAGTTAAATCTCTAAGCACTTTTCGAGAAAAACTTTTTTTTGATACTGGAAAAGGATCGGTCAGACCTTTATCAGGATCTAAATCTGTTTCAGTATGTTTGTGGTGTTTCAAGTGATAGTTCCTATAATTTACAGTTTCTGTCATCATTGGATAGGCGCAAAGCCACTGAGAAATAAAGTCGTTAATCTTTTTATTCTTTGAAATCAAGTTATGAGCACCATCGTGCATCATTATTACTAGAGCAAACTGTCTGGTTCCGATAATTAGAGCGGCAACTAAAAAAGTTAAAACGCTTGGAGAAATTGAAAAAATAAGAAAACTAAAAGCAATTTGAGCCCAAATGCTAAAAATAGCCAAATAATTCTTCCAATCCTTAGAATCTCGTAAAATAGCAATTTCCTCTTCCGAAAGAAGAGTATTTGGATTAATCATGTATTTATTATACTAGACAATTC
The DNA here is from genome assembly GCA_902627595.1 of uncultured SAR86 cluster bacterium. Lineage (GTDB taxonomy): Bacteria > Pseudomonadota > Gammaproteobacteria > Magnimaribacterales > AG-339-G14 > MEDG-81. Next base: position 10,637 of record CACOJO010000009.1, read on the forward strand.
GTAGCTTTCTTAAAGTCTAAATCCAAAAAGCTCTAATTTTGATTTGGCTTTAGTACTTAGGTTGCCAACTATTTTATGATTATTAAAACCTAGTCTTTTGAGTGAAGTTCTTAGCTCCTGAAAATGTCTTGGATCTTCTTTGTTTTTGAAATATCTTTTAAAAGCTAAGTCATCCCTTTTAACGTCATAAATTTTTAAAAAAATAGATGGTGGTATTCCGAAAACATCCATTTCCTCTTCAATAGAATTATCTACTGTAAAATCTATAAATTTCTTTGGTTTGATTACCTCTATATTTTCATTAAAGAATTGATTAAATTCATTTAATGCTTTTTCATTAAATTTATTTTCCGCACTCATTGTTTTTCCAGCAATATGAGGGGTTGCGATATAAGGCTTTCTGAACTTAGTTAAGTCAATTTTGAGCTCATTAGGCCATACATCAAAAATAAAATTATTTGATTTTTTTGATAAAAAGTAATCATCGCTTAGCACTTCGCCTCTTGAAGAATTAATTAAAAATTGATTATCTTTCATTTCATTAAGAAAATTTATATCTAAAAGATTGTGAGATGGAAATTTTCCAATTTTTGAATAAGAGCAGTTTAAGGAAATAACCTCAGAGGATAAAACTTCTTCAAGGCTAGAAGATATTTCAGGAAAATATGGATCATAAATACAACTAGAGAAATTAATTTCATCCAAAATATTTTTAAATCTTTTACCGATATTGCCATAACCGACAATACCAATCCTTGTTTCAAAAGGCTTAATTTTATTCCCAATAATCAAGACAGATAAAACACTCAATAAATATTCTATTACTGCTAATGCATTTTCGCCCTTTCCTGTAGAAAGATGGATGCTTGAGTTTTCAAAGTAATCTTGAGCTATGTGATCTTCTCCTGAGGTTAAAGAGGCAACAAATTTTACGCTTGTGTTATTCAATAATTCTTCGTTAATCTTCGTCGTAGATCTCAAAAAGACAGCATCAGAATTTTTGATTGCTTGATTTGAAATATCATGTGATGCAAAGCTTTGAACATTAAATTTAGATTTTTTTTCAAATGTTTTAGTTAACTCCTGCAAGTCTTTGTCAATAACAATATTCATCAATTGTTTTTGTTGGGCAGCAACTTACTTTTTATCCAGCCAAGAAAAGAATTGTTTTTAAGGCTAATTTGATCAATTTTTAGATACAAATCATCTAATTCTTTGGGGGAAGAAAACATATCTGCTCTAGAAATCATTTTTTCATTCTCATCTAATTCTTTAACTACTTTTGCTGGATTGCCGGCAACTACTACATTTGAGGGAACATCTTTAACTACTACCGATCCAGCACCAACAATGCTATTTTTTCCAATTCTCACCCCTTTGTTAACGATTGCACTATCTCCTATCCAAACGTTGTCTTCTAGAACTACTTCTAGGGATTTGCCAACGGGCAAAGCTCTATCGTAAATACCATGCCAATCAGAGTCAGAAATGTATGCCCCATTGGCAAACATACATGAATCTCCAATTTTTATTGACGTAGCTGCAGAAATTCTTACTCCTGGACTAAATAAACAAAACTTACCTGCTTCTATTTTTCCATCATGTTTGTCTGCATTCCACGTAGTAATATGAACGTGAGCGTCTGGGGATGTTATAAAAGTCGCAAAATCTCCAACTGATATATTTTTTCCGGATACGTGAAGATATTTAACACCTAAAATAAGAGGACTGGCCCCTAAATGATCAAATTGAGGAGTGATAATTTTTTTTATGTATTGTTGGTCAAACCACCAATGAATTCTTTTGAGCCAAAAAGGCCTATTGTCTTTTCTAATTTTTAATCTCCAGATATTTTTACATCATGTATGATACAGCGATTCTATGAAAGAAATCCTCAACACTTCTACAGAAGATAGCGTTGTAAAAAATTCAGTGGCTTCAGAAGAGGTCAGGGAATATTTTAAATTAGCTACTCCAATGCTTTTGACTCAATTAGCAGCTCATGCAACGGGAATAATTTCTGCTTTAATGACTGGTAATTACAACACTATTGATCAGGCTGCTGTTGCCATAGGCAATATGCTTTTTTGGCCTGCTTATTTTGGGATCGCAGGAGTATTGTTTATCGTTACTTCTTTTGTTGCTCAATTTTATGGAGCAAAGCAAATTACACAAATTGGACCCATCGTAAAGCAATCCTATTGGCTAGCAATCCCTTTGATTCTTCTATTTGTCGTTTATACACTAAATGCTGATTCACTTCTTAATATTTTAGGTACTCCCGAAGAAGTAAAGAACATTACAAAGGATTATTTATTTGGGTTGATGATTGGCGCTCCGGCAATGTTTTTATTTCAACCCTTGAGATCCATGTGTGAGGGAATGAAAAAACCACTTCCCATTACTTACATAAATGTTGTGATGGTCTTAATAAACGCTCTAGTGAATTATGTTTTGATTTTTGGTAAGTTTGGCTTCCCTGAATTAGGTGGCAAAGGTTGTGGAATAGCATTTTTAATTTCTTCATGGTCTTCCCTTCTAATTATTCTTGGATACATTTACTTTTCAAAGTTCTTTAAAGAAATTAGATTTTTTGAGAGTTTTGAAGCTCCTAATCCAAAACAAATTTCTGAAATCATAAAACTTGGTATACCAATCGGAGGTACCTTATTCATAGAAATAGCTGTTTTTAGCGGAGCGGGTTTGATTTTAAGCAGGCTTGGTGAAAATGTTATTTCTGCTCATGCAATTGCCATGCAAGTAACTACTTTAACTTTCATGTTGCCCCTATCAATAGGCTTAGCAGCTAATGTTAGAGTTGGAAATTTAGTAGGATCAAACTCATTAGATAAAGCGAGATATTCTTCGTTTTTTGCTATGTTTTTTGCCTTATTTTTGGCAATTATAAATACCTTTGTTCTCATAGAGTTTGGTAATTACCTTGCTAGCTTCTTTAATCCAGATATCGAAATTGTAAATTTAGCAGCTACATTATTAATAATTGCTGCCATATTCCAAATCGCAGATGGGCTCAACTTTGCTGGCGTTGGTGCTTTGAGAGGTTTTAAAGATACTCAAATTTTATTCTTTTTTATGTTTATCGCTTATTGGATTATTGGAATGCCAATTGGATATACCCTGTCAATGACTGACTTCTTTTCTGATCCTATTGGAGCACCAGGAATGTGGATTGGTTTGACCATTGGCCTTTTTGTTTCGGCAGCTTTTGTTATTGCAAGAGTTAATTATACTACTGGAAGAGGTAGAAGTAGATTTGTCTTAAATTCTTGAATGATTGAAATAGATGCCAAAGGTCTTAAATGTCCTGAGCCAATAATGCTTCTTCATCAATCTATTCATGAAGCTAAAAAAGGTGATGAAGTGACTCTCATAGCCACAGATCCTACTGCAATTAAAGATGTTAAAAAATTCTGTGAATATCTTAATCATTCGTTGATATCTTTTTCTGAGAAAGACGGAATCATTACCTTCAAAGTAAAAAAGGGAGAATAAGGAATATGGAAAAAATTAATAAGAGATGGGTCTTAGCAAAAAGACCTGAAGGCATGCCGGAAGATGAATGTTGGAAATTAGAAGAGGTATCCATAAATGATCTTGATGAGAATCAAATCTTAATAAAAGTGATGTATCTCTCTATTGATCCATACATGCGAGGCAGAATGAACGATATGAAATCTTATACCGAGCCTGTTGCAATAGGAGAGGTAATGACAGGTGAAAGTGTTGGGCAAGTAATTCAATCAAGATCAGAGAAATTCCAAATTGGAGATTACGTTGCAGCCCACTTGGGTTGGCAGTCTTTCATTAGATGCAATGATGATAATCCTGGATTAATGAGAATTTATCCTGACTTGGCTCCAATACAATCTTTTTTAGGACCAGCAGGTATGCCAGGTAGAACTGCTTATTTTGGGCTTAAAGAGGTAGGAAGAGTAAAGGATAGTGATACTGTGGTTGTATCTGCAGCCTCTGGAGCTGTGGGCTCTGTCGTTTGTCAAATGGCTAAACTTATTGGTTGTAAAACTGTAGGTATCGCAGGCGGAAAGAAGAAATGTGATTTTGTTAAAAATGTGATGGGATTGGATTATGCCATTGATTATAAATCAAAAACATTCAGAGATAATTTATCTGAGGCTTGTTCAGATGGGATAGACATCTATTTTGAAAATGTTGGTGGAGAAGTTTCAAAAGCAGTTGCTGAGCTTCTCAATCCTGGAGCGAGAGTTCCAATTTGTGGCTTTATCTCAGCCTATAATTCCTTTAATTCAAATATCTCAGAAAGCAGCGAGTTGCCTGAGACTCCCTTTGATATCTTTGGGAATTTAGATCCAACGCCTGAACATAGATTTTTTGTGGTTACAGAATTTAATGAAAAATGGGAACAGGCAACACGTGAGTTAGCTGAATGGATGCGTCAAGGTAAAATAAAATACAAGGAAACCGTCTTATCGGGTATTGAGAATGCTCCACAGGGGTTAAGAGATGTATTAAGCGGTAAAAATTTTGGTAAACAACTTATAAAAGTGAGTGACTAAAAAGTTTTCTTCAGAAACTAATCTCCCTTGGTGGAAAAAAGGAGTTATTTACCAGATTTATCCACGCTCTTTCAATGATACCTCTGGAAATGGTATTGGTGACCTGAAAGGAATTTCCAAAAAGATTTCTTACCTATCTTCGTTAGGTGTTGATGCAATATGGCTTTCTCCAATTTTTACCTCTCCTATGAAAGATATGGGTTACGATGTTTCCAATTACACTGATATTGATCCTTTGTTTGGAAATATTCTTGATTTTGAAAAACTCATAAAAAAAGCCAAAGAAAATAAAATTAAAGTATTAATTGATCAGGTTTTATCACATAGTTCTGATGCTCATCCTTTCTTCAAGCTCAGTAAATTAAATAAAAATAATTCAAAAGCGGATTGGTATGTTTGGGCTGATCCTAAACCTGATGGCTCTCCTCCAAATAATTGGCTTTCGGTTTTTGGAGGTTCTGCATGGGAATGGGATACGAGTAGAGAGCAATATTACTTACATAATTTTTTGAAGTCACAACCGGACTTTAACTTTCATAACGAAGATGTTCAGAAATGGCTTCTTTCAACTGTTAAGTTTTGGTTAGAAAAAGGTGTTGATGGCTTTAGACTTGATACTGCAAATTATTATTTTCATGATAAAAAATTAAGAAATAATCCTGCTATCAATTTAAGAGTTTCTGGAAAAAATCCTTATTATTTCCAAAATTTGAAATACTCAATTAATCAAAAGGATAATTTTGGGTTCCTAAAGAAGCTAAGGAACCTAACAGACAAATACAAAGAAACGACAATGATTGGAGAAATTTCAAATGTTGAATTACAAGCAAAATACACTGCGAATAATGACAAACTTCATATGGCTTACAGTTTTGATCTTCTCAGAGATGAATTTTCTCCAAAACACATAAGAAGTACTGTTTCTAAATTTTTTAAAGAAACTAAAGATGGATGGCCAACATGGAGTTTTTCCAACCATGATGTGGTGAGGCATTTATCTAGATGGAATAAATCAAAAAAAGATAAGCATAAATTTGCAAAGTTAACCTGCGCCTTACTCATGTCATTGAAAGGAACACCATGCATTTACCAAGGCGAAGAGCTTGGTCAAACTCAAACCAAAATTGAATTTGATGAAATTAAAGATCCTCCTGGAAAAAAATTCTGGCCTATGGATTTTGGTAGAGATGGATGTAGAACTCCCATGATTTGGGATGAAAGCAAAAAATTTGCTGGCTTTTCAAGCATAAAACCATGGCTTCCAATTAAAAAAGAACAAATTATCAACTCTGCTAAAAAACAATTAAAAAACAAAAACTCAACCTATCATTTTTATAAGAAATTTATTTCGTTAAGAAAAAAAATATCCTTCTTTGCCGAAGAGATTTATTTTGAAAATAATAATGAAGTTTTAATTTTCCACAGAGGAAATGAGAAGGAAATTTGTTGTATATTTAATCTGTCGCAGAGAGAAATTGCGATAGATAATAGCTATGGAAAAATCATACCTTTTCTTCCATCTCAGCAGGTTAGGCAAGACTCAAATAAGTTATATCTATCTTCTTATGGATTTTGTTTCTTGTCGAAAACAGATCTTAAGATCTCGAATAATAATTCTTAAAGAGACATTTCTTCTAAAATAGATTGACCTATTTCGGATGGACTTTTAACGGTCCTTACACCAGCACTTTCTAGTGCATTAAATTTGTCTTCTGCCGTTCCTTTCCCGCCAGAAATTATTGCACCTGCATGACCCATTCTTTTTCCGGGAGGTGCACTTACTCCTGCAATATAACCTACGACAGGCTTAGAGATGTTTTCTCTGATATATTCTGCAGCCTCTTCCTCAGCTGATCCTCCAATTTCTCCTACCATAACAATTCCCTCTGTTTGAGGATCTTTCTCAAATAGCTTTAAAACATCTATAAAACTTGTACCAGGAAGCGGATCTCCGCCTATCCCTACACAAGTAGACTGTCCAAGGCCTACTTTGGTAGTCTGATCAACTGCTTCATAAGTAAGAGTTCCTGACCTAGATACAATTCCTACCTTGCCAGGACTATGAATGAAGCCCGGCATAATTCCTAATTTGCATTCACCTGGGGTGATTATTCCTGGACAATTTGGACCAATAATCCTAACACCTTCTTTGTCTGCTAATTCTTTAACTTCCAACATATCCAAGGTTGGAATGCCTTCGGTTATACAGATTATCAGTTCAATACCGCCTTCAATTGCCTCAATTATTGAAGGTTTACAAAATTTAGCTGGAACAAAAATTATACTAGCATTTGCCTCGGTAACTTGTTTTGCATCTTTTACTGAGTTAAAGACTGGAAGATCCAAGTGGGTTTGCCCACCTTTCCCAGGGGTAACGCCACCTAAAATATTGGTTCCGTACTCTATCGCTTGGCTGCAATGCAATGTACCTTGTGATCCAGTAAACCCCTGACAAATTACTTTAGTTTCTTTGTTAATTAAGATACTCATCCTGAATTTTTAACTGCTAGTTCAGCTGCTTCTGAGAGATCATCTGCAGAAATAATATTAAGGTCGCTTTCAGAGAGAATTTTTTTTGCCTCTTCTGAATTATTACCTTTGAGTCTCACAATAACAGGTATATCAACCCCAACTTCTGAGACAGCTGAAACTATCCCAGAGGCAACTACATCACACCTTACAATCCCACCAAAAATATTTATCAAGACCGACTTAACTTTTTCATCAGAAAGAATGATCTTAAAAGCCTCGGCTACTCTTTCTTTATCTACAGTACCCCCAACATCTAAAAAATTAGCTGGAAATCCTCCAGAAAGCTTAATGATATCCATAGTTGCCATTGCAAGACCAGCTCCATTAACCATACACCCTATATTTCCATCCAAAGCCACATAGTTAAGATCCCATTTTGCTGCTTCGATTTCCTTTTGATTTTCTTGCGAAGAGTCTCTTAGATTTAAAAGATCTTCTTGTCTAAACAAAGCATTTTCATCAATATTTATTTTTGCATCTAAACATTTTAGAGAGTCATTTTGATCTATAACCAAAGGATTGATTTCTATCAAAGAAAGATCCTTTTCAAAAAATAAATTTACCAATCCAGAAACTATTTTTTTAAATTCTGCAGTTTGATAAGAAGATAATCCAAGACCATTAACCAGAGGGAGAATGTCAAAGTCTTCTTTCTTATTTTTGCTAACATTGATCTTAAAAATCTTATCTGGATTTTCCTCAGCAACTTTTTCAATATCCATGCCGCCCTCTGGAGAGGCCATCACCACCAAAGATTGAGAACTCCTGTCTATCACAGCTCCAAGATAAAATTCTTTTTGGATCGTAGTACTTTCTGCAATCATTATTGCAGAAACTGGCTTTCCTTCTTCGCCAGTCTGGTGATTGACAAATTTCTTTCCAAGCCAATCCTCAGCAAATTCAATTATCTCATCAATATCTTTTGTTATTTTAACTCCACCTACTTTCCCTCTTCCGCCAGCATGAACTTGGACTTTGACAACAAATTCTTCACTATCTAATTCGCTGATGAGATTAGAAATTTCTTCTACTGAAAAAGCTACTACAGACTTTGCTGTTGGTAGGTCGAATTTTTCTAGGAGTTGTTTAGACTGATATTCGTGTAAATTCAAAGTGTTAGTATTATAAAGCTCTTTTTACTAACATTTTTTTAATTTCACCAATTGCTTTTGTAGGGTTTAAGCCTTTAGGACAGACTGAAACGCAGTTCATAATTCCATGGCATCTAAAGACGCTAAAGGCATCCTCTAGTTGTTCTAATCTTTCTTCTGTAGCAGTATCTCGACTATCTGCAATAAATCTATAGGCTTGAAGCAAGGCTGCTGGTCCTAAAAATTTATCAGGATTCCACCAGAAAGATGGACAAGCAGTGGAACAGCAACCACACATTATGCATTCATATAGACCATCAAGTTTTTCTCGTTCTTCTATTGTTTGAGGAATTGCTTCTCTAGTATCGACTTTTTTATCAGTAATAAGATATGGTTTTACCTTTTTATACTGATCAACGAATTGTTTCATATCAACAATTAAGTCTTTAATAACAGGCAGTCCTGGTAGAGGTCTGATAGAAAGTTTATTAGATTTAACAGCATCAGATAAAGGTGTAATGCATCCTAGTCCATTTTTGCCATTTATGTTCAAACCATCGGACCCACAAACTCCTTCACGGCAAGATCTTCTAAATGAAATTGACGGATCTTGTTCTTTTGCAAGCATCAGAACGTCCAAGACCATTAGGTCCTTTTCAGCTGGTATATCGATGTCAAAATCCTGCATGTAAGGCTTCTCTTTTTTAAGAGGATCGTATCTGTAGATACTTAAACGAAGGGTTTTTATTTCACTGGCCGAAATTGCATGCATCAGTAAGTCCTTACAATAGGCTGAAAAGCTTGAACCTGTTTAGGTCTAAAATTTACATCTCTTTTGGAGACTTGTTTAGTTTCAGAAAAATAAATCGAATGCTTGAGCCAATTTTCATCATCTCTATCTGGATAATCTTCTCGAGAATGTGCGCCCCTGCTCTCTTTTCTTTCATTTGCACTTATCGCAGTAGCTTCAGCAACTTCAATCAAATTGAGAAGCTCTAACGCCTCCACTCTAGCTGTATTGAATTGAGAAGACTTATCTGCAAGATGAATATTTTGAGATTTTTCTCTTAGTTCAGATACCTCCTTAATTCCGTTAACCATTAATTCTTCAGTCCTAAAAACTCCAAAATTCATTTGCATCGTTTTTTGCAAGTCTTTCTTAACTTGAACAAAATTTTCTCCGGATTGGCTGATGTTAATCCTGTTAAGGTTTCTAAGAGCAAAATCAATATCATCATCAGAGGGATTATCCATTTTTATTCCTGACTTGAAGGTTTCTTCAATATGCAGTCCCGCAGACCTTCCGAAAACAATTAAATCAAGGAGAGAATTTCCTCCTAAACGGTTACCGCCATGGACTGACACGCAAGCGGCTTCGCCTGCAGCATAGAGACCATCAATTATTTTATCAGTACCATCAGGGTTTTGAGAGATCACTTGTCCATGTACATTGGTAGGAATACCTCCCATTGCATAATGACACGTTGGGACTACTGGAATTGGATGTTCAGCCGGATCAACATGAGCAAATCTTTTAGATAATTCAGTAACACCAGGTAATCTTTTGTGCACAATTTCAGGTCCCAAGTGGTCAAGTTTCAAATAAACATGATCGGCGTCAGGTCCGCACCCTCTACCTTCTAGAATTTCTGTGAACATAGACCTAGCAACTACATCTCTACTAGCTAGATCTTTATAGTTAGGAGCGTATCTTTCCATGAATCTCTCACCATCTTTGTTTATCAAGTAACCACCTTCTCCTCTGCATCCTTCTGTGACTAGAGTTCCATGACCGTGAATACCAGTGGGGTGAAATTGCCACATTTCCATATCTTGTACTGGGAAACCTGCTCTCAATGCCATACCAGTTCCGTCGCCAGTATTGATTAGAGCATTAGAAGTAGTTTGATAAATTCTTCCAGCTCCGCCAGTTGCCAAAACGGTTGCTTTTGATTTCAAAAAATATGGCTCTCCAGACTCTATTTCAAAAGCAATTACTCCAACTACCTGGTTGTTTTGATTTTTAACAAGATCAACCGCAAACCATTCGGAAAGAAAATTTGTTCCAGCTTTAACATTAGCTTGGAAAAGTGTATGAAGGAGAGCATGACCTGTTCTATCTGCTGCAGCACAAGTTCTTTCGGCTTGTCCTCCTTTTCCATAATCTTTTGACTGTCCACCAAAAGCTCTTTGATAGATTTTACCTTCTTCAGTTCTAGAAAAAGGTAGGCCCATGTTTTCCAGTTCGAAAATAGCTTCAGGGCCTTCTTTACACATATATTCAATAGAGTCTTGATCGCCGATAAAGTCTGATCCTTTTACGGTATCGAACATATGCCATCTCCAATCGTCATCTGGATCAGCGCTTTGTATTGAGCAAGTTATACCGCCTTGTGCTGAAACTGTGTGAGATCTAGTGGGAAATACTTTAGAAACTACAGCAGTGCTCATCCCGGATTTCGCAAGCTGAAGTGAAGCCATCATTCCAGAGCCGCCTCCACCAACTATAATTCCGTCGAATTCTTTAACAGGAAGACTAGAAGCGTCTAAGAGAGTTCCTTTTCCATTCATTGCCATAATCACTAACCTAAAATATAAAAACTACAAACGATTAAACCAAGAGCTTGGATCCAACTAAAGACTAGTACAGCTGGTCTTAGGACTTTAGCTGATACCCCAATTTGTGCTTGGGTTAGATAATCTGTCGCAATATTCCAAATCCCTTGTAATGAATGATAGGCAATTGAAAAAGCAACAACTATCGTAAAAATTTCTATGAGGAGAATATCAAAAAAGCTAGTAAGTTGTTTGTAATTAAAGTCTTTATTGACTAACCAATAGAAGGTTATAACTGAAAAATATACTGCCTGAATAACTGCTGTTACCCTGACAAACACGTAATCAAAGATACCTGTTTTTTTTAATTTATAAAGCTTTGTTACCACGTCAAAAAAATAAATAAAAAGAAAAATAACGCAGTAAGGATAAATGAAGCTAAAGCTGACATTCTTCCTGCTTGAAGAGTTTCCCAAAAACCAAAATCCATTACCAAGTGTCTTAATCCAGAAATGAAGTGGTAAAAAATAGCTGTAATAAAAAGGACAAAAAGGCTCTTGAAAAGAAAGTTTCCGAAAATCAAGACAGCAAAATCAAAATTATCTTTAGTTTCTAATGAGAAAATCAATATGGCAAACATTGGTAAAGATAATAAGAAGATAGCAACAGCGGAAATTCTGTGCAAAATGGAAGAAATTCCCGGCAAAGGCAAAGTAATTTTAAAAAGATTTAAATATCTAGGCGCATTCATCTCTGCATTAATTATATTGCAAAATTTATGCAATCAACGCCTTACAATCCTTTTCCTCTTAGCTAATTGCTTTTTGGTAAGTTTATTTTTCCTATCGCCAAAAGGATTAATATTATTCCTAAAAACTAATTTGATCGGAATGCCTTCAAAATTCATTTTTTTTCTCAAATAATTTTCTAAATATTTTTGATATTGCTTAGTAAGTTTATCTAAATTATTTCCTTGAACTCTTATTATTGTAGGTTTCGAGGAAAGAAGAGTTGCGTATTTAATTTTTGGTCTGAACCTTCCAGACATTTGTGGCGGATTTGTTTTTGCCGCTTCCTCTAAAAATTTATTTAGTTCTGAAGTATTAATTTTCTTCACGCTTTTTTTTATGAGCTTTATTAAGCCCTTAAATAATTTAGCAGTGCCTTTATTGTGTTTTGCTGATATGTAATGGATTGATAGGCCAGGAATGAATGCTAGTTTTTTATTAATCGATCTTGTTAAATTAGATTTGTCATATTGAGATAATTTGTCAGACTTGTTTATTCCTAAAACCAATGGTTTTCCTGCTGAAACAATCAATGAAATTAAATGCAAATCCTGATCTGTAATATTTTCTTTTCCATCTACAAGATAAAGGATTCCGGATGAAAGTTTCATGCTTGAAATGGCTTTTGAAACAGAAAAAATTTCTATTTCTTGCTGTACTTTTGATTTCTTTCTCAGGCCTGCGGTATCAAAAAGTTCAATGCTTTCATTTTTAAAGATAATTGACTTAGTTACTGTATCTCTTGTTGTTCCAGCTTTTTCAGAAACTATGGATCGGTTTTCTTTAACTATTGAATTAAAAAAGGTTGATTTTCCCGCATTTGGTTTGCCTAAAATACCTACTGTAATTTTTTGATCTAATTTTGTTTCTTCAAATTTTAATTTTTCGTCATGTCTAAATACAATAGATATTTCCTCTTTGAGAATTTTCATGCCCAAACCATTTTTGGCCGAGATTTTGATGAAATTTTTTATACCTAATTGATAAAAATCATCAATATTCTTCTCAGATGACTTTAGTTCAGATTTATTTAAAGCGAGAATATATTTTTTTCCAGATTTTCTAATAATCTGATGAATTTTATAATCATCTTGGCTTAAACCGTACTGAGCATCGACTAAAAAAATAAAACCATCTGCCTCCTCAATTACTTTCTTAATTTCTTCAAGTATAAGCTGGTTAATTTCTTCTTTTTGGTCTGAAATTCCCCCTGTATCTACAATTGAAAATCTTTGTGCTTTTACAAAGAAATTACCATAAAGCCTATCTCTAGTTAAGCCTGAAAAGTCTGCAACTATAGCTCTGTCTTCTCCAATTAGTTTATTGAATAAAGAAGATTTTCCTACATTCGGTCTGCCAATTATGGCAATAATGGGTCCCATGGTGAGGACAATATCATTGCAAAGTGAAGAGTGAAAGTTTTCCTTTCTCGTCGAGTGTTAAAATATTTTCATCCCTAATGGAGATTGAAATAATTTTTGACCTTGAAGTTCTTTGTCTGGCTACTTGTTCTCCTTGAGAAATATCTAAAGCGTGAACAAATCCTTGATAGTCTCCAAAGATTACTAAAGATTTTAATTTATTAGGCGAGGTAAGATTTCTTAAATAAAAATCTTTATTAAACCAGTCTAAATTTCCAGAATTTTGAGAATATGCTAGAACCTGGTCTTTTTCGTCAATCAAAATTATTTTTCCTCTCGAAGAAAGCAAATCATTTGCTGTAGATGATTTTTCTTTCCATATAAACCTTCCAGATCTAGTATCCAGAGCAGCAATATCGCCTTGAAATGTTGCCACGAAAGCTATGCCGCTTGAAAAAACAAAATTTCCATCGATATCAACAATTCTTCCAATTTCGGAAGTTTCTTTACTTGTTGTGATAGGGATTTCCCATTGTGTAACCCCAGATCTTGGTTCAATTTTTGCCAAATTTCCATTTGCAAAACCTACATATAAAAAACCTTCATAAAAAGATGGTTCAGATGTTCCTCTTAAAGTTAAGTTTGGAATTACGCTTCTATAATCCCATCTAAAATCTCCGGTATCTAAATCAACCGCTGTAACCCTCCCATCAATATTTTGAATTGCTACAATGTCTCCATTTGTGGCCGGAGGAGATAAAATCTCTCCAGAAGAAGAATACTGCCAAATAATTTCTCCGGTTTTTTTGGATAAGCAAAATACTTCTCCATCTGATGAACTCAATAAAAGTTTATTGAAACCAAGAGTTATTCCTGTAGATATATCTTCATTTATTTTTTTGTTCCAAATTCTTTTTCCGTTATTTGAAAAAGTTCTTATCTCACCTTTAGAATCGAAGATAAATATATTTTCCTTGTCAGACGCTATATTAATTTTACCTATAGGTAGAGATTTAAAAGCATTTGTCGACCACAATCTTTCAAAATTATATTTTTCATTTATTTCTTTTTTTAATTCATTAGGCTCTTCTTCTTTGGTTCCTGTTTCACAAGCAACAAAAACTACAAATAGAAAAAAATATAAAAAATTTTTATATCGCATCATTCAGTCAGGGTAGAAATTTTAAGTCTAATAAGATTATTTTGAGTTTCATTCTCAGATCTTACTAAAGCTTCATTATATTTTTGTTTAGCTTCAGAAAATTTTTGTTCTTTGGTAAAGATATCACCCTCAAGTATCAGCTTGTTAGTTTGATATGTCGTAAATTTTTGCTTAAGAATTGATTTTGCCGTTTCTAACTCTTCCAATTCAATAAAAAGCTTTACCATTCTTAAATTAATTATTTCTTTCAGAAATTTATAGTCATCACTTTTATTTTCTATAATTTCTTTTGCATTTGATAATTCTGTTAATGCTTTTTGCAGGTTATTCTTCTTAGCTAAGTCTGCAGCATTTATAGATTTAAGCATTACTAAATAAATTGAACTATCGTCGATTTGAGATATCTTTTCCAGAGCAATTTTATAATCTTGCTCATTAAAAGATGAAGAAGTGTATGAGCTGTAAAAATTTAGATATATGTCGCCTGCTTCTTTATCTTTGTTTTGAGAGGTTATGTAGAAGTAAAGATATATAGCGTAGGAAAATCCAAAAATAAATATAAATAAAATTACCTTAATATAATTATTAAGAATCCATGCATAGATTTTATTAAAAAAATTCATTTCTATTTTATTTCAAGTTTTCCAATAAAGAATCAAAGCTATCTATTTTAATTTCTTGATTCATTGAAAGTTTTTTTAAGGTATAAGATTTTTTCTTGATCTCTTCTTGACCAATTATAACCATGAAATCAATATTTTTTTTGTTTGCTTTTTTCAATAGGTTCTTTAAGTTCTTATCTTTTCCAGAAAATTGTATTGAATAATTAACTAAATTTTCTCTCAATGAAGAAGCTAACTTCATTGCATCAATATAAAAAGAGTCTTCAAGCGAAATTATTAACAACGATTTTGTCTTTGGTAAAACGGAGTCCTCAACTAATAAACAAATTCTTTCAAGACCAAATGATAGCCCTATTGCGCTAGTTTCTCTTCCTCCAATAATTTTAGATAAAGAATCATATCTGCCCCCTCCACAAATAGTATCCTGTGAACCTATTGAGTTTGATTTCCATTCAAAAACTAAATCGTTGTAATAATCTAGCCCTCTGACTAAAAGAGGGTTTTCTATATATTCAATCTTTAAACTATCTAAGTTCTTTTTTATAAAATCAAAATTTTCTTTTGACGCATTGGAAATTGACTGACTAATCTTTGGAGCATCCTTAATCAGACTTTTTAAATCTTCATTTTTTGAGTCCAAAATTCTTAATGGATTTTTTTCTAATCTTTTTAAACTATCTTCATCTAAATCTTTTTTATAATTTCCGAAATAATCTTTCAATATTTTGGAATATTCTTTTTGGTCTTGTTGGGATCCAATGGAATTTATCTCTAAACTTACTTTTTTTTCTAAAGATAATTCATTAAATATAAGGTTGGATATTTCAAGCATCTCTATATCTATGGAAGAGTCATTAAAACCATAAGCTTCTAAGCTAAGCTGTTGAAATTCTCGCGTTCTTCCTCTTTGAGGACGCTCGTACCTAAACATCGGACCCTTATAGGATAATTTCTGTTGTCCAGAATCCATTAAACCTGTTTCGATGGCCATTCTCATACAACCAGCTGTCCCTTCTGGTCTCAAAGTCATTGATTTTCCACTCTTACTTTCGAAGGTAAACATTTCTTTATTTACAATATCTGATTCATCGCCTACTGACCTTTTAAACAATTCTGTGCTTTCTATAATGGGAAATCTTACTTCTCGATATCCATAGGCATTTGCAAGTGAATTAAAGCAGTTCTCTACAAAATTAAATTTATTTGTTTGAGTAGGGTCTGAGTCTTGCATTCCGCGCAATTTAGAAATTTTTTTCATGATACTTAGACCTCTTTAATTGAAAGCTTACTTTGTGATTGCCTTACTTTTTTTGCCTTCTTTCTAATTAGTTTTTCTAAGGAGTCTACAAGGTCTTTATTTTCAAGTTTGTGGTCGGGTATTCCGTCAACATAAACAAGGTTATTTGGTGAAGCGCCTGTCAGCCCAACGTGAGCTGCTTTGGACTCACCAGGTCCATTCACATAACAACCTATGACAGCGACATCAAGGTTTTCTGTTATATCTTCAAGTCTAGACTCTAATTCATTCATAGTTTTGATGACATCGAAATTCTGTCTAGCACAACTTGGGCAGGCTATAAAATTGATACCTTTTTTTCTTAATCTTAAAGACCTCAAAATATCAAAACCTACTTTAATTTCTTCACATGGATCTGAGGCTAAAGAAACTCTTATTGTATCGCCTATTCCTTCTGAGAGAAGTTGTCCAATAGCTATTGAAGACTTGATTGTTCCACTTCTCAGTCCTCCTGCCTCTGTAAGGCCTAAATGCAAAGGCTGATCAATTAATTTACTAATTTTTCTATAGCTTTCTGTCATCATATAAATGTCTGACGCTTTGATGCTAAGTTTAAAATTTTCAAAATTTAATTTTTTAAGTATGTTTACATGACTCATAGCCGACTCAACCAAGGCATCGGAGTTAGGTTCTCCATATTTTTTTTGTAATTTTTTTTCTAAAGAACCTGCATTAACGCCAATCCTTATAGGAATACCATGATGGGATGCACAAGAAATAACTTCTTTTACCTTCTTTTCATTACCAATGTTTCCCGGATTTATCCTAAGACAATCTGCTCCTTGCTCTGCAACATCAAGAGCAATTTTATAGTCGAAATGAATGTCAGCTATGAGAGGAACTTTTGCTTGTTCTTTAATTTTCTTGAAAGCAATAGAAGAGTCTTTATCTGGAACAGAAATTCTGACTAGATCAGCACCAACTTTTTCCAAAGCCTTAATTTGCCTTACTGTATTTTTTATGTCAGTAGTCAAAGTATTTGTCATGCTTTGCACAGATATTTCAGACTCTCCTCCAACAGGAACATTTCCTACATGGATAAGCTTACTTTTTCTTCTTTTAATCTCTAATCGACTCAACCTTATTTCCCTCGTTCACCCAAAAGTGAGCATAGTTTGTTGCTCCCTTAATTGCTCTGGAGAAGCTAATTTTATTACCATCTACATATAAGCTTGTTGCTGGAGCATAACCTATTTTAAACCTTAAAGGAGAGACTCCAGTAAACTCATAACTGCCAGTTTGCATTAATTCGTATATTAGTCTTTCATTCTTATCAAAAACGACTACCCAACTCTCTCCATCAATTACAATTTCAATTTTTCGTAAAATCTCTTCTCCTAAATAATTTATATCTTCAAAATTATCACTTTCTTCAATCACATCTTTGGATTTGTCATCTATTATTTCATCGCTATTGACAGAAGGATTAGAAACAAGGTCAATAGCTTCAAAATAATTATCTTCAGAAATTTCTTCAGCATTTAAGTTTGATAACAGTTCATCTTCATCATCTTGTTTGTCTGATTTAAAGGACGTTATAGTTAAAAACAGCAGAAAAAGAAAAAAAATAGCGCCATAAATTAAATAAGATTTTTTTATGGTTTGATTTTTTAGACTATCAATAAGTTGAAGATAAAAAGGCTTTTTTTCGTCTTCTGGGTTTTCATCTTCAATTTGTGATTTTGGAGGTGATATAAATTCATCATAATCTTTTAGGGCTTCAGTTGGGTCAATATTTAAAAACTTAAAAAGCCTCTCTATCTGAGACTTAGCAAAAATTTCAGCAGGAAGTTTTTTAAACTCTCCGTCTTCAATTGCTTTTATAAATTTTGAAGGAATTTTAGTTTTATCAGAAATTTCTTTAATAGTAAGACCTGACTCTCTTAAACTATTTCCTAGCTGCTCTTTCCAGCTTTCCATTGATCTAAACTAAAACAAAGCAGACATTATTTCAATTTCTCTATTTGCAGATTCTAAAGAATCTGAACCATGTACAGCATTTTTGGAAATTGACTCGGCAAATTTTTTTCTGATAGTGTCCTCTTCAGCTTCTTCGGGATTTGTTGCACCCATTAAATTTCTATAGTTAGTAATACATGAGTCACCCTCAAGAATTTGGATGACTGCAGGCCCTGAAGTAATAAAATCCACTAGTTCATCAAAAAAGGGTTTTCCCGAGTGTTCTGCATAAAATTGCTTTGCAATTTCTGAAGAAATATTAGTTTTTTTGCTTTTTAAAATAGTCAATCCTTTTGATTCAATCATTTCATTAATTTGATCTACAAAATTATTTTCTACCGCGTCTGGTTTAATTATGCATAAGGTTTTTTCTGACATTAATCCTTCTCCTCTATCCAGATAGCCTGAATAGCTTCTAAAATTCTTTCGTTACAGTTCTCTTTCTTGCCTACAAACCCTTCAAGAGACGTAACCATATTCATAAGATCTAAAAAAAGCAACTTTTCAGGCTCTTCATTTGGATATTTTTCACAAAGACTATCAACGATGTCATAAGTATCTGACCAATCCATTGTGATTAATTTTGAGATAAATCTTTTACAAGCTTGTTGTCGAAATTAAAACTTTCACCGCAACCGCATTCAGCTGAGACGTTTGGATTCAAAAAAACCAGTTCTTGGTTAAGGTTTTTTTTAACAAAATCAAGTTTAGTTCCTTTAAGGAATACAAAACTCTTATCATGAATAAATAAATTTACTCCATTTATTAGGCCGGCGAAATCGTTTTCATCTTTATCATTAATTAAGTCAAGTTGATAAGCAAAGCCTGAACAGCCTGAGTCTTTTAAAGATATGCGAACGCCAAAAGAATTATTTGCTTTAATCATTTCAATTAAATGACTAGCTGCATCATTAGAAATATCAAAATCTTTAGAAGAAATAACTTTTATTACATTCTTAGCAGGTTTTGGGTGATTTTCTGAAACCATATTTATTGTATATTTTGGAATTTGTATTTCTAAATCTATATCTTCCACTATTGTCTGACAACTCAATCTTGATCTTGGCTCCAAACCCCAAGCTTTATCCAATAAATCTTCCTCATCATCTGAAGAATCATTTAGGGAATTAAAACCTTCTGTGAAGATAACATGACATGTAGTGCAAGCGCATGAGAGTTCGCAAGCATGTTCTAGATCTATGTTTTGGTTGAGAAGATTTTCACAAACAGAAATTCCAGACTCTGCTTCGAATTCTGCGCCATGAGGACATATTTCAGCATGAGGCAATACTTTTATTTTTGGCATTAGTCATTATTTCTTCTGCTTTTGTAGTCATCTATTGCCCTATGAATAGCTTCTTCAGCAAGTACGCTACAGTGAATTTTTATTGCTGGTAATTCAAGAATATCGACGATTTCTTGATTTGAGATGTTTTGAGCCTCTTCTAAAGTTTTTCCTTTAAGCATATCAATGAGCTCTCCGCTTGAGGCAATCGCTGAACCACAACCATAAGTCTTGAACTTAGCGTCTACGATTTTATTTGTACCATCTATGTTTTCACATTTGATTTGAAGCTTCATGACGTCTCCACAAGCAGGAGCGCCAACTATGCCTGTACCAACTCTGTGAAAGTCTTTATCATCAGGCTTCCATCTTCCTACACTTGCTCCTTTAGGATTTTTTAGTGTTTGTTCAAATTTATCTACTACTTTTTGTGAATAAGCCATTTGTTCCTCGCAGTTAAAATTTTCAATTTATGCCCACTCTATTTTATCTAAATCTACGCCATCTTGATACATTTCCCACAGCGGAGAGATTTCTCTAAGTTTGTTAACAGAATCTTTTACAAGCTCTACAGTCTCTTTAACTTCTTGTTCCTTGGTAAACCTTCCAAAAGAGAATCTTATCGAGCTGTGAGCAAGTTCGTCTTTTCTTCCTAGGGCCCTTAAAACATAAGACGGTTCAAGACTAGCAGAAGTACAAGCAGATCCAGATGAAACTGCAATATTTTTCAATGCCATTATTAAAGACTCACCTTCAACAAAGTTAAATGACATATTAAAAATTCCTGGAAACGCATTATCTATAGCTCCATTTATATAAACTTCTTCCATATCTTTTAATCCGTTCCACAAAATGTCTCTGTATTTAGAAAGATTTTTAAGATCTTCTGACATCTTTTCTTTGGCAAGCTTAAAAGCTTCGCCCATTCCAACAATCTGGTGAGTTGGAAGAGTACCTGCCCTTATACCTCTTTCTTGACCTCCACCATGGAATAAAGGTTGAAGACGCACCCTAGGCTTCCTTCTCACATATAACGCTCCAATTCCTTTAGGACCGTAAATTTTATGAGCAGAAAATGACATTAAATCAACTTCCAAATTCTCTATATCGATTGGAATCTTCCCTGCGCTTTGTGCTGCATCAACGTGAAAAATACTTCCATTTTGTTTTACAATTTTTCCTATAGCCTCAATATCATTTATAACGCCTATTTCATTATTGATATGCATCAAAGAAACTAAAACAGTGTCCTCTCTTAAAGCTGCTTCAACAGACTCAGGCGAAATAATTCCATCGTTATTTGGCTCTAAATAAGTAACTTCATATGATTCGCTTTCAAGTTGTCTACATACATCTAAAACGGCTTTATGTTCAATTTTAGAAGTGATTATGTGTTTACCTTTATCGGAGTAAAAATATGCTGCACCTTTGATTGCTAAGTTGTCTGATTCAGTTGCTCCAGAAGTCCAAATTATTTCTCTGGAATCACAGTTTATTAAGTTAGCAACATTTACTCTGGCTTCCTCAACCAATTCTTCAGCCTTCCAACCAAAAACATGAGATCTAGATCCAGAATTACCAAAGGCTCCATCGACAGATAAACATTCTTTCATTTTATCCACCACCAAAGCATCAACTGGTGTAGTAGAAGCATAATCAAAATAATAAGTATTCATTTCATCTAAATTTCGCGTGAATAATATCACGAAAACAATAATCAAAAAAGGTACATTTTATCATAAGCTAACATTTCATAAACATATTACTATGTATTGTACCTTTTAAACAAAAATACTATAATTCCCCATATATAGCGCTGTGAGATGAAAATAAGGTACATTTTGAATGTCTGGTAAAAAATATTTGTTTAAAAGAAACAATGTATGGTGGGTGAAGCTTGCTGTACCTTTATCTTTAAGAAGTGAATTAGGCTATGATTTAAGAAGAACTACTGGCGAGAAGGATTTAGATAAAGCCATACCTATCAGAGATAAAATCATTGAAGAATTTAAAACTGAATTTCAAATAAGAAAAGTCAATGCAGATGATAAAGGCATCGTTCTCAGAGGAACTGAGCACATGCAGAAAACTGATATTTCTGATCCTCAATACTTTCATAAAGTGGTTGATTGCCAATACGCATGCCCTGCTCATACCAATGTTCCCGAATATATTCGTCTGATTGCTCAAAAAAAATATGATGACGCCTACATGCTTAATTGGGAGTCCAATGTATTTCCAGGGATACTTGGAAGAACCTGTGACAGACCGTGTGAACCTGCATGTCGAAGAGGAAGAACTCATGATAAGCCAGTAGCTATATGTAGATTAAAAAGAGTTACTTACGATTATAAAAATGATATTGATCCCTATCTTCCTGAAATTCCAAAAGTTAAAAATGGTAAGAAAATTGGTCTGATTGGTGCAGGCCCTGCATCCTTAACAGTGGCAAGAGATTTATTACCCCTAGGTTATGAAGTTACTATTTTTGAGAAAGATAATAAACCTGGTGGATTAATGAGAACCAATATTCCCTCTTTTAGGCTTCCAGAGGAAGTTTTAGATGAAGAAGTTTACAGAATAATCAAAATGGGAGCTGTGCTGAAAACTAATTCTTACATTGATAGCTTAGAAAATGTAATTGATTCTTTTGACGCTGTATTTGTTGGCACAGGTGCGCCTAAAGGTAAGGATCTTGAAATACCTGGTAGAAAAGAAGCTAATGAAAATATTCATATTGGGATCGACTGGCTAACAAGTATTGCTTTTGAGCATACCAAATCAATTGGTAAGAAAGTTATTGTAATTGGGGGTGGAAATACAGCTATGGATTGTTGTAGGACAGCCATTAGGTTAGGAGCAGATGACGTTAAAGTGACTGTTAGAAGTCCAAAATCAGACATGAAAGCATCTGACTGGGAGTTAGAAGAAGCAATTGATGAGGGAATTCCTATTCTAGATAACACTTCTCCAAAAGAATTTTTATTGGATGATGAGGGCAAGCTTAAGGGAATGAAGTTTGAAAAAATGGAAGCTCAATATACCGATGGTAAAAGAAAGTTGATACCTACGGGTGAAGAAATAATTATTGAGTGTGATGACGTGCTTTTGGCAATTGGTCAAGATAATGCTTTCCCTTGGATAGAAAAGAATATCGGAATTGATTTTAATGAATGGGACTGTCCTATTGTTGATAAAACTACAATGCAGTCTTCTCATCCAAAAGTCTTTTTTGGTGGTGATGCTGCCTGGGGTCCTGAAAACATCATATGGGCTGTAGCGCATGGTCATCAAGCTGCAATTTCCATAGATAATTTTTGTAGCGAAGTTGATTTATTCAATAGGCCCCCTCCACTTACAAATTTAGTAAGTCAAAAAATGGGAATTCATGAATGGTCCTATGACAACGGTATTTCTCAAGAAGCTCGTTTGGAAGTTCCTCATGCAGATTTAAAACAAGCTCTAAATGATCTTAAGATGGAAGTTGAGCTAGGCTTTGATGAGAAACTTGCACTCGAGGAAGCACAGAGATGTCTAAATTGTGATATGCAGACAGTTTTTCAAGAAAAGCTTTGTATAGAGTGTGATGCTTGTGTTGATATTTGCCCGACAGACTGTATTACATTCACTACAAATGATACTGAAGAAAAGGTTAGAGAGAAACTTAGAGTGCCGGCTTTGAATTTGGATCAAGATCTTTATGTATCAGGAAAACTAGCTACTGGAAGAGTCATGGTTAAAGATGAAGATATGTGCGTTCATTGTGGACTGTGTGCAGAAAGGTGTCCGACTGGGGCCTGGGATATTCAAAAAAATAATTATATTGAAGCGCATAACTTAAACAAAGGCAGAGTTAAAGCCAAGGAAGTTGCTTAGTGGAAAATCCTGTAAAAGTAGATCCTATTAATTCTCTTAATGACTTTGTCATTAAATTTGCAAATGTAAATGGAACAGGTTCTGCAAGTGCTAACCAAATGTTTGCTAAGTCTATTTTTAGGATGGGAATACCAATTAGTCCAAAAAATATTTTTCCTTCAAATATTCAAGGTTTACCAACTTGGTTTGAAGTCAGAGTAAATAATAAGGGTTATTTGGGAAGTAGAGGTGGTGTAGATATTGCTGTTGCAATGAATCCTCAAACTTATTCTCAAGATGTTAAAGAGATTTCAGAGGGCGGTTACCTTTTGTATGACTCAACTTGGAAAAGAAATTTCAATAGAGATGACATCACAATTCTTGAAATACCCTTAACACAGCTTTGTGTAGATTCGTTTACTAATGCCAAACAAAGGGCATTATTTAAAAATATTGCTTACGTGGGAGCATTATCTCCTCTTTTAGAAATTGAATACGAAGTTCTTGAAAAATTAATTTCGGAACAATTTGTAAACAAACCTGCTCTCATTGAGCCAAATATAAAGGCTTTAAACATAGGAAGAGATTACGTTTTAAAGAATTTACCTTATCCGATAGGAATTAACGTCAAAAGAGAAGATAAACTTAAAGATAAAATACTTGTTTCTGGAAATGATGCTTGTGGATTAGGAGCGGTTTATGGAGGAGCTACATTTTGCTCCTGGTATCCAATAACACCATCTACCTCTGTTGCTGAAGGTTTTGAAAAATACGCTTCAAAATATAGGGTTGACTCTCAGACAGGAAAAAATAATTATATAAGTGTTCAAGCTGAAGATGAATTAGCAGCTGTTGGCATGGCGATAGGTGCTAACTGGAATGGTGCAAGAGGCTTTACTGCAACTAGCGGTCCAGGCATTTCCTTAATGAGTGAATTTTTAGGTCTAGCTTACTTTGCAGAAGTACCTCTGGTTCTTTTTAATATTCAAAGGGGCGGACCTTCGACTGGAATGCCAACTAGAACTCAACAATCCGATATTCTTTCTTGTGCTTATGCTTCACATGGAGATACTAAGCATGTGCTTTTATTTCCTGAAGATCCTCAAGAGTGTTTTGAGTTCTCTGCAGAAGCTTTTAATTTAGCTGAAAGATTACAAACTCCTGTGTTTGTAATTAGTGATTTAGATATTGGAATGAATGATTGGGTTACAGATAAATTTGAATGGGATGACGAACAAAAATATGACAGAGGAAAAGTTCTTAAAGCTGAAGATCTAGATCAAATGGATAATTTTGGGAGATATTTAGATGTTGATGACGATGGGATTTGTTATAGAACTTATCCTGGAACTCATCCTGAGAAGGGAGCCTTCTTTACAAGAGGAACATCTCATGATGAGTATGCTAGGTATACCGAAAATGGAGATATCAATGAGCAAACTTTAACAAGATTGGTTAAAAAGTTTAGGACTGCATCTGAATTAGTTCCTGATCCAATAATTAATCTTTCTGAAAAACCAGGAAGTTCTGGTGTGATATTTTACGGCAGTACATCTGCAGCTATGTATGAAGCTAAAGATATTCTCAATGAAAATAACATTGAAGTAGATCTAATGAGAATTAGATCGTTCCCTTTCAACTTAGATGTATGGGAGTTTATCGAAAACCATGATCTTATTTATGTGATTGAACAAAATAGAGATAGCCAAATGAGAACCTTAATAATGGCTGAAGGAGGAATTTCAGCAGAAAAACTTAGATCATTAGTTTGGTTTAACGGTGATCCAATTCAGGCAAAATTTATTGCTAAGAAAATATATGAAAGAGAATCTCAACAAGCCTTAATAACATGAGTTACTTTAAACCAATAAATAAACACCCCAATTTGGAAAAAAATAAATTGGGTCTCACAAGAAGGGATTATGAAGGAGGTGTTTCTACTCTCTGTGCTGGATGTGGCCATGACTCAATAAGTGCTTGCATAATTGAAGCCTGTTTTAGGCTGAATATCGAAGCTTACAAAGTAGCTAAATTGTCTGGAATTGGGTGCTCTTCAAAAGCTCCAGCTTACTTTTTAAATGCCTCCCATGGTTTCAATTCTGTTCATGGAAGAATGCCTTCTATAGCAACAGGTGCAAACTGTGCTAATGAAGATCTGCTTTATTTGGGTGTATCGGGAGATGGAGATAGCGCCTCAATTGGCATTGGTCAGTTTATCCATGCGATAAGAAGACAGGTAAATATGGTCTATTTCGTAGAAAACAATGGAACATATGGATTAACAAAAGGACAATTCTCTGCAACAAACGACCTTGAATCTAAAAATAAATACGGAGAAGATAATTTATTCCCGCCAATTGATCTTACTTCAATGGCAATACAGATGGGAGCATCATATGTAGCTAGAAGCTTTTCTGGAGACAGAGATCAGTTGGTTCCTTTAATCATGGGTGCCATTCAACATAAAGGTTTTGCGCTTTTGGATATTATTAGTCCTTGTGTAACATTTAACAATCATGATTCTTCAACTAAAAGTTATGATTACATTAGAAATCACAACGAAGCTATGGGCAAAACAGACTTTGTTCCATTAGGAGAAGAAATAAAGACGAATTATGATGAGGGTTCAAGTGTAGAAGTAAAACTTCATGATGGTTCTAGACTATCATTAGAAAAAACAGATCATAATTTTGATCCTACAGATGCAGGAAATTCTTTAGAGTTAATTAGGAAAAAAAATAAAGAAGGAAAAATTATTACTGGACTTCTATATGTAGACAACAAATGTAAACCTCTAACTGAAATAATGGATTTACCTGATAAACCTCTTAATACATTAGAACAAGAAGAGCTTTGCCCGGGTAGCGAGGTATTGGAAGAAATAAATAAAGGTTTAAGTTAAATCTACGCCAAGTCTATGAGCTATCTCTTGGTAAGACTCAACTACATCTCCAAGACCCAATCTAAATCTATCTTTGTCTAGTTTTTTCTTGGTTTCCTTATCCCAAACTCTACAACCATCTGGGGTAAATTCATCGCCAAGATATATTTTTCCAGAGTTTTTACCAAACTCCAATTTGAAGTCAACGAGAATTAAATCTGCTTTAAGAAATAAATCTACTAAATGATCATTAATTTCTAAAGTAAGATTTTTTAAAGTTTCTATATCATCAGCTTCTGCCCAGCCAAAAGAGATAATGTGATTATCATTTATCATTGGATCGCCTAAATCATCGTCTTTATAAAAGAATTCAAAAATAGGATTTTCAAATTTCATCCCCTCTTCAAGGCCTAGACGTTTGCAAATACTTCCTGCAGCATAATTCCTCACTACACATTCAATTGGAAACATATCCAAAGACAAAACCAAGCTTTCACGATCATTTAGTTCTTCCAAAAGATGGCAGGCTACACCTTTGGAGTCCAAATGATTCATAATAAAGTTATTGAATCTATTATTAACCGTACCTTTTCCTACTAATTGTTCTATTTTTTTTCCATCAAATGCCGAAGTATCGTCAGTGAAGTCCATTACTAACTTAGATTCGTCTGAGGTTTTATATAGCTCTTTTGCTTTTCCTTTTGTGAGTAATTCTTTTTTTTCCATATCTTGTTACGAGAGTGATTGATTAATTTGAGAAATAATTTCTTCCGATAAATCTAAATTCTCTTCATCTAAATTAGTAGAAATTAAACACTCTTTTGAGTTTAATTCTTCAACTATTATCTCAATATTTGTTATATCTGGTCTTCGATCAAGCAATGACCTTCTTAGAAAATATTCTAAATAAAATTTACCTTCATTTCTATCTTCATCAAGTATTTTATATCCAGCTAATAAAAGAGATCTTCTCAATGCGGCCCATGCTCTTGCATAATTAATTCTTAATTTAATTTTTGACATTCCAGACGTATCTTTTATGACTTCTGTCTTGTTACTTGCATTTAAATTTAAAGCTACTAAAGAAGTCCCTGTTGTCGGACTAGATGTAGACAAGTATTCATAGAATTTAGTAATCAAATTATCCAACTGACTCTCTTTAATTGAAATAATTTGCCAAGAATTATCAATTTTTTTTAATTGGGAAATAAATATTTCAGAGCTGGATTGTTGCAGACCTCTTTCTATTTTAAATACATATTTTGAGTCAATGTTATTTAACTTGAAGATTTTTGAATTAATTGTTCCGGTATTTGGATCAAATGAGTCTAAACCAAAATTTTCATCCCCTTTCAAAAATTCAATAGTCATTGGCCAAGCAGCACTTGGTTCTA
>CACOJO010000010.1 GCA_902627595.1 uncultured SAR86 cluster bacterium
CAATGACTAGAAGTATGTCTCCAAATGGCGTACCTACTGATCAAAATTTAGAATATTACAAAAGAAGAGCCGCTGCAGAAGTTGGCATGATCATCACAGAAGGAGTTGAAGTAAGTCACCCAGCATCTAGTGGTTACCCAAATGTTCCAAATCTAAGAGAAACATCTCATAACGGTTGGAAGAATTTAATTTCATCTGTACAAGAACAAGGTTCTACAATATTTTGTCAACTTTGGCATGTAGGAGGAATTAGAAAACCAGGCCAACCTCCTAATCCAGAGGTTCCAGGGTACACTCCTTCCGGTCTTGTCAGAAAAGATAAAAAAGTTGCTTATGAAATGACAGACAATGATGTTGAAGACCTTATACAAAATTACGTCAAGGATATAGAAACTATAAAAATGTTAGGTTTTGATGGCGTAGAGTTGCATGGAGCGCATGGTTACATGATTGATCAATTTTTCTGGCGCGATACTAATATTAGAAAAGATAAATATGGTAATGAGGAGGATTTAAGAACAAAGTTTGTTTGTGAAATTGTTTCACGTGCTAGAAAAATAGTTGGAAAAGACTTTCCTATAATGTTGAGATTTTCGCAATGGAAACAACAAGATTATGATGCAATTCTTGCGCCCTCTCCTAATGATTTAGAAACTTTTCTAGGGCCTATATCTGACTCAGGAGTAGACGTCTTTCATGCCAGTACGAGGAGATATTGGGAACCAGAATTTGAAGGGTCTGATTTAAATCTTGCAGGCTGGACGAAGAAGATAACCAACAAACCCACAATTACTGTCGGAAGTGTAGGACTTGACTCAGATTTTATAGGTTTGTATATCGGTAATGACAAAGCAAATACTTCATCAATTCAAACCTTAGTTGAAATGTTTGAAAGGGAAGAATTTGACATGGTAGCTGTTGGAAGAGCTCTATTATCTGATCCTGAATGGGTTGTGAAGGTCAAAGAAGGTCGAGAAGACGAGATTGTGGGTTTTACAAAAGAATATGTAGAAAAATATTATTAGGTCTTAATAATTGCCTAAATGCATTCCTCCGTCGAGCAACAAGGTTTCTCCAGTAATTGTAGAGCCGGACTCCACGAAATAACAAATAGTCTCTGCAACCTGTTCTGCGGTACATGTTAGGCTCAATGGAACACTATCTTCAGTAGATTTTTTGACGAATTCATAAGTTTCTTCGCCTAAACCATTTTTTAACCAATCTCCTTGTATAAAACCAGGGCAAATTGCATTAATTCTTATTGGGCCTAGAGCTCTGGCAAGAGACTTTGTCATGTTAATTAGAGCTCCTTTTGATGCAGCATAGGCCACAGAACTACCAATTCCTAAAACTCCAGCTATGGAGGCAACATTCACAACCGATGGGTTATCTGAAAGAAGGAGGTTTTCTCTTGCTTCTTTGATCATCATATAAGGACCAACTGTATTTGTTGCATATAATTCTAAAAAATCATCTTTAGAAAGGCCATCTAAGTTATCATGAGCATTAAATTTAGTGGTTCCAGCATTGTTAATCAAGGCATCTAATTTTCCCCATTTTTTTAAAGTTTCTCTTACAGTTTGAGCACATGATTCGGGCTGTGAAACATTTGCTTTGAGTACAATCGTCTCTGCTCCTAACGTTTCACACTCTTTACTTACCTCTTTTGCAGCGTCTATTGAGCTTGAACAAGTAATTGTTATATTCCAACCTTTAGTAGCAAGAAGTTTTGAAACCTCAGCGCCAACACCTCTACTACCGCCTGTGACAATTGCAACTGGTTTGGTCATTTTTATACCTCTCTCACACTTATAACATCATCTAGAGCGGTTAATTCAACTAAAACCTTTTCCGGCGGTTTGGTTTCAAGATCTATTACGTTATAAGCAATGTCGCCTCTACTTTTATTGACCATATCTATAATATTCAATTTATTATCAGCCAATACAGTAGTTATTTTACCTATCATTCCGGGATGATTCTTATTAGAAAGAGTAATCCTAAATTGTGAAGGTCTTGTTTCGATTAACTCAGGAAAATTAACTGAATTTTTAATGTTTCCATTATTCAAAAAATCGTCAAGCTGTTCTGCAGCCATGACAGAACAATTTTCTTCTGCTTGACTAGTGCTTGCTCCAATGTGAGGCAGAATAATAACATCGTTAGCAGTTTTAGCCCTTGAGATTAAGTCTAAATCAGCGAAATCTGTGATGTATTTACTTAAAATGTTTTTATCGAGGCTTTCTATAATGTCTTTAGAGACAACTATTTCGTCTCTTGCAAAATTTATAAGTCTCAGGCCATTTTTGGCATTTTTAAGTAAATCAGAATTTATAAGGCCCTTAGTTTTATCATTCGCTGGAACATGTAGAGAGATATAGTCAGACTCTTTAAAAACATCTTCTATAGTCTCTTTTCTTTCAACTTTATTAGGTAATTTCCATGCTGCTTCAACCGTAATAGCTGGGTCATAACCAATTACATTCATACCCAGCATTACCCCCATGTCAGCAACTCTAGAACCAATGGCTCCCATACCAACAACACCTAAAGTTCCGCCTACTAATTCTCTACCTTTGAAACTTTTTTTACCTGATTCTATTAATGGTTTTAACTCATCTTGATTGGATTCTTCAATTGAATTTACAAAATTAGCTCCTTGAAAAAGACCTCTCGAGGACATTAACAGAGCTGCCAAAACTATTTCTTTAACGGCATTTGCATTGGCCCCTGGAGTATTAAACACTGGGATACCTAATTCAGAACATTCTTCTACTGGAATATTATTCACCCCAGCTCCTGCCCTTGCTATCGCTTTAAGATTATTACCAAAATCTTCCTTTTTGATCTTATGGCTTCTCAAAATGATTGCATCTGGATCGGAGAGGCCGTCTGATACTTCAAAATTTTTTTCTTTAAGGATCTTTAGACCTTTCTCAGCAATTGCGTTGAAGGTTTTAATTTTTTGAGTCATATGAATTTTGTTTATTTAACGAAGTCTATTAGTATTAGTTTTCTGAAACAGCAATTCTATAACTTAAATTAAATGAGACCAAAGCATTTCTTAAATTTTGACAATTTTTCTAAAGAAGACCTTACTCATATAATTGAAAGAGCGATTGAAATTAAATCAAAATCAAAAACATCAAATATCTTTGATAAAAAAACTCTTGGTCTAATCTTTCAAAAACCCTCAACTAGAACCAGAGTTTCTTTCGAAGTAGCCATGAACAAATTAGGGGGCAATACAATTTTCTTAAGTTCATCTGAGTTGCAAATGTCTAGGGGTGAGCCAATTCCTGATACTGCTAAAGTTTTATCTTCCATGGTTGATGCAGTTGTTATTAGAAACGATAACCACGAGGAGTTGACACTTTTTTCTGAGAACTCTTCTGTTCCTGTGATTAACGGTCTAACTGATTTATTTCATCCTTGTCAAATTCTTGCAGACTTGATGACTTTCAAGGAAAAAAATAAGGATGAAGTTCTCAAAAAAGTATGCTGGATTGGGGATGGGAATAATGTTTGCAATTCATATATTGAAGCTGCAACTAAGTTTGATTTTGAAATCAGTATTTTTTGTCCAAAAGGTTGTGAACCTTATCAACCATTATTGAACAAAGCTAAAGATTTCATTACTTTAGTGTCAAAGAAAGATGAAGCGCTTGAAAAAGCACAGATTGTTACGACAGATGTGTGGACTTCCATGAATAATGAATCCTCTTCAAAAGAAAGAAGAAAAACTTTTAAAAATTTCTTTGTTGAAGAAAAAGATATGGGTCTTGCGAATGACAATGCAATCTTTTTGCATTGCTTACCTGCTCACAGAGGTGAAGAAATAAGTTTCACAATGTTAGAACATGCTCAAAGTATGGTCTGGGACCAAGCAGAGAATAGATTGCATGCTCAGCAAAGTCTTCTTGAATTTTTGTTAGCTGATTAATTTACTTAAAAATTCTTTCCAGATATCGTACCGTCCTAAATCGTAGCTGGAATCTGGATAGTATTCTGCCTTCGGAGACCAATTCTTAGCAATATCTTGAAGAGATACTTCTCCAGATCCAATGCCGGCAAGAAAAGCAGCGCCTAGAGCAGTTGATTCAACAGTTTTGGAACATAAAACTTCCAATTCAATGACGCTGGATAAAATCTGATTAAAAAAAGCATTTCTCGTTAAACCGCCATCAATTCTTACACTATCTACTTTTATGCCGTCATTTTCTAAAGAAGATATGATCTCTTTGGTTTGAAAAGCAATTGCTTCATGGGTAGCTAAACTCAATTCTTCTCTTCCAGAGTCTCTTGTAAGTCCAAAAATAGCTCCTCTGGCATCAGGAACCCAATGCGGAGCCCCTAAACCCACAAAAGCAGGAATGAGAAAAACGTTGGTATTGGGATCTGCTCTTTTAGCCAGATCTTCAGATTCGCTGACGTCTTCGAAAAAATTCATTTTGTCTCGAAGCCATTGAAAATTAGCTCCAGCCATAAAAATACTTCCTTCTAGGGCATAGCATAAATCGTCTACTTGGTAGGCTATAGTTGATAGAAGCTTATTTGAGGAGTTTTGTCTTTTTTTGCCAGTGTTTGCCATTAAAAAACATCCTGTGCCGAAGGTACTTTTTAGCTGTCCTTTATCAAAACAACCTTGTCCTATTAAAGATGCTTGTTGGTCTCCTGCAATGCCAGATATTTTTATTTCTCCACCAAAAAGCTTAGTTGAGCCAAAATCAGAGGTGTTCTTTGTTACTTCAGGTAAATTTAAGCCTCCTAGCTCAAATATATCTATCAAGTCCTTGTCCCACTCGACAGAGTCAATATTTAGTAATAATGTCCTAGATGCATTGGTTACATCTGTCTTGAAGCTTTTTCCTTCTGTTAACTTCCAAACGAGAAATGTATCAATAGTGCCAAAAAAATATTTATTTGGATCAATTTTGTGTTCTTTCAATAACCAATGTGCCTTGGTTGCAGAAAAGTAAGGATCGAGTAAAAGACCGGTTTTTTTCGTTACTTCTGACTCAATGCCTTTGGCTTTGAGTTCTTCACAAAGTTCTGTTGTTCTACGATCTTGCCATACAATGGCTTTATCTAAAACTTTGCCATTTTTATCCCAAAGCATTACCGTTTCCCTTTGATTAGTAATACCAATGGAGATGACATCGGAGCTCTTGATGCCTTTCTTGCTCATCAAGGAATTCACTGTATCAAGCACGGAAGTCCAAATTTCTTCAGAGTCATGCTCAACCAATCCTTCTGTAGGATAGTACTGTTTAAATTCTTGTTGTTCTTGAGTTACTTGGTTAAAGGAGCTGTCATATAAAACTGCCCTAGAACTCGTGGTGCCTTGATCTATTGAGATGTAATACTTTGACATGAATATATTTATATACACTTATACACAGCCTATCCACTAAATTTTCATAAATTGTTGTATTGCTTTTTTGTTAAAAACCCTTTATCTTGTACCCCATTGTTAAGAAAACACAATATATTGTGTTTTTTATACCCATTTTAGTAAATTTTTAAGAAGGAATTGTTTTGGAGACAACAGGAACAATAGAAGAGAAGAAACAAGAATCAGTTCAATCGGAACCAAAAAAAACTATGGTTTCACCAGGTCAGCTAAGAATTATAAAGAGGAATGGATCTGTGGTTGATTTTGATGGCTCTAAAATAGAAATCGCCATTACAAAGGCTTTTCTGGCTGTACATACTAGTGCTGCAGCAGCATCTTCAAGTGTTCATAGCAGAGTATCGACTTTAAGTAGCCAAGTTGAAGATATTTTTAGAAAGAGAATGCCATCTGGCGGAACTATACATATAGAAGAAATTCAAGATCAGGTAGAACTGGCTTTGATGCGTTCCGAAGAACACAAGGTTGCAAGAGAATATGTTTTATACCGTGCTGAAAGAGCAAACCAAAGAGCAATAGAAACTCATATTCACGATCGTCCAGAAAAGGAGGAGCTTGAAACTTCTGAAAGAATTGACGTCATAGCAAAAGAAGCATGCAACGGCTTAGATGGTACAGACAGTGAAAAAATTATTTCAGAAGCAAACAAAAACCTCTATGAAGGAGCGCCAGAACATGAAGTAAAAGAGGCATTGGTGCTCTCCGCGCGATCACTAGTTGAAGTGGAGCCAAACTATACTTTTGCAACAGCACGAATACTATTAGACAGTCTAAGGTCGGAAGCTCTTTCTTTCCTTGAGATAACAGAGAATGCAACTCACGAGGAAATGTCAGCTCTCTACCCTGAGGCTTTAAAAGCATTTGTAAAAAAAGGAATTGAGTTAGAACTTCTCAACTCAGAGCTATCAAACTATGACCTGGATTTACTCGGTAAAGCGATGATTCCAGATAATGACTTACTTTTCTCATACTTGGGGATTCAAACTCTTTACGATAGGTATTTCATTCACTCAAATGAAATAAGATTTGAACTCCCGCAAGTATTCTTTATGAGAGTGGCAATGGGCTTGGCCCTAAATGAGGAAAACAGAGAACAACGAGCCCTAGAATTCTACGAGTTGCTGTCTTCATTTGATTATATGAGCTCAACGCCTACCCTATTCAATGCAGGAACTATGCATTCTCAATTGTCTTCATGTTATTTGACTACTGTCCCTGATGACTTGCATGGAATTTATGGAGCACTCCAAGACAATGCCATGCTTTCAAAATGGGCAGGCGGCCTAGGTAACGATTGGACACCTGTAAGAGGAATGGGTGCCCATATCAAAGGAACAAACGGGAAGTCTCAAGGGGTGGTTCCGTTTTTAAAAGTGGTAAACGATACAGCAGTTGCTGTAAATCAAGGTGGAAAAAGAAAGGGAGCTGTTTGTGCATATCTAGAAACTTGGCATCTTGATATAGAAGAATTTGTTGAACTGAGAAAAAATACAGGAGATGACAGAAGAAGAACGCACGACATGAATACTGCCAATTGGGTTCCAGATCTATTCATGGAAAGAGTGTTTGAAGGGAAAAAGTGGACCCTCTTCACGCCAAATGAAACACCTGAATTGCATGATCTTTCCGGGGAGGCCTTCAGAGAAAAGTATGAAGAATATGAAAAGCTTGCTCAGGAAGGAAAGCTTAAAGCATATAAAGAAGTGGAAGCGGAAGAATTATGGCGAAAAATACTGTCTATGCTTTTTGAAACTGGTCATCCTTGGATAACATTTAAAGACGCTTGTAACCTCAGATCTCCGCAACAACATACAGGGGTAATTCATTCGTCGAACCTATGTACAGAAATTACCCTTAATACTTCAAATGACGAAATCGCAGTTTGTAACTTAGGCTCAATAAACATACCTAATCATCTTGATGCAGAAGGAAACCTAGACAAAGAGAAACTGGAAAAGAACGTAACCACTGCAATAAGAATGCTCGATAACGTGATAGATATAAATTACTACGCGGTGCCTCAGGCAGAAAACTCAAACTTTAAGCACAGACCTATAGGCATGGGAATCATGGGTTTCCAAGATGCGCTTTATATTAAGAAAATACCTTACGCATCAGAAGCCGCCGTTGATTTTGCCGATGAGTCAATGGAATTAGTGAGTTATATGGCAATAAACGCATCTTCTGATTTAGCTAAAGAAAGAGGCTCTTACTCTTCTTATGAGGGCTCTCTTTGGAGTCAAGGAATATTGCCGTTAGATTCAATAGAGATTCTTGAAAAAGAAAGGGGTAAAGACTACATCGAAGTTGATAAGACAACTCGCCTTGACTGGAACGCCCTCAGAGAAAAGGTCAAAACTCAAGGGATGCGAAACTCAAATACCATGGCAATTGCGCCAACAGCAACGATTGCTAATATCACAGGCTTAACTCAATCAATCGAACCCACCTATTCAAACCTGTTTGTGAAATCAAATCTCTCTGGAGAGTTTACTGTCATAAACATGCATTTAGTTGATGCGCTTAAAGAAATAGATATGTGGGATGAGGTTATGGTTTACGATCTTAAGAACCTCAACGGAAGCTTAGAAAGTATAGCCAGAGTACCAGAAGACATTAAGAAGCTGTTCGCTACATCCTTTGAAGTAGAGCCCAAGTGGTTAATTGAAGCAGCAAGCAGAAGACAAAAATGGATAGATCAAAGTCAGTCATTGAATCTCTATGTTTCAGAACCTAACGGGAAGAAACTCGATGTTATGTACAGAATGGCATGGTTAAGAGGCTTGAAAACGACTTACTATCTAAGATCAAGAAGTGCCACAACAACCGAAAAATCAACAATAACCAATATGGAGCTCAATGCTGTAAAGACTGAACCTAAAACCTATGATCAGCCAGAAGCGTGCTCCATTGACGATCCTGACTGCGAGGCATGTCAGTAATTTTATTAAGGAGGAAGCTATGTTATCTTGGGATGACTTTAACTCAGAAGAAACACAAAAAATGCCGGTAGCAGAACCAGCAAAAGCACAAGCCGCAACGCAACAATCTGCAGTTGTGAATGATGATGCTGTAACCCCAGCAAAAAATGCGCCAATAAGCACAGGCTCAATTAATGATGTATCCGAAGCCTTAGACAAACTAGATATAGAAAAAGGCTTGGAAGAGCTAGAGGGTGCGTCAAGTAGAGTTGACGTTGATCAAAAACAAATGATCAACTGTCGTGCGGATGTAAATCAATTGGTACCCTTCAAGTATGACTGGGCCTGGCAGAAATATCTTGATGGTAGTGCCAATCATTGGATGCCACAAGAGATAAATATGACTGCTGATGTAGCTCTCTGGAAAGATCCAAACGGTCTTACCGAGGACGAAAGAAGAATCGTAATGAGGAATCTTGGATTTTTCTCCACTGCTGACTCATTGGTGGCAAATAATATCGTCCTATCCGTGTACCGACATATAACAAATCCGGAATGTAGACAGTACTTATTAAGACAAGCCTTGGAGGAGGCAATTCATACTCATGCCTATCAGTATGTTATTGAATCTTTAGGTATGGATGAAGGAGAAATCTTTAATATGTACAAAGAAATCCCTTCGGTCGCAAGAAAAGCTGCTTGGGCTCTACCTTTTACAGAATCCCTAGCTGACCAAAATTTTAAAACTGGGTCATTAGAGGATGATAAGACTTTATTGAGAAATCTAATCGCTTTTTACTGTGTATTGGAAGGAATTTTCTTTTACTGTGGTTTTACCCAAATATTATCCATGGGTAATAGAAACAAAATGACGGGAACAGCAGAACAGTTCCAATACATTTTAAGAGATGAATCTATGCATGTTAATTTTGGAATAGACATGATCAATCAGATAAAACTGGAAAATCCTCAGCTCTGGGATGAAGCTATGCAAACCGAAGCAAGGAATATGATTCTGCAAGGAACGCAATTAGAAATCGAGTATGCTCATGACACAATGCCTGGTGGTATTTTAGGGATGAATGCAGAGAGTATGTCTGATTATTTGAAATTCATTGCAAACCGAAGACTGACCCAAATTGGACTTGAAGAAGAATTTCCTAATGCAACTAATCCTTTTCCTTGGATGTCTGAGATCATGGACTTGCGTAAAGAAAAGAATTTCTTTGAAACTCGCGTCATTGAATACCAGACTGGTGGCGCTTTGAGTTGGGACTAACAAAAAAAGACTATCCTTTAGTAGTTGCGCATCGTGGAGCTTCTATGGAAGCTCCCGAAAATACGCTTCCAGCATATATCAAAGCTTGGGATCAGGGAGTTGATGCTGTCGAGCTCGATGTCAGAGAGACAAAAGATAAACGATTGATCTGTATTCACGATGATAGTCTCGGAAGAGTCAGTGAAAGCGAATATTTAATCTCACAAGAAACTCTTTCTACCTTAAAAACCATAGACGTTGGTAGCTTTCGCTCAAAAAAGTTTACAAATACATATATACCTTTACTTAAAGAAGCGTTTGATCATAAACCGGAAAAATCAAAAATTTTTCTTGAAATAAAGCCAAGTAAAATTAGTTTTAATGAATTGAATGAGATGGTTGAAACCGATGTCATTTCAAAATTGAATACACATTTTTTGGGTTTCTACCCAAACATCGTAGAGGGTCTAAACAAGAGATTTGATATTCCTGCAACGCTTAGCATCATCCCTGCTTTTTTTGATTATGATTATGAAAAAATAAGTTTATTTCTAGAAAAAAGTAAATCGTTTGGTATCAGTCAGCATATTGACTCGAAAAAAAGTATAAATTTGATCAAAAAATTCAAAGAGGAAGGCAAGTATTGCATCACTTGGACTGTGAACAATAAGAAATATATGCGAGATCTAATAGAGCTTGGTGTAGATGCAATAATCACTGATAATCCAAAAAAACTAATGAAAATAATAAGAGAGAAAAGAAATGGGTAATTTGATAAAAGTTGCGGACGGTTTTCATTTTTTAGAAGGCCCAAGATGGCATGAAAATAAATTATGGTTTTCCGATATGCATGGTTATAAAGTCTATAATCTTGATGCTGCTGGAAATCTATCTACTCTCGCGGAAATACCAGAACAACCGTCTGGACTTGGATGGTTGCCGGATGGGAGTTTGATTATTGTTTCTATGCTAGATCGAAAACTCATGAAACTAAAAGACGGAGAACTTTCGATTCATGCCGATATGTCACATCTTACTCCTTACCAATGTAATGATATGGTCATTGCCAAAGATGGGACTGCTTATGTTGGGAACTTCGGGACAGACAGTGTTGAAAGTAAAATTCGTAAAACTTGCTTGATCTCTGTAACACAAGAAGGAGAAACAAAAATATGTGCTGATGGCCTACTTTTTCCAAATGGATCGGTCATTTCACCAGATGGCAAAGAATTAATTGTTGGAGAGACGTTTGGAGGAAATTTAACTTCCTTTCAAATTAATGAATCTGGTGAATTGTCTCATAGAACCATTTGGGCAAGAGTCATACCCCTTCACTTTAAAATAATCACAAGCATCATTAGGTTTCTGAATATTCCTTTTAAAGAGTCAAACAGCCCACCTTTTCCTGTACCAGATGGCATATGTTTGGATTCAGATAATGGAATTTGGGTTGCTTCTCCAACGACTGCAGAGGTAATTAGATACAAAAAAGGAGGAAAAATTACCGATCGAATTGCAACTCCTAAGCCTGCTTATGCATGTATGTTAGGCGGAATAGAAGAAAAAGAACTTTATATTTTGACTGCTGAGTCTTCAATTCCCCAGTTTTGTAAAGAAAACAAAACTGGAGAGATTTATAAAATTGAAGTTGATTATGAAAGGGCTGGTGAGCCTTAGCCTTTCATTATTAATTCAAAGATTTTTTGCGATTGTTCACCCCCCTGATAACAAGGTCTCGCGTCTTTCATATCGGAGATTTCATCCCATTTCTCTGCAATGTTTTCTGCAGTCATGTCTTCACCTGTGCCTAAGTTGACACCCATAGTTTCGTGGACAAAAACTCTTGCAAAAACTCCAGCGCCTGCTGACATGATGACACCTGTAGGTGCATCTTCAGAGACCATGTAGGTTACGGCTGGAGTTACGTGATCAGGTTGAATCTGATCTAAAACTTCTCCTGGCATCAAATCTTCAGTCATTCGAGTTCCTGCTACAGGAGCAAGAGCATTACATTTAATATTATACTTAGCACCTTCTAGTTTAAGGGTATTGATTAATCCAACGACGCCCATTTTTGCTGCACCATAATTTGTTTGTCCAAAATTTCCATACAAACCGCTAGAAGATGAAGTCACTACAATTCTGCCGTAATTCTGTTCTTTCATAATTTCCCAAACCGCCTTTGTACAGTTTACTGTTCCCATTAAATGAACTTCTAAGACCATTCGAAAATCTTCATCAGTAACTTTTGAAAAAGATTTATCTCTTAGGATTCCTGCATTGTTAATTAAGATATCTATTCTGCCGTAAGCTTCCATAGTTTGTTTAACCATTTCCTCGACTTGAGCAACATCAGTGACACTTGCTCCGTTCGCCATTGCTTCTCCACCTGCTGCTTTAATTTCTTCTACAACTTTTTCTGCTGCCGATAAAGAACCATCATCAGAACCATCTACGTTTCCACCAAGATCGTTTACAACAACCTTAGCCCCTCTCTTTGCTAAATCTAAAGCATGACATCTTCCTAATCCGCCACCAGCTCCAGTTACAATTGCAACTTTTCCGTCAAAATTAATAGTCATTTAGTTCTCCTTGTTATTTAATATGCGTTTGATTAATTCAAGTCGGTAATATTACATCTTGTCAGAACGTAAGCAAAATAAAAAAATTGATAAAAGAGCTCCTATCATTATTGGCGTCGGCGACTTAGTTGATAGATCCAAGG
This sequence comes from uncultured SAR86 cluster bacterium, assembly GCA_902627595.1. Lineage (GTDB taxonomy): Bacteria > Pseudomonadota > Gammaproteobacteria > Magnimaribacterales > AG-339-G14 > MEDG-81. Next base: position 12,318 of record CACOJO010000010.1, read on the forward strand.
AAGATGGGCTAAACCCTCAAGAACTTCTTGCAAAAGCTTGTGAGCATGCAATACAAGACTCTGGCATCAAAGAATTGAATAAGCACATTGATTATGTGGGCGTAGTTAGATTTACCATAGATTTTCTTACCGCAACCAACCAATCAAACTTTCAATATTCAAATTTTCCAAGAACTCTCGCTAATAAACTAAATGTCTCAGCAAAAAATGAAGTATATGCGCCGATGGGCGGTAATAGTCCTCAAGTATTGTTGGAGGATGCTCTAGTTAAAATTTCCACTGGAGAAACAGATTGCGCTTTGCTTAGTGGTGGTGAAGCTCTTCAAACAATGATAGCTAAGTTAAAAGCTGGCATGTCATTGGATTGGCTAGATGAACCAGGAGGTTCCCCGGAGATGATAGGCAATAATGATATTGGTTTTTCAGATCATGAAAAGTTACATGGAATGGACTTGCCAACCAATGTATACCCTCTTTTTGCTCAAGCATTGAGAAAAGAAGAGAAGAAAACAGCAGCTACCCATCTTGATGAATGTAGTACCTTATTCAGCGAATTCAGCAAAATTGCATCCAAAAATCCTTATTCTTGGTTTCCTTCCTATCGTAGCGCAACAGAGATTGCAGAAGAAACGTCAAACAATCGAATGGTTGGTTTTCCCTATACAAAATACTTAAATTCAGTCATTCGAGTTAATATGGCTTCTGCTTTTATCTTGATGTCACAAGCTAAAGCAGATGAACTAAACGTTGCAGAAAATAAAAGAGTATATGTGCATGGTTGCTCTATTCTCAATGATATTTGGAACGTTACTGAAAGACCTAATTTTCATTCTTCTCCTGCAATTAAGACTTGTGTAAATCAATCTTTGGATCAAGCTGAAATTTCTTTATCCGATATAAAACACTTTGATTTGTATTCTTGTTTTCCTTCAGCAGTACAAATTGCAAAAAAAGAATTGGGCATTCTGGAAGAAAAAAAAGATTTAACGGTTACGGGAGGTTTGCCCTACTTTGGTGGCCCTGGAAATTCTTACACGATGTTTTCAACTACGGAAATGGTGAGACAACTAAGAAAAAAACCACAAACTTATGGATTGCTTACTGCAAATTCATGGTTTATTACCAAACATGCAGCTCTAGTCATGTCGACAATTCCGGCCAAACCTTTTGAAAAAATAAATAACAGTTCTGTTCAAAAAGACATCAACTCAAAAGCCATTCAAAATTTTACGGAAGAACCTTCAGGCAATGGAAAGATAGATACTTATACCGTCATCAATGGCAGAAAAGGTTTAGAATTTGCATTAATAATCGGATCTCTTGAAGATGGAACTAGATTTATTGCTAATAGTGAAAAAGATGAGGTTATTCTGAATAGCATGATTAAAAACGAGATGTTGGATGCAAAAGTATCCGTTTCTCAAAAAAAAGGAAAGAATATTTTTAACTTAATTTAAGGAAAGATACATGAAAGAAGTAAATGTTTTAGTAACCGGAGCTGCCGGTCAAATCGGTTATGCCTTGCTGACTAGATTGGCTAGTGGCGAAACTTTTGGCTCAGATGTAAAAGTTAATTTAAATCTTGTTGAAGTACCTCAAGTTGTATCCAGGCTTGAAGGTTCTCGCATGGAATTAGAAGATTGTGGCTTTAATACCCTAGGGACTGTAAAAAACTTTTCCGATATGAATGAAGCTTCAGGAGATATAGATTGGGCTCTCTTGGTAGGCAGCATTCCAAGAGGTATCACTATCAACGGGAAAAAAATTGAAGAACGCGCAGACTTATTAAAAATAAATGGTGGCATCTTTACTGAACAAGGAAAAGCTTTGGGAGAAAATGCTAAGGCTGATGCAAAGATACTTGTTGTTGGGAATCCGGCAAATACCAATGCCTTAATTGGCTGTACTCATGGCAATAATGCTTCTCAAACATGGATGGCAATGACTGCCTTAGATGCAAATAGAGCAAAAGCTCAAGTAGCAAATAAATGTGATTTGGAGATTTCTGATATTAAGAAAATGACCATTTGGGGAAACCATAGTCCTACCATGTATCCCGATCTAGATAATGCAGAAATTAAAGGCGAATCGGCTAGCGGTTGGATCAATGATCAAAATTGGATTGAAAGTGATTTTTTAAGAATCGTACAACAACGCGGAAAAGCTATTATCGATGCCAGAGGCGCTTCTTCTGCAACCTCAGCTGCTAATGCTGCCATTGATACGGTAAAGGCAACACTCTCAGAAACTCCTGCAGATGACTGGTTTAGTGCGGCAGTCTTAAGTGACGGTAGTTATAATATTCCAGAAGGTTTAATCTTTGGCTTTCCCTTGAAAGCAGATGCAAATGGAAAGGTATCAATTGTCCAAGATTTACCAATAAGCGATTATGCACAAGGAAAGATTGATCTAACTACTCAAGAGCTTCTGGATGAGAAAAACGATATAAAAGATTTACTTTGATTAATGTCGATGGATCATGTGCTCAACTGAATGTTGCATTTTTTCCAACTGAGTATGATAAAAATTGTAGAGAAAAGCTCCTCCAAAAACTAAAACTAAAATTATAAATATCAAAGATTTATTCATCAGTTAATACTCCTTTCAATCCACTCTTCTAAAAAACCTTCGTAAGGCTGTTCTCTATCGTGAATTGGCATTCCCTTATCGTCAATAGTAACTCCAAAAAAATACCTTACCCCAACATGAAAAGACTCCATAATAAAACCCTCATCCAAAGCTAGGGGAACTCCCTGATGATCAGCTCTGTGTTTTAAATAATTAAGAAATCTTATTGGTTCAAAATTTTCTTTATTCATTTTTAACTTTTACAAATTATCTTGGAGCTTTTTTCATTAAAAATAAAGCAAGTGGCAATGTTATAGGAAAAGCAAGGAACATAATTATTATTCCTGAATAAAAGAAAATTCTTTGTAAAAAACTTGAAGACTTCGGAAGTGGTAAATTAGGCTCAAAAAATTCCCCTGAATAAAGATGAGGATAATCTTCAAATCTTTCATGCATCTTATGTATCCAGGTTCTCAAGTTGAGGAGTCTTTCGTCATTTTGCAGGGCTTTCAGAGCAGGAACAGGAAGACTTGAGTGGCACTGAATTACGCCAAAAAGTAAGAAATCTCTTGTACCAGGATTTAGACCGTCAATGAATGAACCATCGGATTCAAGAAGCTCTTTTTCCCAAAAAAGATATTGATCTCCGAAATTTTCAGGGTCTTTCATATTAAATCTAACTTTTATGATATTTATTAGAAGGAACATGTAAAAACATGTAAAACTTAAAAGAAAGCTATTCATCAAGCTTTTAATAAATGGTAAGTTCAAGTCACAAGCATGAGCCCATGCTGAAAAAAATTTAAAGGGATTATCAGGACGGTGTAAGACGCCCTTCCATGCATCCTGAGCGGCTCGGATATCTTGTTCAGAAACTTTATTGAATCCAATTTTTTTTAATATTTTTGAAGACTCAACTTCCCAAGAAGTTCCATCTAAAGCAGCAGCCGGCATATAAACACCCCAGATTTTAAATATTTCAAATGGCGGTATTTGATACAAGGTATATTTTATTTTCTTTTCATGTAACCCTAATAATACTGCTTGAACCCAGGGAGAATGATTGTGACCATATATTTTTGCATCCATGACAGCTTTTGGTTATTTATATTTCGGATTGTCTATTTTAATTTTTTCCTCTGTAAGGTTATATAGAAAATCTACAAGATCTTTGTCTTCATGATCAAATTCTTTATCTCTAATTTTTTGGGACAATTTTTCTATGGTGAACTCATTTTCTCCAATAAGGTTTGATCCTAGCTCAGAAAATTTTTCATTTATTACTTCTCCAGTTTCAACCTCCCTCTTAACAACATTTAGGACATTTAAAACAATCTGAAATTTAAACTTTTTATTTGCAGGATAAGAATCCGATTTTATTTCGGCGTCGATGAAATCAATTACTGCCTCTAAAAGTTCTTTAGAAGTTGGTCTATCAAAAACACTCATAAGAAATTTTTATGTTTAATCATATTCATTAAATCAAATTCCGTTTCGGATACTCTTCTGCCAATCGCTGCTTTTTCTACTGAATTAACCATGCCACTTAGATGAGCAAAAGTTTGCATCATGCAAATAACTCCCCAGCGTAATGAGCCATAGAGCTGCCATATATCAAGCTGAGATTCCTCAATTTTTATATCAGAGTTGGATTCATAACCAGCAATGAGATCTTTGATATCTCCTAAACCACCTACCCTTTTTTTGACATTACCAAATCGCCAAGAACGTACGCAAAGCCATCCAAGATCTTCCATAGGGTTGCCTATATGAGCTAACTCCCAATCAATAATAGATTCTAAATTTTCTTCCGAAATAATGAAGTTTCCAAAACGAAAATCTCCATGAACTAAAACTTCTCCATAGTCTTTGAGTTCTTGGGCTTCAAGCCATTTGAAAGCTAAATCAAAGACTGGTTGTGGTTGGTTAAAGCTTAGATATACCTGAAAAAGTTTTTCTAGAGAGTCTGAAAAGGTCACCTGATCAAGAGCTTTTAAATCTTCTAATTGTGTTTGATGGATTTTGGCCAAAGATTTACCGATTTCAAAAGGAAGTTTTTCTCGAGCAGTTGAAAATTTTTCATCTCTAAGAATTTTACGAGGAATAGTCTCTCCTGGAATTGCTTCCATGACATAACCCTCACCTATTTCTTCGCCTTCAGAAAACTCAAATATGATATCTGGTACAGGAGCTCCATTTTTTTTAACAACTTTTTGTATTTTTGCTTCTAAGATTTTTGGAATTGCCATAACGGATTTTTCTTGCGACAGAGTTCTTCTAACTATAAGTTCATCTTCATTAGCAAGAACAATACGATTGATATCTGCAGAAGCTCCTCCTGTGAGAGGAATCAGTTGCTTAATTTTTTGCTGCAGAGAATTTTCTAAAAATTCCTGAAAGTCTGACATCTTAAGATACTAGGGATGCATCTCGCTCGCCAAAATCCCACCCAGGACCATTATTTTCATAGTTCTTTAGAATACGTCTGGCGACGGATTGGACATGAACTTCATCAGGGCCGTCGTAAATTCTTGCCTCCCTGGCATGTCTATACATAAGACTTAATGGAGTATCGTCAGTGAGTCCTTTTGCGCCATGGACTTGGATGGCTCGATCTATGACATTGTGAAGCATCTCCGCCCCAACCACTTTAATCAAACCAATTTCAATTCTCGCATCATCTCCCTGATCAATTCTTTTAGCAGCATCAAGGGTCAAATGACGAGAAGCTTGAATTTCACAGGCGCTATCGAAAACAAATTTTTGTAGCAGTTGTTTTTTCGTTAGTGGTGTCCCAAAAGTTTCTCTCTCATGCATTCTTTCACAGAGCAAATCAAAAGCTCTTTGAGCTTGGCCTAACCAGCGCATGCAATGAAAAATTCTTCCAGGCCCAAGTCGTTTTTGTGCAATGATGAATCCTTGTCCCCTTGGACCTAATAAATTTTCTTCGGGAACTTCGACGTTGTCGTATTTAACTTCGTAGTGTCCGCCATTAATCCCAAGTACAGGAGTTTCTCGAACAATTTTATAACCTGGATTATCTGTCGGCACAATGATCATGCTGAAAGCACCATGACTAGGAGCATCTAATTCGGTTCGACACATCACTGTAGTGTAGGCAGCTCTGGCAGCACCAGTGGTAAACCATTTTGTGCCATTTATTTTCCAAGTACCATTGTCAAGGATGGCTGTGGTTTGTAATTGGGTAGGATCAGAACTTGCAACATCAGGCTCAGTCATGCCAAAACTTGGAAAGATTTCTCCTTGAACTAGCGGTTCGAGATATTGATCGCGCCAATGTGGGGAAGCAAATTCTCGAAGCATTATTGAGTCTTGTAGAGAATGTGTGCCCAATGCGACCATTGCAAAAGAAGATCTGCCAATGACTTCGTTTACATATACGTATTCCATAAAAGGCATCCCGCCTCCACCAATATCTTCTGGATGTCCCAATGCCCAAATTTTTTCATCCTTTGCCAATTGCATTAATGAACCAAGCATTTCTCGCGCCTCGGGAGTACCCTTAGCTAACTCAGTTTCTTTAGGATAAATTTCACTTTCAATGAAATCTTTTACCTTTGCTCTAATTTTTGTCCAATCTTTACTCATAATTCTTATTTGTTTTTTAGTTGAGGAAATAATAAAACATCTCGAATAGATTCGGTACCGGTAATTAACATAGTTAATCGATCTATGCCAATACCAACTCCGGCACATGGTGCTAACCCATACTCTAGAGCTTCGATGTAATCTTTATCAAAATGCATCGCTTCGTTATCACCCGAATCCTTTTTAGCAACTTGATCTTTGAAACGTTCTGCTTGTTCTTCAGGATCGTTTAACTCAGAAAAGCCATTGGCAATCTCTTTGCCGTCTACAAAAAGTTCAAATCTTTCTGCCGCCTCAGGATTTACATTAGAAGCTCTCGCTAAAGGTGAAACTTCAATTGGATATTCAGTAATAAAAGTAGGCTCTATAAGTTTCTCCTCGACCAATGTTTCAAATATTTCATTTTTAATAATGGCTAATGAACCCTTAGAGTCCATTTTTATTTTTTCTGCTTTGCAAAATTCCTTGAGCTTCTTGGCATCGCTTAAGTCTTTTTTCTTCAGAGAAGTGAATTGCAATATTGCTTCGTCCATAGTTAATTTTTGAAAAGCTTTTTTGAATATATTTGTTTTATGAGGCAATGATTTTGTAATTGCTTTAAACATCTTCTCTACAAATTTAATTTGAAAGTCACTATCAACATATGCGGTATAAAATTCCAACATAGTGAATTCTGGATTATGTCTAGTTGAAAGCCCTTCATTTCTAAAATTTCTATTGATCTCAAACACTTTTTCAAATCCCCCAACCACTAACCTCTTCAAATATAATTCTGGTGCAACTCTTAAAAATAAATCCATATTCAAAGAATTATGATGCGTGACAAAAGGCCTTGCTGTGGCTCCGCCTGGAATGGGATGCATCATAGGTGTCTCAACTTCAATAAAGTCATCAGCCAGCAGAAAAGCTCTAATATTACTTATTATTTCTGCTCTAGTTTTGAAGACTTCTAAACTTTCTGGATTGGTCAATAAGTCCAGATAGCGTTTGCGATAACGTATTTCGGTATCAGTTAAACCTAAGTGTTTTTCCGGTAATGGTCGTAAGGATTTGGTTAAGAGTTTTAATTTTTTGACATGTATCGAGAGTTCACCGGTATTGGTTTTAAATACCGTACCTTCTGCGCCGACAATATCCCCTAAGTCATAATTTTTAAATTCATCATAGTTCGAAATTTCATCAGCTCTGATGTAAAGCTGAATTCTTCCAGAAAAATCTTGAATAGTTGTAAAACTTGCCTTGCCCATCATTCTTCTAAGCATGATGCGTCCAGCAACTACTCCTTTTGCCTTCTTCTTTTCCAATTCTTCTTTGGAAAACTCATCAAACTCATTTTTTAACTCTTTAGCTAAATGTTTTCTTTTGAAATCGTTTGGAAAAGCCTTGTTAGCTTCTCTAAGCTCAACAAGTTTCTTTCGCCTTTCTTCAATTAAATGATTTTCTTCTTTGTCTTGAGACATTATTCAATTCCTTGCTTTAAACTGGCTTCAATAAATAAATCTAAATTACCATCTAGTACATCGTTGCAGTTTCCTGTTTCTACGCCTGTTCTGAGGTCTTTAATTCTTGCTGAGTCTAATACGTAAGATCTAATTTGACTTCCCCAACCGATATCCGCCTTTGATGCTTCTAAATTTTCCATTTCTTGCTGTTGCTTTTTTAATTCTATCTCAAAGAGCTTTGCTCGTAACTGCTTCATCGCACTATCTTTGTTTTTATGTTGCGATCTTTGCGTTTGACATTGCACCACTACTCCTGAGGGCATATGAGTCAAGCGCACTGCCGAATCTGTTTTATTTACGTGTTGTCCGCCTGCACCGCTAGCTCGGTAAGTATCGATTCGAATGTCTGCAGGATTTAAATCTATTTGAATATCATCATCTACTTCTGGCGATACAAAAATTGATGCAAAAGAGGTATGGCGACGATTTCCAGAATCGAAAGGTGACTTTCTAACCAGTCGATGAACTCCTGATTCTGTTCTAAGCCAACCATAAGCAAACTCGCCTTCAAATTTTATCGTGGCGCTTTTAATTCCTGCAACTTCTCCTGGAGAGACTTCAATTAATTCGGTTTTGAAACCCTTGTTTTCGCCCCATCTTAAGTACATACGTAAAAGCATTTCTGCCCAATCCTGAGCCTCTGTTCCCCCCGAACCAGACTGAATATCGAGATAAGTGTTTGCTTGATCCATCTTTCCTGAAAACATTCTACGGAACTCCAAATCAGCAATTTTTTCTTCTATATTAAAAAGCTCTTCTTTTAATTGGTTTGTTTCTGACTCGTCTTCGCTTAGTTCAAATAATTCATTCAGATCTTCTACAGAGTTATTTAATCCCTCTACCAAATCAACGAGTTTTTCTAGGGAAGCTTTTTCCTTGCCTAATTTCTGACTTTCTTCTTGATTGGACCAAACTTCAGGGTCTTCAAGTCTGGTGTTGATTTCGTCTAAGCGTTTTTTCTTTTCTTCAAAGTCAAAGGTACCCCCTAAGCTCAGCTAGAGACTTAGCAGCAACTTTGATTCTTTCGCCTAAAGATAGTTCAACCATTTAATTAAGAACCTCCGAATCAAGATAATTATTCAGGTCCTCAAAATTATTTTCAAGCACTGAAAAAGTTTCTTCTTTAGTCATAATTTCTTTCAAGGAACTTGGAGTATTTTCGTCCGGAATATCCAATTCTTTATTTATTGCATCTGGAAATTTAGCTGGATGTGCCGTAGCAAAGGTTACAAGCTCTGAAGGGTCAAGATTTAGATCTTTGTTTCCCTTTATTGCTGTTGCAGTATGAGGATCAAACAAAATATTTTCTGTTTCAAAGCTTTTTACAATTGTTTCAACAATTTCTTTATCATCACAAGTAGAGCTTTCAAAAAAAGCTTTCACTTCTTGCCAGATTTCATCGGATTGATTGAAATCTATAGATTTTGCAGGAAATGATGAGAAAGTATCGCTAAGCTTGGTGCCATTTTTTTTGTAAATCTCAAACAATAACCTTTCAAAATTACTCGCCACAGAAATGTCCATAGATGGAGCAAGTGAAGCAGATGTTTCTTTTTTTTGATATATATCATCAGAGAAAAGTCTATGCAAAACATCATTCTTGTTCGTTGCAATATTGATTCCTTTAAATGAAAGACCCATATTTTTTGCCGTCCAGCCAGCATAGGCATGTCCAAAGTTTCCAGAAGGGATAGAAGCTATATAATCTTTTTTTAGTTGAAGTTTGGTGGAAAAAAAATAGACGCTTTGTGCCATGATTCTTGTCCAATTAATTGAATTGATTGATACAAACTTAACCTCTTCATTATTGTTTTCTATGAACATTTTTTTTACGTAATTTTGACAATCATCAAAATCGCCCTTCACTGCCAAAGGAAATACATTTTTTGCATTTGAAGTTGTCATTTGTCTTCGTTGAACAGGAGATATCTTCTGATGGGGAAATAAAATGGCAATATCTATGTCTTCGAATTTTTTACATGCTTCTATAGCAGCAGAGCCTGTATCACCTGAAGTAGCTCCAAGAACAACGATTTTCTTGTCTGTTTTTTCAGCAGCTTTATCCAATAAAGCCGCCAACAATTGCATAGCTACATCTTTGAAAGCAAAAGTTGGACCATGAAACAATTCAAGGACATAGCCAATGTTTTTTGTTTCAACTAACTTTACAACTTCAGGAATAGTAAAAGACTCATAAGCATTTTTTACAACTTGCTCAAAGTCATCTTTTGATAAAAAACCTTCAACGTATGGATACAAAAGATGCGAAGCCAGATCTTGATAGCTTGCAGTCTCAAAATCAGCAACTTCTTCTTTGGAAAACTTTGGAAAATTTTCTGGCACATATAATCCACCATCTTTTGCAGTACCTGATGTAAGCACATCAATAAAGTTTAGTGCTTCTGCATTTCCTCTAGTGCTGAAATATTTCATTTTAGATATCTAAAATCCTAATATGAGTTAATGGTCCTGAAACCTCATCTAAAGCTTCCAATTCTTTGATAGTCTCTTGGATAGTCGTTTCATCAGAGTTACTCAGTACAATAACCAAGGGTATTTGATCGTCACTTCTTTCTAATTCCTTTTGAATAAGATTATCAATTGAGAGATTGTTGTTCGCCAACAAAGTAGAAATTTTTGCGACTACTCCGGGTTTGTCATTTACTTGAAGTTTTAGGTAGCGATCACAGGAGAAATTATCAAAACTTGAAGAAAGGTCTTGTTGAACAAATTTTCCATAATCAAAAATTTTTCCTCGTGCTATATCAATTACGTCTGATAAGACCGAATTGGCAGTTGGCTTGGCTCCTGCACCCGGTCCAGAATACATCGTACCACCAACATTTTCAGCATTTATAAGCACTGCGTTATTTTCATTTTGGATCGCAGCCAAAAGCGAATCTGTTTTTACAAAAGCAGGAAAACTACCAAGAATAATCTGGTCTTTGTTTTGTATGCCAACCGATAAAGGCTTTAAAACAAAATTTAATTGCTTGCCATAATCTATGTCATCAGGAGAGATTTTATCGATTCCTTCAAAATAAATATTTTCCATTGAGGAGTTTTGAAAAAAGGAAAGTGTTGCTAGGATACTTGTTTTTTGTGCAGCATCTTGACCCGAAATATCAAAAGTAGGATCGGGTTCAGCAAACCCTTCCTTTTGAGCCAAGGCCAATGCAGTGTCAAAAGATAACTTTTCGTCAGCCATTTTAGAAAAAATAAAATTGGAAGTACCGTTTAATATTCCTGCAAAAGAATTTATCTGATTACTAATTAAACCGTCTCTAATGGTTCTAATAATTGGAATACCCCCAGCTACAGAAGCCTCAAAACCGATGTGAACCTTGTTTTCCCTTGCCAACTCAAAAAGTTCCTTTGAATGAGCAGCAATGAGAGCTTTATTTGCCGTGACAAAATGTTTTTTATTTTTAAGTGCTGAAATAGCTAGTTTGTAAGCATCTTCAACCCCGCCAATCAACTCCACCACAATATCAACATCATCTGACTTGGCAACTTCTTGGATATCAGTAATAACTGAAATATCAGAAGCACCGGATACCTTACCTTTTCTTGCACCAATCAAAGATATTGAAATGCTCAAACCATAATTTTGATTTATAAGAGATTTCGAAGAAACAATACTTTTAATAAAAGCTGATCCGACATTTCCAGTGCCGCATAAACCTATTTTTAAATTTGTCATTATAGATACTCTTTGAAGGCTTTTTTTATACCTCTGACTGCTTGGTTCGTTCTTTGTTCATTTTCAATCAAAGAAAATCTAACAAAGTCATCTCCATACTCTCCAAAACCCAAACCTGGAGAAACTGCAACTTTAGCCTTTTCCAATAAGAATCTAGAAAATTCCATAGACTTCATTTCAAACGACTCAGGGATTCTTGCCCAAACAAACATAGTTGCTTTGGGTTTTTCAATGCTCCAACCAAATGAATTCAGGCCATCACAAAGTACATCTCTACGGGATTTATAAGTTTGGCAAATCTTTTCTACTTCTTTATCGCCATTATTCAAAGCTTCTATTCCGGCTACCTGAATGGGTGTGAAGTGACCATAATCAAAATAAGATTTTAATCTTGCTAACGCAGCTATCAGTTCTTTGTTGCCACAACAAAAGCCTAATCGCCAACCTGGCATATTGTAGCTTTTTGAAAGAGTATAAAACTCAACAGCTATATCTTTTGCACCTTCTACTTGAAGAATTGAAGGAGCTTCATAGCCATCAAAACAAAGATCGGCATAAGCCAAGTCATGAACAACCCAAATGTTATGCTCTTTAGCAATAGCTATAACTTCTTTAAAAAAGTCTAAATCAACACAACTCGTTGTTGGGTTACTTGGAAAATTAATGAGCAACATTTTAGGTTTTGGAAAAGAGTTTTTTATTGCATCTTTTAAACTCTTAAAGAAATCAATGCCTGGTCCGATTGGTACATGATGAATATCTGCTCCAGCAATTACAAAACCAAAAGGATGTATTGGATAAGCAGGATTTGGTACCAAAATTACGTCACCTTTATCCATTGTGGCAATGGCTAAATGACTCAAGCCTTCCTTAGAACCAAGAGTTGCTATTGCCTCTTCTTCAGGATCTAATGCAACATCAAATTTTCTAGAATACCAATCAGTTATAGCTTGTCTCAATTTGGGAATACCTTTTGATTGAGAATAACGATGGGTATCGGGTCGCATGACAACCTCTTTAAGCTTCTCAACAATAAAGTCAGGAGTTGCGCCGTCTGGATTCCCCATTCCAAAATCAATAATATCCTCACCCCTTCTTCGAGCTGCCATTTTAAGTTGGCCAATTTCCTCGAAAACATAAGGAGGGAGTCGATCTATTGAAGAAAAATTTTTATCCATAATTATTTTTTTAAAAAATTCAATATTTCCTCAGCAGAGTGATACCCTGCTAATAAGAAACCATTCTCAAGAATTATAGTAGGAGTTCCTCGGGCATTAAATTCTTTGGCTAAATTATAATGTTTTGTGACAATTTTATTAGTGCAATCATCGCTTTTGATTGTTTTTCCGAGTTTTAAAGTCGTCAAACTTATTTGAGGATCTTTCGAACACCAAGCAGTTTTCATTTTTTGAAAAGTTTCACTTTCCAAACCTTCTCTTGGATATGCTAAGTAATTAACTTGTATGCCATTATCTAAATAGCTCATGATTTCAGAATGTAATTTTCTACAATACCCACAATCAACATCGGTAAACACATAGACGTCTGTTTTCTTTTCTTTGGGCTCAAAGGTAATAAACTCACTTGGATTTATTTCAAGTATTCTATTAATTCTTTTCTTAGAATCTCGGATGTCTGAAAAATTTATCAGAGAGTTTTTTTCGATTTGATAAAGATCGCCATTGATGATGAATTCACCATCTGCTGTTACAAAAAATAAAGATCCGTCAGATAATTCAACCGAAAAAAAGTTTGGAGAATAAGTATCTTCGACTATATCTACTGATATCTCGTCAGGAATGATTTCATTTAACTTTGCTTTTATCTCATCTTTATCTAAAACAAAACTCTGCAAAGAAAAGAATAAAAAAATAAATCTGCAAACAATCATCTCCTAGCCTCGTGGATGGTGCTCAGTATGAAGTCTTTTCAGTCGTTGTCTAGCAACCTCAGTGTAAATTTGCGTTGTATTTAAGTCGCTATGTCCAAGTAAAAGTTGTACCACTCTTAAATCAGCTCCATTATTTAAAAGGTGGGTTGCAAAAGCATGTCTAAGTACGTGAGGTGAGATTTTATCTGGCTCAAAACCTGAAGCCAAACAATAGTGTTTTATCCTATGCCAAAAGGATTGACGAGTCATTCTTTGTCCTCTAGTTGATAAAAATAAAAAGTCAGAATGTCTTTTATTGAGAAGATTTTTTCTTGAAGAGGAAATATAGAGTTCTAATAAACCAATAAGCTGATCGCCCATTGGAACCAATCTTTCTTTTTGGCCTTTTCCAATTACTCTGATCACACCTTGGCGCAAGTTAAGATTTAGTAATTCTAAATTTGTTAATTCTGAAATTCTGAGCCCACAGGAATATAAAGTCTCAATCATAGTTTTATCTCTAAGTCCGATATCTGTCTTTTCATCAGGTGCAGATAACAATGCTTCAACTTCTTTTTCTGAAATGGATTTGGGAATGGACTTTAATAATTTTGGCGTTTCAACCTCACTTGAGGGATCGTTTGGAATAATGGATTTAAAAACTAAATAGCGGAAGAAAGATTTTAATGAAGAAAGTTTTCTGGCAACTGTTTTACTTCCTAAGCCTTTTTGAAAAAGAAAAGACAAATAAAACAGGATTTCTTTCTTGGAAGTTTTTATGTAATTAAGGTTATTCTTTTCAAGCCATGAGGAAAATTGCTCAAGATCACTTCTATATGAGTCTAATGTATTTTGACTCAATCCCTTTTCAATCCAGATGTTATCGATGAAGGCATCAAGAATTTGCCTATCCGAATCACTCATTATGTGATTATACTTTTTCTTTTATTCTTGCGGATCTTCCAGAGCGTTCTCTTAAGTAATAAAGTTTAGATTGCCTAACCTTACCCTTCCTTTTAACTTTAATGGATTTTATTAATGGACTGTGAGTTTGAAATGTTCTTTCAACGCCAACACCACTGGAAATTTTTCTTACTGTAAAAGCAGAATTTAAACCTCTGTTTTTAATGCCAATTACTAAACCTTCAAAAGGTTGAGTTCTCTCTCGATCTCCTTCTTTAACTATAATCTCAACTAAAACTGTATCACCCTGATTAAAGTCAGGGATATTATCTTTAAGTTGTGCTGCCTCTACGACTTGGACAGATATTCTTTTGCTACTCATTTCTATTGTTTCTTATCCAGAAGGAAAGGAATTCTATCAGATTATTACTCAAGTTCATCAAAAAATTCTTCCAAAAGGCCTTTTTCTTCAGGCGACAATTTGATTTTTTCTAGAAGATCTTTTCTTCTTAAAGCAGTAATTCCTAGCATCTGTTTCTTCCGCCATTGTTCTATAACCGCATGATTTCCAGATAATAATTCTTTTGGTACATCGCCCAATTTCATTTTTTCAGGCCTGGTATATTGTGGATATTCTAATAGTCCTCCGGAAAAAGATTCTTGCTCAAGAGATGCGTCGTCTCCTAAGACTCCCTCAATATTCCTTGCGATAGCATCAAATACTACTAAAGCTGGAATCTCTCCGCCAGAGAGAACATAGTCACCAATGCTTATCTCGTCATCCACATAATGATCAATGATTCTCTGATCAATTCCTTCATAACGACCACAAATAAATATTATATTTTTCTCCGAAGCCAGAGTCTCAGCAGTTTCTTGAGTAAATGGCTTGCCTTTTGGAGATAAATAAATAATTTTGCTTTCTGATCTATCAAATTTAGAAGTTGCATTGTCTATGGCTTTCATTAAGGGTTCAGATTTCAAAAGCATTCCTGGACCACCGCCATAAACTTTGTCATCAACCCTTTCTTTGGTCTTAAGATAATCTCTAGGATTTATAGTTTCAAAAGAGATCAAAGACTTTTCTATAGCTCTTTTGGTTATGCTTTCATTCAATGCAGATCTTATGATTTCGGGAAACAAGGAAATAAAAGTAAAATTCATTTAAACCTCCCAATCTATATAAATGCTTTTTTTTGTTACCTTCAGAATAACTTGCTTCATGATAAAAGGAATCAAAATATCCTCTTGATTGGGATTTTTAATTATTAGCACGTCATTAGAGCCGGTTTCCATAAGAGAATGGACCTTACCTAAAGTTTTTTCAGAGCTTTTTATGATTACCTCTAAACCAATTAGATCATTCCAATAAAACTTATCCTCTGTTTCAGGTAGATCTGATTTAAGAATAAATATTTCCCTACCTTTAAAAGTTGTCTCAGCCTCTTCTAGGGAATTGCAGTTATTCAAGAAAATGATTAAATTTTTGCCTGAAGAAGTTATTTTTTTTACTTCTAATTCAACAAATTGGGAGCTCTCTTTCATAAAGAAAGAGTTATAAGATTTTATATTTTCAGGAGGTCTTGTGAAGGAATTTAGTTTGATACTTCCTTTAAGACCGATTGAACGACCAAAAGTACCTACCAAAATGAAATCATCATCTTGGTAGGTCATTTTGATAAATTACTTATCGTCTTTAGAGTCGTCAGATGTAAAAGCGTCTTTAACTGCATCAACTGCATCGCCTACTGCATCAGCAGCACCCTCAGCTACGTCTTTAACAGCATCAACCGCGTCTTCAACAACATCTTCAGCAGTTTCGATAACATCTTCCACTACATCAGCTGCGCCTTCAGCAACATCTTTGACTGCATCTACTGCATCTTCTGCAACATCGACAGCAGTATCAACAACATCTTCAGCTACATCGACAGCGCCTTCAGCAACATCTTTGACTGCTTCAACTACATCACCTTCTGCAAGATCGCCTGCTACTTCCTTTGCAGTGTCAACAACATCATCTGCTACATCGACAGCACCTTCTGCAACATCCTTGACAGCGTCAACTGCGTCTTCGACAACATCTTCAGCAGTTTCAACAACGTCCCCGGCTACGTTAGCAGCACCCTCAGCAACGTCCTTAACAGCTTCAGCAGCATCTTCGACAACATCTTCAGCAGTTTCAACTACTTCTTCAGCAACATCTACTGCACCTTCAGCTACATCTGTTACAGCTTCAGCAGCCCCTTCGGCCACGTCTTTTGTACCTTCTGCAACCTTATCGATAATATCTTCTGTTTTTTCCATTAGATTATCCTCATTATTTGATTGGTTAGTATTATTGGTACTTTTTGATTCTTGCTCACCTGCCTCAGAAGTTTCTTCTCCTTCGATAGGATTTTCATTGGTATCGGTCTTGGTTTCTGATGTTTTTTTCTTTTCTAAATTAATTAATCTAAGTTTTTCTTTCTTTGCAGCTAACTTGTTAAAATCTTCAGCTGAAAGCTTTGACTGCTTGATTAAAGTTTTAACTGTTTCAGTAACTTGAGCTCCTTTGCTTACCCAATAATCTAGTCTTTCATGATCAATGTTGAGCCTATCATTCTGGGCGGAAGCAATTGGGTTAAAAAATCCTACTCTTTCTATGTACTTACCATCTCTAGCTCTTCGAGAGTCCGCAACAGTAATGTGGAAATAAGGTCGCTTTTTTGCGCCTCCTCTTGCTAATCTTATAGTTACCATAAATTTCTTTGAGAAACGTATTCTAAGTAATTTAATTTTGTATTCAAGTAAAACCTTCTTATAATTGTAAAAAAATGCAAACAATTCACTTAATTTCTTCAATTGGCTGACGTTAATCCCTGGATGCTTTTATCGAGCATCATTTTTTTACTATTTCTTTCTGCTTTTTTTTCAGGAGTAGAAACTGCAATGATGTCTCTCAACAGATATCGACTCAAACATTTGGTAAAAGAAAATGATAAGGGAGCTATAAGAGCAGAAAAACTTCTTAGAAGACCAGATAGATTACTTGGTGTAATTCTAATCGGTAATAATTTTGTAAATATCTTGGCTGCTTCATTGACTACAGTCCTTTGTTTAAATTTATTTGGGGATAGTGGTGTTGTAATTGGATCGATAGTCTTAACTTTGATTATTTTGATATTTGCAGAAATTACTCCTAAGACTTTTGCTGCTTTAAATTCTGAAAAAGTTGCCTTGCCTGCTTCCTTTATTTTGAAATATTTACAAAAAATACTAAGGCCTTTGGTTTTGTTCGTTAACTTTTTTTCGAATTTTTTTATGCGGATTTTAGGAACAAAAGAAACTTCGATTAATGAGGATTTATCTCCTGAAGAATTAAAAAGTGTCTTAGAAAATTCTGGAGACTTAATTCCAAAAAAATACCAAGATATGTTGATAAGCGTTCTGGAGTTAGACAAAGTTTCTGTTGATGAAGTTATGACTCAAAGGAGTGAAGTAATTGGAATAGATATAAATCAACCTATAGAAAACATCCTTAGCAACCTCCAGAAGAATCAAAAAGATTTTTTACCGGTGTATGCTGAGTCTCTTGATGAGCTAAAAGGTATCATAGACTTATATGGCATAACTGCATTTCTTTCCAATGAGGACAAGTCGATTGAAAGTTTGATTGAGTCTCTGGATGAAGCCTACTTCACTCCAGAAAATACTCCTCTGAGCACACAGTTATTTAATTTTCAGAAAAATAAAAAGACTGTTGCAGTTGTTATAGATGAATATGGCTCAGTAAAAGGCATCGTAACTATTAAAGATGTTCTTGAAGAAATAGTGGGTGAGCTTGCAACTGACATTGACAAAGAAACAATCGAAATAATGAAACAAAAGGACGGGAGCTATTTGATAGACGCCTCTATACCTTTAAGAGAACTTAATAAAAAACTCAATTGGCAACTACCAATAAATGGGGCAAAAACCCTAAACGGTTTAATTATTGATCAAATTGAAACGATACCAGAAAATAATATAAAAATTGAAATTGAAAATTATCTAGTTGAAACAGTTTTGATAAGGAATAATATGATTAAGATCGCTAGAGTTCTTCAACTTAAAAAAGAAGAAGAACTCAACGATGAATAATCTAAATATAAAATACCAGGCCTGAAAAAATTATTGTTAAGATAAAGCTCGAAGTAATTACAGATTTTACAGATGCAATCACAGGAAGCATTTTTCCGTAAATAGCATTAAGCTCAATTAAAATTACTGCAATTACTACAATCCAAAAATCGTAACCCAAATATCCTGCAACTGGTCCGCCTACAGCAGACTGATCAATTAAAAGATAAGATTTGGGATAAGCAGCCGTTCCTCCGTGAGCTGAAGATACCATAAAATAAAGCATTGGTAGGGAAAGCAAAGTATTTGTCCTTGAGGCTAAACCTGCTTTAGCACCTGCTAAAGCTGCATCTCCTTCTTTTAGACCAATAACAATTTTTTGATTCCGCCAAATAATTCCCCAAACATTTAGCATCATGATTATTCCCATTAATGATCCTAGGGTAATAGCTGTAGTAATTGCCCTTTCTTGAACATATAAAAGATATAAACCCGTTAAAAAAGTTAAAAAAGCAGCCCATCTAAACCACCACAAAGCATTAGGAGCTAACTTTTTCATCACGTCAGATTTTGCATCTGTATCAGCTACTTTTACATATTCTGTTTGAACAAAATTAAAATAGTAAAGTAAGCCAATCCAAGCAATACCTACAACAATATGGCCCCACCTGAATAAAACATTGTATAAATATATTTCCATTTCATCTCCTCAAAAGTTATATATTACTTTTTTAAATATTTTTTTAAATATAGTTTAAAATTTAGGAAAAGAAATTTATTCAATATGCAAGGGCAAGAATTTAAAATTTTTAATCTAGAAATGGAGAGAATCTCTGTAATTTATGGTCTCTTTTTGATTGTTTGGGGCGTGATTATCTCTTTTGTATCTCAAAGTGGTTCTATGACTTCTTACATACCGTCTTTTTTGGGATTGCCTGTTCTTCTATTTGGGTATTTATCCTTAAGGTTCCCTGAAAAGAAGAAGATATTTATGCATATTGTTGTACTGT
>CACOJO010000011.1 GCA_902627595.1 uncultured SAR86 cluster bacterium
TTTGGAAAGGAGTTATCCCTTTTTTGACACAAAAAGGATATGAAATTATTGCATATGATCACTATGGAAGAGGTTTTTCCCACAGACCCAAAGTTGAATACACAAAAGATTTTTATATTTCAACTTTAAAAGAATTAGTCGATTACTTAAAGATAGATCATAAATTTCATTTAGTTGGTTACTCAATGGGCGGGCCAATTGTTGGGCATTATGCAAATGAATACCCAGAACAAGTTTCTTCTGTTAATTTTATTGCCCCTGCTGGATATATGTTTGAAAGCAAGTCTAGCTCAAATATATTTTTTAAAATTCTCAGCCTTCCATTAATTAGCCAATATATTTCTATAGTCTTTCCCTCATTGATGTATGGCGGGAACTCATCTATTAAATTATCGACAGATATAGACATTAATAAGATATCTCAAGAGGAATTAAATGAAGTTTATAAAGAACAAATGCTATACGAAGGTTTCACAAGGTCTTTACTTTCAACAGCTAAAAATTTTAATTTATTCAATACTAAAAATATGTACCAGGATTTAGGTAGTAAAAATATAAATGCTTCCGTTATATGGGGTGATGCTGATGAGATTGTTTCTATAAAAGGACTAGACTCATTAAAAATAGATATACCACATATTAATTTTAAAATAATTAATGATGGACATCACGATATTACTTATTCTTTACCAAGTACTGTAGGAGAATTTTTAGCAGATCAAATATCTAACTTTTCTAATAGTGAATAAAAAGATAGGTATCACAGAGGTTGTATTAAGAGATGGAAATCAATCTTTACTTTCTACGCGTTTAAAATTAGAAGACATCATACCAATTGCATCTTCATTAGATGATGTCGGTTACTCATCTATTGAAAGTTGGGGTGGAGCTATTTTTGACTCTTGTGTTCGTTATTTGAATGAAGACCCATGGGAAAGACTGAGAGCAATTAAAGCAGCAATGCCTAAAACAAAACAACAAATGTTATTGAGAGGGCAAAATTTAGTTGGATATAAACATTATAGCGATGAAATAGTAGCTAAATTCATTGAAAAATCAGCGCACAATGGGGTAGATATTTTTAGGATATTTGATGCGTTAAACGATATTAGAAACATAAAGCATAGTGTTGAAATAGTTAAAAAGAACAATAGACATGCCCAAGGGACAATCGCTTATACAATAAGCCCAGTTCACACAATCGATACGTGGATTGACTTAGCCAAGCAAATTGAGGATTTAGATTGCGACTCTCTTTGCATAAAAGATATGTCTGGTATCTTAAGCCCCGAATATGCTTTCAATTTAATTTCCAAACTCAAAGATAATATTTCAATTCCTATTCACCTTCATACCCATGCAACAACTGGCATGTCTAATCTTGCTAACATGAGAGCTGTGGATGCTGGCGTAGATAATATTGATACTTCAATATCCTCAATGAGTATGGGATATGGTCATTCTGCTACTGAAACAATGATATATCTGCTCAACGAAAAGGGAGTAGATTTAGATATCAATCTTGCTGATATATTAAAAATTTCTGAATACTTTAAAAAAGTTAGAGAAAAATACAGCGAATTTGAAGGCAGTATGAAAGGCGTAGACTTACAAATGTTAATTAATCAAGTCCCAGGGGGTATGCTTTCTAATCTAGAGACTCAATTAAAACAGTTGGGAAAAGAAGAACTTTTAGAAGAAGTAGTAAGTGAAATTTATGAAGTAAGAAAAGATCTTGGTTTTGTTCCACTCGTGACACCAGCATCTCAAATAATTGGAGCACAGGCTTTATCAAATATTTTAAATAAAAAATACGATACTCTTTCGGTTGAAATTATAGATCTAGTTTTAGGCTACTATGGGAAACTTCCTGGCGAAGCTGATCCAATTCTTCTTGAAAAAGCTTTAAAAAATAAAAAACGTATTACTGATCGTCCTGCGGATTTTTTAAAAGAAGAATTTAAAACCTTTCAAATTAATTTAAAAGAGTACTGCAATAAAATGAAAATTAATGATGTAAGTCAAATTGATGAAAATGTTCTTACTTTTATTTTAATACCGTATGGTAGTGAACAGATTTTTAAAAAACTAGCTTCTTAGAAATAGAAATAATTAAACCGTCATCATCTAAATCTGAGGTTCCATTTGAATTAAAATTAAAATAAATAAAATCAAAATCAAAATCATTAAAATTTGACTCTATACCTATAGAAAGATTAGAGCCATTTGATGAAATATCATTTTTAAATGAGTCAAACTCTCCATAGGACAGATAAAAATAATTATTATTAAAAGGAAGCGAGTAACTTAATTCGTAGTAGTCAGGAAAGTTATCTAATCCAATAAAATAAGAGATAAAAAAATTGTAAAAACCAAATTCTATGGATAATTCATCAAAGTTATCTTTTTTTGAATTAGGATAATTAGTTCCCAAGTAAGAAATAGAAATTTCTAGGTTGTCGTCAAATTGTTTATTAAATCCAGTAAATATTCCTACCTCTCGATTAGGGTATGAATTATTTTCAGAACAACAGTTTTCTATCCAAAATCCAGAATAAAACCCATTATTCAAAGAAAATTTTACGTCGGTACTAAGTGTTGGCTCGCCATCATTTTGTGTAATACCTCTCCATATAGAGTCATTTTTTAAAGAGAATGTTAATTCAGTTCCGGAAAAAACTGAGAGAGAGAAAATCGTTAAAATTAAATATATTTTTCTAATCATAAAAAAAAGCCTCTCAATGAAGAGAGGCTTTATTTTAACTTAAGACAAGTCTTTAGAAAGATCTGCTAATTGAAACATATCCACCATCATCATCAGCTCCGCCAGCAACTGTGGCATCATCTTCATAATCATAGTAGTAAAATCCAATTGTAAAATCAGAAACGTTCCAGTCATAACCAATTAAGGTGTTATCTCCATTATCTTCATATTCACCATATGAGATATTAAAGGCACCTGGTCCTGCATCTACAGAATAAGCAATCTCACTGTAAGACGGGCCATCATTTTGACCATCAGAGTAAAGAATGTTTAATCCATAAAAATTAAATGCTATATAAGCTTCTTCGAAGTCAGCAGCATCATTTCCTGGATACATAACAGAAATATAACCTATATCATAAGTCATATTTTCAGCCATATCGCCTGAAAAACCTAAATATAAGTCAAGTTCTAAAGATGCACTTCCAGCACTTGCATTTGATGCCCAAGTACCAAAATAGAAACCGTTTCCAGCTTCTAAATCGAATCCACCGCTTAAAGCCATGTCTCCACTAGTTTGGGTAATACCACGCCAGATATAATCACTGCTTAAAGCAACGTTAGCTGAAATAGTAGTAGCAGATGCATAGGAACTAATTACTAAAAAAATACTTGTTAAAGCAATTTTTATTGTTTTCATATCATCTCCGTTTATAAATTTATAAAAGATAAGCGCATTTAACATTAAAAAAATCCTTCTATAAAGCCTTTTTTTTAAAGTTTTGTTAAAGATGAATATAAAAAAGGAAAAAAAACAAACAAACCCTCCAAAATACTGCAGATTTTAAAGGGTTTGTAAACTATATATTCTCATTTAAGAAAGGGGAATAAATACGAAATATAGTTTTTTTTGGGACCTCCCAGTAATGTACCGGGAGGATTTAAAACTAGTAACTTATTGTGAAATACCCTCCATCATCGTCACTTGCTGGCGTTGTATCATGATCGAAATCGTAATAGTAGAAACCTAAAGTGAAGTCACCTACAGTCCAATCGTAACCAATTAGATAATTAGAACCAGTATTTTCGTAATCACCATATGAAATGGAGAATGTACCTGGTCCAGCATCTACACTGTACCCAATTTCACCATAATTATTTGCTGCGTCTATACCGCTTGCAAACATTACATAAGCTCCATAAAAATCAAAACTAATATAAAGTTCTTCAAAATCCCATGAATCAACAGCAGGGTAGGTGTAGGCAATAAATCCTACATCATAGCCAGAGTCATCATTAAATGATCCAGAATAGCCAAGGTAACCATCTAGCTCAATAGAACCAGTATCAGTTCCGTCTGAAGCAGCTACGTTTGCTGCCCAAACTCCAAGATAGAATCCGCTATCATCTTCAAGATCAAACCCACCACTTATGGATGGATCTCCACCATTTTGAGTCATACCTCTCCAAACGTAATCTGTTGTCAAAGCAACATTTCCAGATAGAGATACTTCAGAGAAACTAAAGCTTGATAAACTTAGAAGTGAAGTAAAAACTAATTTTTTTAAAATATTCATTTAATCTTATTCTCCTTAAAAAGTTAATAAAGCAGAATTATACTTATCGAGAAACAAGGTATTTTTTAGGTCATTTTTATTAAAAAGAGCCTTAATTGTTCAATTAAAGTGCTTTTTGTATTAATTTTATTTTTCTTGTGTTTTTTTTTAGTGCAGAACTTTATTACAAGAATTTTCAAAGCTATGGTTAAATAACATTTTTTTATCAATGAAATATAGAGCACTAGAAACGACAGAGAACGACAAGTTATTTGAAAATTCAATTGTAGAAAAAGACATTTCATCTCTCCCAGAACACGATACTTTAATAAAAGTTAAATTTTCTTCTTTAAATTATAAAGATGCTCTGTCTGCTTCGGGTAATAAAGGCGTAACTAGAAATTATCCACATACGCCTGGAATTGACGCAGCAGGAATAATTGTTGAAACAACTGGAAATAAATTTAAATCAGGAGATGAAGTAATCGTAACTGGATACGATATGGGGATGAATACCTGCGGTGGTTTTGGAGAATACATTAAAGTTCCTCAGGAATGGATTGTGAAAAAACCTGAAAATCTTTCTCTTTCAGAATCAATGGCATTTGGCACAGCTGGTTTAACAGCTGGATTGTGTCTCAGAAAACTTTTATTGCATGGATTAAAACCAGAAGATGGTGAAGTTTTTGTTTCGGGTGTTACCGGCGGTGTTGGAATTATAAGTCTTATGCTTTTTAACAAACTAGGATTTGAAGTTACGGCTATTACAGGTAAATTAAATCAGGAAGGTTTGCTAAAAGATTTAGGAGCAAAAAAAATCATAGATAGAAATGAGTTAGATCTTGATCTTATTTCGCCTTTACAAAAACCTATTTATTCAGGGGGTATAGATGCTGTCGGAGGAAAGATTTTATCTAATTTAGTTTGTATGACTTCTCAAAGAGCTGCTATTGCTTGTTGTGGGATGGTGGGCGGATTATCGCTTGATACAAGTATATTTCCTTTTATTCTTAGAGGATTATCTCTCTTTGGTATAGACTCAGCGGAGTCTCTTATTGATACAAAAAAAGAAGTTTGGCAAAATTTTGCATCATCTTGGAAATTAGAAATGATAGATGACAATATTAAAAATATTTCTTTAGACGAGCTTCCTACTGAAATTGATAAAATCTTAAAAGGTGAACAAATAGGTCGAGTGAGGATTGCATATGACTGAAAATAACAATTTTAATGAAAAAATAGCCAACGAAGATAGTAAGTTAGACTCAATAATGTCTGTTTTAATAATCTTGGCTATTACTGGAATTATAGTTTTTTGGGTTGCAACACAATAATGTCAGTTGCAGATTTATTTAAAAATACAAGACTTCCTGTTATTGCAGCTCCTCTTTTTATTATTTCATATCCAGAATTGGTAATAGCCCAATGTAAAGCTGGAGTTATAGGCTCTTTTCCAGCTTTAAATGCAAGGCCAGCAGAAGAACTCGAAAAGTGGATTATTAAAATATCATCAGAGTTAGAGGATTATAAAAAAGAAAATCCAAATGAAATTGTCTCACCATTTGCAGTAAATCAAATTTGTCACAGTTCAAATGATCGTCTTGAACATGATGTTGATGTATGCGTTAAGTACAAAGTACCTATGGTAATAACGAGTTTAAGAGCTCCAAAATTTGTGGTTGATGCTATACACAGCTATGGCGGTGTTGTAATGCATGATGTTATTAATGTACGACATGCAAAAAAAGCAGTAGACGAAGGTGCTGATGGTCTAATTTTAGTTTGCGCAGGAGCAGGTGGACATGCTGGAACTTTAAGCCCTTTTGCTTTAGTGAGAGAAGTGAGAGAATTTTTTGATGGTCCAATCGCACTTTCGGGAAGTATCTCTGAAGGATCTTCGGTTTTATCTGCACAAGCATTAGGGGCAGACTATGCTTACATCGGAACAAGATTTATTGCTACAAAAGAAGCTAACGCCTCTCCTGGTTACAAACAAATGATTGTAGATAGCGCAGCCAACGATATTATGTATAGTCCAACCTTCACTGGAGTTCATGGTAATTACTTAAAGCCAAGTGTCGTGAATGCAGGTTTAGACCCTGATAATCTTCCGCATGCTGATAAAAATGATATGAATTTTGGTAGTTCTGGTTTATCAGGGGATAATTCAAAAAAAGCTTGGAAAGATATTTGGGGCTCTGGTCAAGGGATAGGTTCTATAAAAGAAATATCTTCTGTTAAAGATACTGTTGATAAATTAGTTTCTGAATATACTTCTTCTAAGGAAAGACTCGATAAAATCAGCTGACTTAATTTTTTAGAAATTCCCTAGACAAAAGAAACTGGTCATAATCCATATGCATTACAGATTTATCATTCTGATAGACTAGAGCATTGACACTTCTTTTTATCATTTGCGATGGAATGGTAGCTTTTGAAGCATATTGTCTTGCTAAATTCGATGTCTTTTCTTCCAATTCTTCGTCAGAGCATATCCAATCAATAAAACCCCATGCATGAAGAGAAGAAGCATCTTCGATCTCACCACCTATAACCATTTTTTTTGTTTTTGATGGACCTATTAGTCTCAACAGAAGAGGTAGGCCAAACCAATTTAAATTCATACCAAGGTTGATTTCAGGATAACCAACCTTCGTAGATTGAGATGCAATTCTAAAATCACAAGCTGTAGCTATACAAGCGGCTCCTCCTAAGCAATAACCTTTTAAAGATGCAATACTGATTTGATCTAAATTTAAAATCGAGTCAATAGCTTCTTTTCCTAAGTTTGTTTTCCAAATTTTTAAATTTGATAACTTCTTTGTCTTTTCTTTGATATCTGCACCAGCAGAAAAATTCTTTCCTTCAGATCTGTAAACAACTACTTTGATTTTTGTATCTTTTTTAATTTGTAAATTTAAATCTATCAGCTCTTTTAGAGTGCCACTATTAAGTGCATTTAATGATCTCTCTCTAGCAAATGAAACATAAGCAATATTTTTTATTTTTTTTATGTCTAGGAATTTCATTGAATAGATAAAATAGAAATTAAAGGTTAATAATTTTCTTCAAGATACTTTTGAGCATCTAAAGCAGCCATACATCCAGAACCAGCCGATGTAACAGCTTGACGATAAACAGAGTCAGCTACATCTCCTGAGGCAAAAACTCCTTCTATGCTTGTTTGAGTTGCATTACCATCTAGTCCTGAATTGATTGTTATATAACCATTTTTCATTTCTAGCTGAGATTGAAATATATCTGTATTAGGTTTATGACCAATAGCAATAAATACCCCTTGTAACTCTATATTTTTTCCAGAATTGAGAGATATCCCGGTTACTAAATTACCATCTCCCAAAACTTCATTTAATTGAGTTTCCCAATGAATCTCAATTTTTCCATCTTTTTCTTTTTCAAATATGCGATCCTGAAGAATTTGTTCTGCTCTTAACTTGTCTCTTCTGTGAACAAGATGAACTTTAGAACAAATATTTGATAAATAGAGAGCTTCTTCAGCAGCAGTATTTCCACCACCAACAACACACACCTCTTTGTCTTTATAAAAAAATCCATCGCATGTTGCGCAAGCGCTAACTCCTCTACCTAGATATTTTTGTTCAGACTCAAGACCAAGATATAAAGCAGATGCTCCTGTAGCAATAATTAAGGCTTTAGAATGATACTCATCATTTCCTTTTAACAAAAAAGGACTAGATAATAATTCAACACTTTCTATGTGATCGTTAATTATTTTTACACCAAATGTTTCAGCATGAAGCTTCATACGCTCCATCAAATCAGGTCCCATAAGACCATGCGCATCACCTGGCCAATTTTCAACTTCTGTAGTTGTGGTCAGTTGTCCACCGACTTCTAAACCGGTAATTAATATTGGATTTAATCCAGCTCTTGCTGCATATATTCCTGCGCTATATCCAGCAGGACCTGAACCAAGAATTATTAAATTATTTGTATCTGTCATCAAAGTAGAAGTTATAATGAACCATTATACAAAGATAACGTGACAGACAAACGAGTATCTTCATCATTATCAAACCTCATTAACTCATTGAGTATTTCTTCTACCGCGAAAAGAATAGTTTCCGATATCTCAGTTTTATTTTTACTTTTAATTGGAATAATTTTTCTTATATCCTTGTGGACTTTTAATCCACTTGATCAAAAAGAATTTGGATTAATTTCTGATCAAAATTTTACTAATAGCATAGGTTTGATCGGAGCTTATTTGTCTTTTTTAAGTTATTGGCTCTTAGGAATTACAGCTTGGTTTATCCTATTGCCGACATTTTGGTTTCCAATAAAATATTTATTTACTGAACGGAATGAGGAAAAAAATTTCAACTTTAAAAATTTATTCTTTTTTCTTTTTGGGTTTATCTTCACGTCTTTTTCCCTAGCTACAATTATTTCTATACATTTAGAACCGTTTAATGATTTTTATCCAGAAAGTTCAGCAGGGTATATAGGCCTATCAATAAAAAAATTTCTCATTCCTTATCTGGCAAAAATAGGCACAACAATAGTTGCTGTTTTTTTTCTTTTGGTTAGTTTTACATTGACAGTTAATCTATCTTGGAAAAATTTAATATCTAATCTTCAAGATCTTTTTATAAATTTTTCATTTCTATTTTCAAAAATATTCAAAAATGGTTTTACTTTCTTTCAAAATAAAAATAAAGAAAGATTAGAAAAAAAGAATAGGCAATCATTTTTAGATGAACATAAAAAAAAGATGAATGAGATGCCAAAACCAACAGTCAAAGAAGTCTCTAAAGAAGTTCCGCAAGGAAAAAAAGTTCATGAAGAGAAGCAAAAAGAGTTATTTGAAAAATCTCTACCAGGAGAAATGCCTAAAATATCCTTGCTGCAAGAAAAAAACTCTGAATCGAAAGAATTTTCTTCTCAGCAAGCGTATGAGCTGGATATACTTAAAAATGCTTTGATAACAAAGTTGGCTGAATTCAAAATAACTGGCCCTGAAAATGAATACGCAATTGTTAAAGAAACAATGCGAGGGCCAGTAGTTACGCGTTTTGAAGTAGAACTCCCCAAAGGCATTAAAGTTTCACAAGTGTCTAGTCTTAATAAAGACTTAGCAAGATCTTTAGGTGTTGGTAGTTTAAGAATTGTTGAGGTAATTCAGGGAAGAGAAACGATTGGTATTGAGATACCAAATGCTGATAGAGAAGATGTTTTGCTCAGTGAGGTAATTGCTTCAAAGGTTTTTGAAGAGTCAAAAAGTCCAATTACATTAGCTTATGGTAAAGATATTGAAGGCAAACCAATTTTGGAAGATTTGGCTAGCTTACCGCATTTACTAATTGCTGGAACAACAGGTTCCGGTAAGTCAGTTGCGTTAAATTCTATGCTCATGAGCATTCTCTATAAAGCTACTCCACAAGATGTAAAACTAGTTCTGATAGATCCAAAAATGCTTGAGTTATCTGTTTATGAAGATCTTCCTCATTTGCTTACTCCTGTAATAACCGATATGTCAGAAGCAGCACATGGTCTAAGGTGGTGTGTAAATGAAATGGAAAGAAGATATAAACTAATGGCAGCTTTATCAGTAAGAAATTTAAATGGTTTCAACACAAAAGTTTCTCAAGCAATAAAAAGTGGAAATCCTCTGAAAGATCCCCTTTGGAAACCTAAAGAGGGAGAGGAGGTTGTAGAATCTGAGATACCTTTATTAACTGAGTTACCTTTAATAGTTATTGCTGTGGATGAGTTAGCAGATCTAATGATGGTTGTAGGAAAAAAAGTTGAACATCTCATTGCTAGGCTTGCTCAGAAAGCTAGAGCTGCAGGTATTCACATGTTACTTGCAACTCAAAGACCTTCGGTTGATGTTATAACAGGTCTTATAAAGGCAAATATTTCAGCAAGAATGGCTTTCAACGTAGCTTCATCCATGGACTCCAGAGTTGTATTGGATCAAGTTGGTGCAGAACAATTACTCGGTAAGGGAGACATGCTTTATGTAGGATCTGGAACATCTATACCTTTAAGAGTTCATGGTGCTTATGTTGGTGAAGAAGAGATATTGAGAGTTGTAGAAGATTGGAAGAATAAAGAAGACGTAAATTATTTAGAAGAAGTTACTAAGGCTCCAGAAACAGCGGACATTTCTTCTGAAAGTGATAAAAATACTGAAAAAGATGAATTTTATGATCAAGCAGTAGTATTTGTTCTTGAGACCAGAAGGGCATCTATTTCTGCGGTTCAGAGAAAATTCAGAATTGGTTATAACAGAGCAGCAAGATTAATAGAGGCTATGGAAGATGCTGGCCTCGTAAGTGAAATGAATTCAAATGGAAATAGAGAAGTCTTAGCTCCTAACGCAAATGCTGAATAAACTTTTTCTTTGTACATCTCTATTTTCGTTAAATGTTTTTTCTTGTTTAGAATTAAACAATCTTAATCTTTATCATGAAGATACAAACACAATTTCATTAGATTTTATTCAATCATTCGAAGCTTTAAACAAGTCTGATATCAAAGGAAAAATTTATTTCGATAAACCAGATTTCTTTAAAATATTAACTTTAGAACCCTCTAAGACAGACTTAATAGTAAACGGAAATGACGTTTATAGAACAGACTATGAACTTAATGAAACAATTAAATATGATCTTTTAAAAGTAGAGTCTCAAATGCCAGCATTCATTCTATTCAAATCAAAAAAAAATCTTTGTAACTTTCTCAATGAGTCAAAAAAATCAGATTTTATTAGCGGTATACAAATAGTGAGTGATGATGAGAAACTAAAAGAAATATCTTATAAAGATCAATTTGGTGAGCCCACTGTAATCAGGTTTTCCAAGATTCTAATAAACGAGAAAATAGATAAAAAAGTGTTTGAATATGATCGAGAATCAAATCTAATAATCCTTAATTAATATGTTGGATATAAATCTCTTAAGAAATAACCTCAAAGAGCTTCAATTTAATTTAAAAAGAAGAGGTTTCAATTTGGATCAAAAAAAATTTGAAAAGCTTGATACTGAACGAAAAAAATATCAAATTGAATCAGAGTCTCTTCAAGAAAAATCTAATACTCTTGCTAGAGAAATAGCCCAAGAAAAAAATCAAGACCATAAAGACCAAAAACTTCAAGAAGCTAAAAAAATATCAGCTGAGATTAAGAAACTTAAATCCAATCTAGATTCATCAATAAAAAGGCTTAATGATTTTTTATTGGAAATTCCCAATTTACTTGCTGATGATGTCCCAGAAGGCAATACTGAAGAGAACAATCTAGTGTTATATGAAAAAGGGAATATTCCTAAATTTAATTTTGAAATAAAAGACCATCAGGAACTAGGGGAGCTTTTTAATGGCATAAATTTTGAAGAATCTGTAACGATAGCTAAATCAAGATTTGTCGTTTTTAGAAGAGAAATAGCCAAATTACACAGAGCTTTAATACAATATATGCTTGATACTCATGTCAATGAGGGGTACGAAGAAATCTATGTTCCATACCTTGTGAATGTTGACTCGCTAAAGGGCACTGGTCAATTACCAAAGTTTGAAGAAGATCTATTTAAGATTTCAAATGAAGAAATGTATCTAATCCCAACAGCTGAAGTGCCAGTTTCAAATATTTATAGAAATAAAATATTAAATTCTGATGAATTGCCCATTAGATATGTAGCACATACGCCTTGTTTTAGAAGCGAAGCTGGAAGTTACGGTAAAGATACGAAAGGAATTATTCGTCAACATCAATTTGATAAAGTAGAGTTGGTTAAGTTTGTACATCCTGAAGACTCTGATGATGAATTAGAAAACTTGACCGCTGACGCAGAAAGAATTTTAATAAATTTAAATTTGCCTTATCGAAAAGTAATTTTGTGTAGTGGCGATACCGGTTTTGCATCATCGAAAACATATGACCTAGAAGTATGGTTTCCAAGTCAAAAAACCTATCGTGAAATCTCATCATGTTCAAATTTTGGAGATTTTCAAAGTAGACGTATGAAAATTAGAATCAAGCAATCTAAAAATAATATTCTATGTCATACGTTAAACGGATCTGGACTTGCAGTAGGTAGAACTTTAGCAGCTATCTTAGAAAATTATCAAACTGAGAAGGGATCGATAATAGTTCCTGATGTTTTGATTGATTATATGGATGGAACAAAAGAATTGAATCTTTCTAGATAATTATAATTATCCTGATAAACTCCTCTGCCTTATGGAATTTTTTATCGATTACGGCTCTTTTTTATTAAAATCAATTAGTTTGATAGTAATTATTGCTCTGCCTTTTATGATCTTCTTTTCATCGAAAGGCAAAGAATCCGCAGCTGCAGGTACTCTGAAAATCACAAATTTATCTAATAAATTAGACAATATGGCAAGTGCAGTAAAGTCAATTACACTTAATAAAAACGAAAGAAAAAAACTAATTAAAGAAAAAAAGAAAGAATTAAAAGCCAAAAAAAATCAATCTATTCCAAAACCAGTTTATGTATTGAATTTCAACGGAGACATAGAAGCCTCAAGTGTAGAAAATCTTAAAGAAGAAATAACTGCCATCCTCAAAAGTGATACTAAATGCCAAGAGCTTGTTTTAAGACTAGAAAGTCCAGGTGGAACAGTCATTGGTTACGGATTATGTGCAGCTCAATTACAAAGACTTAGAGATGCAGGCATAAAAGTTACTGCCTGTGTCGACAAAGTTGCTGCTTCAGGTGGATACATGATGGCATGTGTCTGTAATAAAATTGTTTCATCTCCTTTTGCAATCATTGGGTCAATAGGAGTTGTTGCGGCTATTCCAAATTTTCATAAAGTCCTTAAAAAAAATAATGTTGATTATGAACTCCATACTGCTGGTGAGTATAAACGTACCATCACTATGTTTGGAGAAACAACGCCAGCCGGCAGAAAAAAATTCAAAGAACATCTTGAAGACATTCACATTCTTTTTAAAGATCATATCAAGAAATTTAGACCAAACTTAGATATGAAGAAAATCGCTACGGGTGAAACCTGGGAGGGTGTTAAGGCTCTAGAGGTCGGATTGGTCGATGAAATATCTACTAGCGACCAATACTTATTAAATCTTTCAAAGAAACATGAAATCTTTGAAATTTCTTATATTACGAAACAAAGCCTGCAAGATAAATTTAGTTTTTTTATTACAAACACAGTAACAAGATTAGTTTCCTCATTAGAAACATTTTTCGACAAAAATAAGTATAGATAAAGAATACTTTGACGTAGGTCTATATCTAGGGAAAAAATATTTAAAAAATTTTATTATTTTTTCAAAATAGCAAAGATAATTATCAAAGACGCAAGTGCTAATAGACCATTTTCGCCGAACAAGTTCATTACTTCAGAAAAATTTATTAAAACATTTCCAAAGACGGGAGTTTCAGGACCAAATATCAACCCAATTAAAAGCGATATCGCAATAAAGAGACCGAGAACTTCAGTAGACTTGTATAAGAATTTTCTAATTTTTTTAAATTTAAAGATTTCCATTATTCTTTACTAATAAGTTGAGCCGGAGTAAAACCCCGGCTCAAAGCTAAAAATTACTTAAGTAATTTATAAAGCAGTGCCGCAGCTAGCAAGCCAACAATCCCTGCGTCACCCAATTGTTGAATAACTCCCAAAAGATTGCCAAGTACTCCGCCGAAAAACCATGCATTGTTATCAAAAACAATACCGGCAACAACACCAAGACCGATTACACCAACTAAGATCCCAGTAAGCCCAGAAACTAAGTCTCTAATCATATCGAACGCTTTATCCATAAGGTACCTCCCCATATATATGTGATTTAGCTAATACTATAAAACCATAGGGAAATTGGACCTTCAATTTTTAAAAATTTTTCGTTACTATCAAACTAATTTTCTGTCAAACTTAACTTATTCATAGAAATCAAATTTACAAATAACACAAGTATAAAAATGAAAATTCCTGAAAATAAAACAGTACAAGAATTGTTTGAGTGGCGCTTTGAAAAAACTCCTAAATCCATTGCGCATAAATTTCTAGACCGTGAAACCACCTATGAAGAATTGGATATATATTCAAATCAAATAGCAAATGGCTTAGTCAAACTTGGATGCAAACCTGATTCAAGGATTGCCTACTACGGAAAAAATTCTGATTACTTTTTTGAATTTTTAATTGGCACTCTGAAATCCAATACAGTAGCTGTAGGTGTAAATTGGAGATTAGCACCTCCTGAGGTTAGTTACGTTTTGAATGACTCAAAAAGTGAAGTTCTTTTTGTTGGAAAAGAGTTTTATCCGATTATTGATGAAATTCTTAAAGACTCTCCAAATATTAAAAAAGTTATTGCTGTTGATGGAGAGCATACTGAATATGAAGATTATTTGTCTTGGCGAAATTCTCAAAGTTCTACTAAAACTGGCCTCAAATCTTCTGATGAAGATGATATTCTTCAGTTATACACCTCCGGAACTACAGGTCATCCCAAAGGTGTACAACTAACCAATAGAAATTTCGCAGCAGCTAATGAATCAATAGATGGAATTGTTCCGTTTGAAGAAGGTACAACAAACTTAGTTTGTATGCCTGGTTATCATGTTGCCGGTACGAATTGGGGTATTTGGGGTTATATATTTGGTTGTAGGAATATAATTATTGCAGATATTGATCCTGGTTTAATTTTAGAGCTAATTGAACAAGAAAAAATTAGATCAACTCTTTTTGTTCCTGCAGTGATTTTATTTTTGATCAGTCATCCTAATGCTGTTACTACAGATTTTTCTTCTTTAAATTTTGTTCTTTATGGTGCATCGCCAATTGCAGATGACACCATAATAAAAGCTAAAGAAATTATGCAGTGTGATTTATTTCAAGTTTATGGTTTAACAGAAACAACAGGAGCAATAACAATTATGATGCCTGAGGATCACGATCCGAAAAGAGGAAAATTAAGATCTTGTGGTAAAGCGCTAAAAGGCGTAGAGCTAAAAGTAGTAGATGAAGATGGTAATGATTTAAAAACAGGAGAGATTGGCGAGGTTATTTCTAAGTCAGACTTGAATATGAAAGGTTATTGGAATAAACCAGACGCAACAAAAGAGTCAATTGTAGATGGTTGGTTTTATTCTGGAGATGCGGGTTATTTTGATGCAGAGGGATATCTATTCATTCACGACAGAGTTAAAGATATGATCGTTTCTGGCGGAGAAAATATATACCCAGCAGAAGTAGAAAATGCTTTGATGAGTCACGATCATATTTTAGATGCTGCCGTTGTTGGTGTACCGGATGATAAGTGGGGTGAGTCAGTAAAAGGTTTTGTCGTTGTTGGCGAAAACTTTTCTTTATCTGAAGATGAAATCATTAGTTATACCAGAACTCAAATTGCAGCCTATAAATGTCCAAAAACCATCGAATTCATTAAAGAATTACCACGTAATCCATCAGGAAAAATACTCAGAAGAGAATTGCGGGATCCTTATTGGGAAGGAATAGATCGAAAAGTATCTGGCAACTAATGTCTATTGCTTACGTCAAAGTAAAAAAAAGAGAGGATTTTCCTGAGCATCAGGAAATGTTTAACTTCATCGAAAGTTATATGGGATATCTTCCCCATTCGTATCTTTTAATGGCTGAAAATCCTGTTTTATTAAATGCCTTTTCTGGCTTAACAAATGCAGTGTTTGCGTCTGATGAAATTGATAATCAGACTAAGCAGCTTATTGCTCTTGCTTCAAGCTTGAGTTCAGGTTGTAAATATTGCCAATCGCATACTTCTCATGGTGCAGAACGTACAGGAGTATCGGTAGAAAAAATTTCTAAAATATTAGATTATGAAAATAGCGTTCATTTTTCCGAAAAAGAAAAAAGTGTTCTTAGCCTTGCTTTTGCATCAGGCAAAGTTCCCAATCAGGTAAATAAAAATCATTTTGATGACTTAAAGAAATTTTTTAATCCGGCTCAGATAACAGCGATTGTTTCCGTGATATCTCTTTTTGGCTTTTTAAATAGATGGAACGATACTTTTGGGACAACAATCGAAAAAATACCAGGAGATTTTGTTGAAGAAGAACTCATTCCCCTTGGCTGGAAAAAATAAAAATTTAATCAGATGTTAGTGAGGGTGAAAATCTTTTAGATTTAATTCTCCTGTAAATAAATATACCTAACCCAATAAAACTCAAAGGCAAAAGAACTTTTAAAGGGGTAAGTAGGAATAGCGCTAAAGGATTAAATAAATGAACAAGAATAGTAAAAATGATAGTTATTCCAGTCATTGAATAGAACGATGCAAAGATAAGATCAACTATTGTCATGCTTAGAGGTTGTGGTCTTTCTGTGGAGAAATATAAAGCTATACTAGCTAAGAAAACTGTTGTCAGTATGGATATTGAATCTCCTAACTCATCCAAAGGAACAAATATCGAATAATAAGTAAGAGCTAATAAAAATGATAAAGGTAAGAGAATTTTAAAGAGCGTCATTGAGCTACCGCGTTTAATTTTCCAACCGATTTTTGCTACTTCTTTTACATTTGCATTTTCCAGCAAACTCGAGCCCACTGACTTTTTGTCTATTGTTCTAGAAATCCCTGCATTTGAAGTTAAAAGATCCCATCCTTCTAGCATAAAATTATTATCAATTTTTCTTACAGGGACTGGATGTATGCTTCCAAATTTCTCAGTGTTTGATGAGCTATAAGATATTGATAAATATTGTTCGTCAAAAGGATAATTATTTGGTACTGCATCAAAATCAAAGTTAGCAGAAATTCTATATCTAAAATTAATCAAATCTTGATTTTCTATATCCTCCTCTTTAGAAATGAGGCTCGTTTCAAATAGGGAATCTTTTTTAGAGAGATTATCAAACTGTAAGATTTCTATTCCTTGATCATGCTTAGTGATTAAATCTAAGTAGAATTCTACAGACCAATTTTTGTCTTCTATTGAAATTCTAGATATATTTAAAATATCAAAATACACATAATTTATGTCTGAAATTAGAAGATTATTTTTATAACTTTCTTCAATAACTTGAGCAAATCCATCAAACTCTTCATCAATTTCATTATCCGTTTCGGCCATACCATCAAAGGTACTTAATAAATCTCGAGTTTTAAGGTTTGTTTTAAGTTGAACATTATGGAAGAGCTTATAATATTCATTTTCAGCAGAGTCATCAAAATTTTCTTTTTTTTCAAATACTTTCTCATCATCTCTCACTTCTCTTATAGTTCTCCTCTCATTTTCAGATAATCTGCTAGTGAGAAGATTGCTGTATTCAGAAAAATCTTTAGATGATGGAACTAATCTATAAGTAAAATGACTTGGCTCGATATTTACATTTCCTATAAAAGAATAATTAGCTGTAAGACCCAAATATTTATTATTAATTCCGTTATATCTGTTAATACCCCATAGAATGGTTTCTAAAAATTCTTTCCTATTTTCAATCTTTAATTTATGGTCGTCGATTGTTTTTTTAACTAGATAAGCTATTTCTAATCCCTTATCAACATACAGATTATTAATTTTGTTTTTTTGCAATGAAACAAAATTATCTTTATAAATAGGAAAT
>CACOJO010000012.1 GCA_902627595.1 uncultured SAR86 cluster bacterium
AGATTTGGATATGGCCATTCTTGCATTACCCTACAAGCTTCAAGGTTTGATACCTATAAAAATTTGGGCAGAAGATTTTTATTGGATTACAAAAAAAGATGATGCTCGTTCTAAGTTAAAAGAAATAAAAGCCAATAAACTAGATCGATCTGAATTGCTGTTACTTGAAGAAGGACATTGTCTAAAAGATCACATACTTTCTGCATGCAAAATGACAAAACAATCAAGTAATATTTCTTTCAAAGCCTCTTCCTTAAATACATTAGTCCAGTTTGTAAAAAGCGGAATGGGTAGTACCCTGGTACCAAAAATGGCTATTAGTCAGTTGATGGCGGGTAATCCTGACCTAAAAAATTTACATCTCAATGAGTCAGGCCCTCATAGAGAAATAGCTATGGTCATAAGGCCTAATTATGGAGGCATTAAAGATGTTGAATTGCTTGGGACAGAGCTAAAGAAAATCCTTAAGGAAAATTTTAATTAAGTTTTTCGGGATCAGTTTCTAAAACCTTAATTCTCAATTTTAAAATTTGTCTTTTATTTGCTGCTAACACAGTGAACTGAAAATTTTGTATTTCAATTGTGTCATTAACCAAAGGAATTTTCCCAAAAGCATTTAGGACAATTCCACCGATAGTATCAAAGTCTGTTGCTTCAAAACTTGAAGAAAAGCGATCGTTGAAAGTTTCAATCTCGGTTAAGGCTGACACATTAAATTCATTTTCAGTTAATTGAATAATATCTTCTGATCCGCTGATATCAGTTTCGTCAATAATTTCTCCAACAATTTCTTCTAGAACATCTTCAATGGTAACAATGCCACTGATCTCACCAAACTCATCAACAACTGCAGCCATGTGACTTCGGTTTGTTTTAAATTCCTCTAAGAGAATGTTGATTTTTTTACTTTCAGGAATGAAATTAATCGGTCTTAAAATCTGAGATAAATCAAAATTTAAATTCTCGTCTTGTCCTAATAGACCGGGTCCAAATTTCAATAAATCTTTTGCAAGCAAAATACCTTTTATTTTTTCTTGAGGCTCATCAAAAACCGGAAACCTTGAGTGAGCTGATTCTAAAATTCGAGGCAAGAATTCAGCCAAACCTTCGGTTTCTTTGATAGATATAACTTGGATTTTTGGTACCATCACTTCTTTTACTGGGGTAGAGGAAAAATCAATGGTTTCTTCCATCATATCCAAAACTCCTTTATCAATAAGGTTGTTTTCCTCTGCGTCCCTTAAAACAGAGGTTAACTCTTCTTGGTTAGATGGTTTGAAGGAAATCTTTATATGGAAATCCCTAAAAAAGCTTTTAATGCGCTGTATTAAGCCCAACTTTTCAGGTTGGACACTTATACTTGGAGGTTCTTCTTTCATTACTTAATAAGGTCTCTCGCCAAGACAGCCTTTGATGATATCATTTTCTACTTGTTCCATCTCTTTTTGTTGGTCTTTTTTTTGGTGATCAAAGCCAAAAAGATGCAAAACACCATGAACAATCATATGTTTTAGTCTTGTCTCAATAGCTTTTTTATATATCTTTGCTTCTTTTTCAATTTGACTGATACATATAGCAATCTCGCCAATTAACCTTTCTTTGCTTTCAGGGTTTTCTTGATTGTTGTTAAAGGCCAAAACGTTTGTCACACCTTTTTTGTTGTAAAACGTCTCGTTCAACATCTTTATTTCTTCTTCTGAAGTGTATTTGATATTGATTTGGACATTTTCAAGTTCTTCAGAACCAATTTTTTTTAAGACTGCATCGATGAGTTTTTTTATTTCCTTTTTCTTAAAAGGCTCAGGAATTTTTTTGTAGTGATCGTTAATTAGCTCAATCTTCATTATTTTTTAAATTCTTTTCGTAAGCTTCGATGATGCTTTGTACTAGATTATGTCTGACTACATCTTTGGAGGCGAAATGAAAAAAAGAGATTCCTTTTTGTCCTTCTAAAATCTTTACGGCATCTGCCAGACCTGACATTTTTTTGGTTGGCAGGTCTATCTGAGTAACATCTCCAGTTACGACTGCTTTGGAATTGAAGCCTAATCTTGTTAAAAACATCTTCATTTGCATGGAAGTACAATTTTGAGCTTCGTCTAAAATCAAAAAAGCGTCGTTTAAGGTTCTTCCTCTCATATAAGCCAAAGGAGCCAGTTCGATGTTGCCTCTTTCTATAAATTTGTTAACGGTTTCAAAGCCTAACATTTCATTTAAAGCATCATAGAGTGGCTGCAAATATGGATCTACTTTTTGAGCTAAATCACCTGGCAGGAATCCAAGTCTCTCCCCCGCCTCTACCAAAGGCCTAGTTAAAATAATTTTATTAATTTTTTTCTGAATAAATAAATTTACGGCAACCGCAACAGCCAAATAAGTTTTTCCGGTACCTGCTGGTCCTATGCCAAAAGAAATATCATGTGAAGAAATAGAATTGATGAAATCTTCTTGAGATTGATTTCTTGGAATGACCTCTAATTTTGGTGTTCTCAAAGAAAAAGCGCTTTTTGACTCCAATTTAAAATTTTTTGTTTCATTTGGCTGATTCAAAGCCTTGGAAATGAAAAAATGGATTTCTTTTGGAGAAATATGCTTTGACTGATCGGCAAAACTGAAAAGTTCTTCAATAACGAGTCGACCTTTTGTAATGCTTTGATCATCACCGGAAAGAGAAAACACGCTACCTCTATTTTTGATTTTAATTGAAAGTGAGTCCTCTATTTTTGATAAGTTAGAGTTAACTGGACCACAAATTATTGACAGTTTTTTTGAATCGTCCGATTCAAGTTTGAATTTCAATTCAGACATAAATTAATTAATTATGCCTCCAGCAAAGTTTCCTCTAAGAGAGTTTGGTTTTGCCTCAACAATTTCTAAATCAACGAAACTTCCAATGATGTTTTTAGCTAAGGAAAAATTAACAACACGATTATTTTCGGTTCTGGCTTGGAATTCTCCTGGATTCCTCTTTGAAATGTCTGTGACTAAACATTTTTCTGTGGTGCCAACCATTTTGCGACTAATCTGACTGGAATAGTTATTTAACTTATTTTGGAGGATATTTAATCTCTCTTTTTTTTCATCCAGACTGACATCGTCATCCATTTTAGCTGCTGGTGTATTAGGTCTTGGGCTGTATATAAAGCTAAACGATTCATCGAACTTAACACTATCGATGACATCTAAAGTATCTTTAAAGTCATCTTTGGTCTCGCCCGGAAAACCAACTATAAAATCTGAAGAAAAACTTATGTCTGGACGATTTGCTCTTATACGATCCACTAAATCCAAATAACTTTCCCGAGTATATCTTCTTCTCATTAACTTCAAGATCCTGTCTGATCCACTTTGAACAGGTAAATGAACATGACTGACCAACTCAGGTACATCAAGATAAAGTTCTACAAGATCATCTTTGAATTCAAACGGATGACTAGTAGTAAATCTAAGGCGATCAATATTGTTGATCTTGGCAGCATTTCTAATCAATTCTGCTAAAGAAGATTTTTCTCCATCTTTTTCGCCTTTGAAATTATTTACATTTTGTCCTAAAAAATTTATCTCTCTTACTCCTTGATCCGCTAATGATTTTACTTCTTGCAAAATATCATCAAATGGTCTACTGACCTCATGCCCTCTGGTATGCGGGACTACACAAAAAGAGCAATATTTATTGCATCCTTCCATTACAGAAACAAAAGCTGAAGGTCCTTCAGCTTTAGGCTCAGGAAAATGATCGAACTTTTCTATTTTTGGAAAGGAAATATCAAGCTTTCTTTTTCCGTCTTGTGAAGATTCTTCATATAAATCTGGGAGTTTATGCAAAGTTTGCGGACCAAAGACAATGTCTACTGAAGGAGCTCTTTTCGAAATAGCCTCGCCTTCCTGGCTTGCAACACATCCACCAACAGCAATCTTTAAATTTGGCTTATTTTCTTTAAGAACTTTCCAGCGACCAACTTGGTGGAAAACTCTTTCTTGGGCCTTTTCTCTGATTGAGCAAGTATTTAAGATTAATAAATCTGCATCTGCTTCATTCTCTGTAGTTTGAAAATCACTTTTCTCGCCAAGAAGCTCTAGCATTTTGGCTGAATCGTATTCATTCATCTGACAGCCATGAGTTTTTATAAAGACTTTCTTCATATCTTAAAACGGATGGCAATTATAAAGAAAAAAGAGAAAGAAACAGTAAAAAAGTTATCTTTTTGCAAAAAATTCATCTCGGTAAAACCGCAATTCATTTATAGACTCAAAAACATCTGCTCTAGCACGATGCGCTACTTGCTTTTCTTGTTTCATAGTGACTTCCGGTCGCCATCTTTTTGCAACTTCTTTGAAAGAGCTTACGTCTATATTTCTGTAGTGAAAGTATTCTTCAAGTTGAGGCATGTATAAGGTTAAAAATTTTCTGTCGTGATGAATTGTATTTCCACAAAGCGGTGATTTATTTTTGCCTACATGTTCTTTTATAAAATTCAAAGTCCTTAACTCTGCATCCTCTTGAGAAATCTCACTCTTTTTAACCTCCTCTAATAAACCCGATCTGGAATGATGGTCTTGATTCCAATCATCCATATTGTCCAAATATTCTGTTGGTTGTGATATTACGATATTCGGTCCTTCAATTACTTCCGTCAAATCTTCATTAGTAATAGCGGAGAAAATCTCTATAATTCTTTCGGATTGTGGTTCTAGACCAGTCATTTCTAGGTCTAACCAAATTAATTTGTTTTCCATATGAATAAACTACAATACTAACAGATTCCAAAGAAATGAGTAAAAACGAGAATAACGAAACCAACTTTGGTTTTAAGAGTGTAGATAAAAGAGAAAAGCCAGAAATGGTAAAGGGTGTTTTCGACTCTGTAGCTGAAAATTACGATCTTATGAACGACCTTATGTCTTTAGGAATTCATCGCTTATGGAAGCGAGGTACAATCGAGCTCTCTAATTTAAAACAAGGAGATTCTGTTTTAGATGTCGCCGGTGGAACAGGAGACTTGTCTATTTTAATGTCAGATTTGGTTGGAGATTCAGGTGAGATAATCCTCAGTGATATCAACGAGAAAATGTTAAAGCTAGGCAAATCAAGAAGTCTTGATAAAAATAAACTGAATATAAAAACTGCTGTTGCTGATGCTGAAAACCTCCCTTTTTCCGATAATAGATTCGACTGCATAACCATAGGTTTTGGAATTAGAAATGTAACGAACAAGCTCGAAGCTTTAAAAAATTTTTATAGATGTTTAAAACCGGGCGGTAGACTTTTAGTCTTGGAATTTTCAAAGCCTGAAACCCCTTTCATATCTGACTTATACGATTTCTATTCATTCAAGATTTTACCTAAACTTGGAAAATTTTTTGCTCAAGATGAGGAAAGTTATCAATATCTTGCAGAATCAATAAGGACGCACCCATCGCAAGAAGAATTTAAAGAAATGCTTGAGTCTGTAGATTTTAAAAATGTTTCCTATCACATCATGACGGCAGGCATAGTAACTCTTCATATTGCGGAAAAGTAAAATGGCTATTTTCAGTCTGATGCGCATCTCTTATATTTTTTGTAAATATAGATTGGATGAGCTATTCGATCCTTTAGCAAATAAAGTTCTTTTATCTTTTTTATTTTTTTTTCCAAAAATCTTTTTTAGAAAGCAAAAAGAAATAGAGCATCGATTAAGTGATGCATTAGAAGAGATGGGTCCGCTATTTATAAAATTTGGTCAGCTCTTATCAACCAGACCAGATCTTGTAGGAGAAAAACAAGCTAGTGTTTTAAAAAGATTTCAAAATAACTTAAAACCTTTTTCAACAAAAGAGGCTATCAAAACAGTAGAGCATGATTTAGAAAGTCCTATAGACCAAATTTTTGACTCCTTCAGTGAAGAGCCCCTCGCAGCAGCTTCTATTGCTCAAGTACATGAAGCAATTTTGAAAGACGGTAAATCGGTGGTTGTAAAAATTGTTCGACCTGGATTGGACAAGAGAATTTCAGCTGACGTAAACTCAATAAAATTTCTAGGCGGTTTAGCCGAATTAATCCTCTCTGATGCTCGAAGATTAAAGCTGCTGGATTTGATAAGAGAGTATGAATTGGTTATTACCGCTGAAACCGATCTAAAAAAAGAAGCGGCGAATGCTATCCAAACAAAAAACTTTTTCAAAGAAAATTCTCTTTTATACATTCCAGAAGTTTATGAGAATTTTTCCTCAAAAAACGTCATGACCATGGAAAAAATTTCAGGAATACCTGTAACAGACATAGAAGTACTAAAAAAAGAAAACATTAATTTAAAAGTCCTAGCCGAAACAGGTGTAAAGATTTTCTTCAAACAGCTTTTTGACGACAATTTTTTCCATGCTGATATGCATCCAGGAAATATTTTTGTTAACAATTCCAACCCTGAA
Source organism: uncultured SAR86 cluster bacterium (assembly GCA_902627595.1). Lineage (GTDB taxonomy): Bacteria > Pseudomonadota > Gammaproteobacteria > Magnimaribacterales > AG-339-G14 > MEDG-81. Next base: position 6,409 of record CACOJO010000012.1, read on the forward strand.
AATCCTACCTATGTTGCCGTTGATTACGCAATTTGCGGTTCCTTAACTGAGAAAGAACAACTCATCATCGGCAAGATGCTTTCAGAAATGTTCAATAAAAATTATTCTGGAGTTGCCAAGACCATGATAAACGCCGGTTGGGTTGGCGAAGATACAAAAGAAGTTGAGCTAGAAGTTGTGATAAGAACGGTTTTGGATCCAATTTTTGAAAAACCGTTTGATGAAATTAAATTTGGAGAAATGTTGCTCTATTTATTCGACGCTACGAGAAAATTTGATTTATCCCTTCCGACTTCATTGTTATTGCTTAACAAAACTTTGATTAACATTGAGGGATTAGGCAGGCAAATTTATCCAGAATTAGATTTATGGACAACGGCCAAACCTTTTATTCAATCTTGGGTTGCAAAAAAATACAGTCCCAAGGCAATGTTTGAAAGATTTAAAAATGATTCCTTTGCTTTGGCGGAAAAAGCTTACGAACTTCCTGAAAAAATTGAAATCATATTAAACAACTTATCTAGGTTAGAAGAGTACAACTCGGAAATAAAAAACTTAAAAAAAGAGATCAAGCTATCAAAAAATAATAATAAATTTATATACATAGGGATTACCGTATTGCTTTTAATTGTCATAATAGTTAGCCAATGAAAAACATCGTTGAAAGATTGAGTGTCTTACTAAAGGAGCGTAAAAATGCTGATCCTTCTTCATCTTATGTGGCAAGTTTATATGCCAAGGGAAATGAAAAAATCGTACAGAAAATAACTGAAGAGACTGATGAGCTAATTGCCGAAATAACTGAAGATCTGGAGAAAAATAAGGTTATTCATGAAGCAGCAGATTTATGGTTTCACGTCATGGTACTATTGACAAATAATGGAATAGATCCAACTGAAGTTTTAAAGGAACTTGAAAGCAGAGAGGGTCTTTCTGGAATAAAAGAAAAAAAAGGAAGGAAAAAATAAATGGGTTTTGGTGGAATAAGTATTTGGCAATTGCTAATCATTCTTGCAATTATTGTTTTGATTTTTGGTACTAAAAGAATTAGAAATCTTGGCGGAGATTTGGGTTCTTTTGTGAAAGGATTTAAAAAAGCTGTCAAGGAAGAAGATAAAAGTTTAGACGACAAAAAAGAAGATTAAATGTTCGACATAGGATTCTTTGAAATCTTATTAATAGGAGTCATTGCTTTACTTATTTTAGGTCCTAAAAGATTACCTGGATTTCTCACAAAATTAGAAGAATATGTGAAGTTACTTCGCTCAAAAAGCTCTTCTATCTCACAAGAGATAAAACAAGAAATATATTCAGAAGACTTCGAAAATAACAAAGAAAATAAAGATGACTGAAAAAAGTTATCTTGAACATTTAAACTCCCTGCGAAATGTTCTTTTGAGAAGCCTTGGCGCAATTGCTTTAATTTTTTTTGTTTTGGTTTTTTTTAGAAATGAAATCTTTCTCATATTTGCTAATCCCTTAACAGAAATCTTGCCTGCTAATTCTTCAATGATTGCAACTGGCGTAGTATCACCTTTTTTGACTCCATTAAGGCTTACTTTTTATGTCGCTACATTTGTAGCAATTCCATATTTACTTTTTGAATTATGGAACTTCATTGCGCCAGGGTTATATAAAGAAGAAAAAATAGGTTTTTTTACAGTTTTGTCCTCCAGCATAGTTTTGTTCCTTGCAGGCATTTGTTTTGCTTTTTTTGTAATTTTTCCTCTGGTTTTCACTTTTTTTGTTCAAGCCTCTCCTTCAGAAGTTTTAGTCATGACCGACATCAATGAATACATTGACTTTGTTGTCAGAATTCTTTTTGTCTTTGGCTTTGCTTTTGAGGTGCCAATTGTTTTGATGCTGATTGTTTGGTCAGGAGTGACGAATGCTCAACAACTTTCTCGTGCCAGACCTTATGTGATCATAGGATGTTTTGTAGTAGGCATGTTTCTTACACCTCCCGACATTTTTTCACAAACGCTTTTAGCCCTTCCTGTCTGGCTGCTCTATGAAGTGGGACTTGTAGCTAGTAGGCTTTTTATAAAAAAATAAAAAACTATCCCTCTAAGTTTTCTAACCACTCTCCTTTTGCTGCCAACATATTCATTTTAGCTCTGTGGCTGAATGCCTCTTGTGCGGCTTGCTCATTATCTTGCTTACCGCCCCAAGTTTTAAGGGCAGCTTGTTGCAAAGCACGACCATAAGAAAAACTGAGCTTCCATGGATTACCGCCAATTTTATTCATGGCATCTAAATGAGCTGTGGCATTAATATCGGATTGTCCTCCAGAAAGAAATGTAATTCCTGGTAGATTCCTAGGCACATTTTCTAGCAAACAATTGAGTGTCATTTCTGCAACCTGTTGGATTCCAGCTTGCTCCGAACATTCATTTCCTGATACCACCATATTAGGTTTCAAAATGGTTCCTTCCACCAAAACGCTTTTTTTTGCCAAAGATTCAAATAGAGTGCTCAAACATCTTTTTGTTGCATCTTCACAAGATTTTATGGAATGGCTACCATCCATCAAAACTTCGGGCTCAACAATTGGAACCATGTTGTTTTCCTGAACTATTTTTGCATAATCGGCAAGAGCATCCATGTTTGCTTTGATAGCCTCTTGAGAAGGCAAGCCGTCGGCAATTTTTATAACCGCACGCCATTTGGTAAATTTAGCACCAAGATCAAAATACTCAGCACATCTCTCATTAAGTCCATCTAAGCCCCCAGTGATATTTTCTTCAGGTGAGGAGTCAAGTGGGCTGATTCCCTTGTCTACCTTAATACCCGGCAATGCGCCCTGTTCGGAAATTACTTCTCTTAAAGGAGTGCCGTCTTTTGCGTTTTGTCTCAATGTCTCATCAAATAAAATAACCCCGCCAATATTATTTTTCATTCCATCAGCTCGAAAAAGCATTTCACGATAATCCCTTCTGGAGTTTTCCGTGGACTCAGCATTTATTGTTGCAAATCTTTTCCCGATTGTCGGGGTACTCTCATCAGCAGCTAATATGCCCTTTCCATCAGAAACAATATAGGTTGCAATTTCTTCCAGTGATTTCATATTTCTATCCTTTATTTTTATTTATTATCTTATCTATGCAAGGTAATGAATTATTCTCTATATATTCTAAAAAAGCTCCTCCCGCAGTTGAGGCGTAATCTACAGAATCCATTAAATTAATATTTGCAAAAGAGGTAATGGTCTCTCCCCCGCCAATAATACTATAGGCTTTAGACTCAGACATAATTTTTGCTACCTCAGAAGTACCCTCAGAAAATCTTGAGTCCTCAAATTTACCCAAAGGACCATTCCAAAAAACAGTTTTAGCGGAATTAATGTGTTTTTTAAAATACTCCAAAGATTTTTTACCCACATCACAAATAGCTTCGTGACTGGCTATATCATCAATATGCTTTTCCAAAACTGAGTCGTTAGACGTATCTAAAACTACTACATTTTCTGGTAAAACTATCTTTTCATTGCCAGCTAATTTTTCTGCAACATCTAAATAATCTTCTTCAAATAAGGATTGTCCAATATTTTTTCCCATAGCCATGTAGCAGGTATTTGCCAGAGCGCCGCCTATGATTAATTTGTCTACATAAGAAGTTAGCGAATCAATGACGTTAATTTTGGTTGAGATCTTTGATCCGCCAATAATCCCAATCAAAGGTTTTTTTGGAGTCACCAAAATCTTTTTCAAGGCTTCCAGTTCATCTTCAACCAAAAAGCCAACACCTGCTTCAGCTACCGAATCAATTACTCCAAAGGTTGATGCTTGCTTACGATGAGCAGTGCCAAAAGCGTCCATGATGTAAACATCTCCATAATTACCTAATGTTTTTGAAAGATTTTCAGAGTTTTCTTTTTCTCCTTGAAAAAATCTTATGTTTTCCAACATGATAATTTTTTTGTCTTGCTCTAAACCTTCTAAGGAATCAGCTATTGGAACAGGAATATCTAATAATTGAGAGAGTCTTTCTGCTATTGGTTTAATCGAAAATTCAGGCTGAACTTCTCCTGTTTCTTGGGGTCTTCCACGATGCGTTATGATCCTTAGAGATTTAGCTTTTTCTAATAAGTGTTCAATGGTTGGCAAAGCTCTTACCATTCTTTCATCGTTAAGAACTTCTTCGTCTTTGATTGGAATATTGAAGTCTACTCTCAACAGAACTCTTTTTCCTGCAAAATCAAAAGAGGATATTTTTGAATTTGTTAAATCCACTTAAATTGTTTTGTTAATTTGTTCGATTATATTTTCAACTGTAAAACCAAAGTGGTTCATCAAATCATCTATTGGAGCGGATTCACCAAATTTGTCGATACCGATAACTTGATCATCTCCTTCACAATACTTCTTCCAAAAATCGCTTTGCCCTGCTTCTATGAAAATTTTTGGTAAGTCGCCTAAAGTTTCTTTTTGATATTCTGGAGATTGTTCATCAAATATTTCAGTACATGGCATTGAGACAACTCTTGATTCAATTTTTTGTTCATTAAGCTGATCTCTTACTTTCATGGCTAAGCCTACTTCTGATCCTGAAGCAACCAATGTTATTTTAGGATTTTGGTCTGAATCAAGTTCGTATCCCCCTTGAAAAATTGAGTCGTTTGTTTCTCTTTTCTGGGCATCCAAAGATTGTCTAGATAATATTAATGCTGAAGGTGCAGCTTTTGACTCCAGCGCAAATTTCCAAGCGCAAGCGGTTTCTACTCCATCGCAAGGTCGCCAAGTGTAAATTCCAGGCGTAATTCTCAGCATTGAGATATGTTCCACCGGTTGATGAGTTGGACCATCCTCTCCGACCCCAATGGAATCATGCGTATATATATAAATAACAGGTAATTTCATTAAGGCGGACATCCTTACGGCATTTCTTGCGTAATCTAGAAAAGTAAGAAAGGTTCCTGCATAAGGTTTAATACCCCCATGTAGGATCATGCCATTCATGATTGCCGACATACCAAACTCTCTAACGCCATAATTTAAGTAATTACCTGAACCATCTTCTGTAAGGTGAGAGGTTCCCTTCCATTCAGTATTGTTTGAAGGAGAGAGATCCGCTGATCCGCCTATCAACTCTGGCATAATAGGGCCGATAGCATCCAAACATATTCCAGAACACTTTCTACTTGCATAAGAGTTTTCATCTTCAGAAAAATTGTTGATTAGATTCTCTATGGTAGACTCAAAATTACTAGGCAAGTTCCCACTGATTAATCTATGCAGCTCCCTAGAGTCTTCAGGATGGTTCTTTTCAAAGTCCGAAAGAATCTCTTGCCACTTTTCTTCGCTTTCTTGTCCTTGTTTTGTGTGATCCCAAGCCTCATAAATTTCATCAGGAATTTCAAAAGGCTTGTAATGCCATTGGATGTTTTCTCTAGTGAGTTTAATTTCTTCTTCGCCAAGAGCTGCGCCATGAGCATCTGCTGAACCTGATTTATTTGGAGATCCTTTACCGATTTCTGTTTTACAGCAAATTAGTGTTGGGAAATTAGATGATTTTGCATCTTCCAAGGCTTTGTCTATGCTTTGAAAATCATGCCCATCGACATCTGCTATAACGTTCCAACCATAACTTTTGAATCTATCTGGCGTATTGTCTGTAAACCAACCTTCAACTTTGCCATCAATGCTAATTTTATTGTCATCATATAAGACAATTAATTTATTCAGTTTATGTGTACCAGCTAAAGAACAAACCTCGTGGGAAATACCTTCCATCAAGCAGCCATCACCGCAAAAAACGTAAGTGTAATGATCGATTATTGGACAATCTTTTTTGTTGAATCTCTTTGCAAGAATTTTTTCTGCCATTGCCATTCCAACTGCATTCGCTATACCTTGTCCAAGGGGACCGGTTGTTGTTTCTACTCCTGGAGTCACGTCACATTCCGGATGTCCGGGTGTTTTTGAACCCAGCTGACGGAAATTTTTCAATTCATCTATGGAAAGGTCATAACCTGTCAAATGAAGAAGCGAATAAAGAAGCATAGAGCCATGTCCATTGGATAAAACAAACCTATCTCTATCAAACCAGTCAGGATTTGAGGGGTTATATTTAAGATGTTTACTCCACAAAACTTGGGCGATATCTGCCATTCCCATAGGCATGCCAGGATGTCCGCATCCTGCTCTTTGAACTGCATCCATAGATAGAGCTCTTATAGCGTTTGCTAAGTTTTGTTGATCAGTCATGAAATTAGAATGTTATTTTCTACTATTATAAGGCCAGTTCATAGTAGAATTGCGGACTTTATTATTGTCATGTCTGAGTATAAAACTTTCACCTCTGAATCTGTATCCGAAGGTCATCCTGACAAAATGTGTGATCAGATTTCCGATGCAATTTTGGATGCATACCTAAAGGAAGATCCTAATGCCAGAGTAGCTTGTGAAACTTTAGCTAAAACAGATTTGGTTGTGATTGCAGGAGAAATAACCTCCTCCGCTCAACCCAACTTAGAAAAAGTTATCAGAGGAGTAATCAATGAAATCGGTTATGACAATGATGACTTAGGATTCAACGGCAACACAGTTGAGATAATTAACGCGATTGGACAACAGTCATTGGATATTGCCGCAGGAGTCGATGAAGGTACCGGAACCGATTTAGATCAAGGTGCTGGCGATCAAGGTTTGATGTTTGGTTACGCAACCAATGAGACTGATGTTTTGATGCCTGCACCAATTCACTATTCCCATCTACTAGTTAAAAAGCAGGCTGAAGTTAGAAAAAATGGAAAATTAAATTGGCTAAGGCCGGATGCTAAAAGTCAGTTGAGTTTTTTATATGATGATCAAGGGAATCCATCGAGTGTTTCGGCAATCGTCTTATCTACTCAGCATGATCCAGATATAGATGCAGAAACTATTGAAGAAGGAGTTATGGAAGAAATTATTAAGCCTATCATTCCAGATGCATGGCTTAATAAAGATACAAGAATTTTTATAAACCCTACAGGAAGCTTTGTGATAGGAGGTCCAGTCGGAGATTGTGGCTTAACGGGAAGAAAAATAATTGTAGATACTTACGGTGGCATGGCTAGACATGGTGGCGGTGCTTTTTCTGGCAAAGATCCTTCTAAAGTTGATCGGTCTGCTGCTTATGCTGGAAGATATGTGGCTAAAAATATTGTTGCCTCAGGTCTTGCAGATAAATGTGAGATTCAAGTTTCTTATGCCATTGGAGTGGCTGAACCGACTTCTATTAGTATC
>CACOJO010000013.1 GCA_902627595.1 uncultured SAR86 cluster bacterium
GGATTTATTTTCTCTTAAGGGTATTTTTAAGAAGAGCGAAGTTTTGATAATAAATGTAAGCCCAAAGAGAGTTGAAATAGATGGAGATCATACAAATCCTTCGTTATGGAATTTAACTCAATCCTTAAAGAATTATGAAATTTCTATACTTAACACTCAATCAGTTGACTTAAGAATTAAAGGTATAAATAAAATAAACATATCCTATTTATTAAAAATCTTTACAAGGCTTTCTAAAATATTTTATTTAATCGATACACAGTGGAAAGACTCGGAAAAAATATTTAACGAGAAGGTAAAAAAAAATTACGACCTCAATTTAAATTGGAAGGATATTTACTCTCAAATCTTTAAGCGAAATCAATATACGTCCTTCTTTGTAAAATTAATAATTAAATTTTCTAAACCAAAGATAATCATTTATAACGATAATGGCATTTTAAATGCTTCAATTAATGTTGCCTTTAATAAAAAAATACCAACGGTAGACTACCAGCACGGATTACTCTCGAATTATTATGTCCTTTACAACCACAATCAATACATTGATCAAGATTATAAAAATTATCTATCAGACTACTACTTAGCGTGGGGAAGTTTTAGATTATCTTCTTACAACAAAAATTATCTAACTAGAGTAGGTGGGAATCCTTTTTTTGAGAAAAAATTTAAAGAATATAAATCTGTCAAAAAAGAAAAGAACTCAATATTATTTATTTCAGATGGAAAAACCACAAAGAAAGTCCTACAGGAATTAGCTCTTTATTTAAATAAAGAGCTGGATGATTATAAAATTTTTTATAAGTTGAGACCCGAGGAGTATCAGACATGGAAAGAAGATTATTCTCTCTTAGAAAAAATCTCAAACAGTATATATGTTATACAAGATGACGATATAGACATTTATTATTATTTTAAAAAATGTGAATTCGTTATTGGAACTAATTCAACAGCTTTGGTTGAAGCTATACCTTTTTCTGAAGTGCTGGTTTATAAAAAAGGTTGGTATTTTGAACTGGAAGATTATATTTCAAAAAAACTTATGAGAGATTTTGAATCTAAGCAAGATTTCCTAAGTTTTTTTAATAGCAATATTTCCGAAAAGAAGAGAAATTATATGTCTGAATTAAAGTCAGATTTTTCTGAAAAGATTTTCTGTAAAAATTCAGAAGAACAAATTAATTTCGAGATATCTAAAATTATTGAAACTCATATTTCCGATGAATAACTTTAAAACCTTTGACTATAGAAAGGAAATTGATGGTTTAAGAGCTCTAGCAGTTGTACCTGTTATTTTGTTTCATGCTGGGTTTGATTTATTTTCAGGAGGGTTTATTGGGGTTGATATTTTTTTTGTAATTAGCGGATACTTAATAACATCTCTCATTCTTCAAGAAAAAATAAATAATAAATTTTCTATAGTAAATTTTTACGAGAGACGGGCAAGGAGGATCTTACCTGCATTATTTCTAGTGGTGATTATCACAATGCCTTTTGCTTTCTTAGTTATGAGCCCCTTGGCATTAAAGGAATTTTCTAATAGCCTAATTTCTATTCCTTTATTTTTATCAAATTTTCAATTTTGGAGCGAAAGCGGTTACTTCGCAACAGCTGCCGAAGAAAAACCTTTACTACATACTTGGAGTTTAGCCGTAGAAGAGCAGTATTATCTTTTTTTTCCTTTGCTAGTAATTTTTACTTGGAAATTGGGATTAAATGCATTAACTCTTTTTATTATCTTAATTTCGATTTTTAGTTTTTTTCTATCTCAATTTGGAGCAAATTTAAATCCAAATTTTCCATTTATTGAAGATGATTTAAAAATTAATGCAGTTCCAGAATACAGTTTCTTTTTTTCTATTACTAGGGCATGGGAACTATTATTTGGTTCACTAACGGCAATATATTTAATATACATAAAAGAAGATAATCAGATAAAAAATCAACTTTTCTCTTTAATAGGGATTTTATTAATATCTTATCCAATATTTTTCTATGATTACACAACTCAGTTTCCTGGTTTTTCAGCGCTTATACCTGTAATTGGAACAGTTTTACTTATAGTTTTTTCCAATCAAGGAACGCTTGTTTATAAATTTTTAAGCCATAAATCATTAGTATTCATAGGATTAATTTCCTACAGTTTGTATTTGTGGCACTACCCTTTATTTTCTATCGTAAGATTGGTAAGCATCAATACCCCTTCAAAGATATTTTATTTAATTTTAATTTTGGTTTCTTTTTTATTAGCTTTTTTAAGTTGGAAATTTTTCGAAACACCTTTTAGAAAAAAAAATTTTTTTACAAGAAAACAAATATTTCTTTCAAGTTTATTGGTCGGATCATTTATAGTTTCAATAGGAATAATTGGAGTTTCTTCAAATGGACTCATAGAAAGGTTTTCTCCCAAAGAGTTGAAAGCAATTCAACCTGAAAAATTTGATGACTCAATTTGTAAGTGGACTAAGCCTATTAAAGAATATGCTAATTTAGAGTTTTGTGAGTTTGGAGATTTAAATTCACAAAAAAATCCTATAGTTTTATATGGCGACTCGCATGCAGACTCTCTTACAAACTCATTAGATCTTGCTTTAAAAAATGAAAAAATCAAAGGCATCAAGGTAATAAATACATATTGTGAACCCATTGTTGGTTTTTATAGGAAAGTTAATGCAAATATTTCAACAAAGAATAAATGCAAAGAAGTTTTTTCTAGATTACTTGCAGAGTTAGAAAAAATAAACCCAGAGTATGTAATACTTTTTAATAGGTGGTCTTTCAGATTCTTTCCTGTAAGTAGTCAAATTTCTCAACTTAATTTCGATAATGAAGAGGGCGGAATTGAATATATTAAAAACTATAGAGAATATTATGTTCATAATGGAATTAACTTTACTACGGATGGAGAGTCTAAAAAAAATACTCTAAACAATTTTTTAAAATCCTTTTTTGAAAGAGAGATAAAGGTGAAATTAATTTATCCTTTACCCGAAGTAGGTTGGAATTTATCAAAATTAAATATGGTTAATAAAATCTTCAAAGGAGGTATTCCTGAGGAGGTAAGTACCAGTTTCAATGTTTTTTTAAAAAGACAAAACTTCTCGTATTACGCTTTAAACTCTGTCACAAAAAACTCATTGTTAGAAAAAATCAATTTGGACTCAGTTTTTTGTAATCAGGATTTAAAAGATAGATGTATAGCTCAAATTGATGGAATTCCTCTTTACTATGACTCAAATCATCTAACTAATAAAGGTGCAGAAGTTTTAATAAAAAATACAAACCTAGTAAAATAAAGTTTAAGATTTTTTTTAATGAGTAACATTCTAGTCACTGGAGGAGCAGGCTTTATTCCAAGCCATTTAGTCGATGCCCTCCTTGATGATAATCATGAAGTTACCTCAGTAGATAACTTTATTACTGGCAAAAAAGAGAACCTATCAAAAAAAGAGAATCACACTTTTATCAAGGCAGATGTAAATAATCTTGATGAAATAGAACCCATTATTAGGAATGGAAATTATGAATATATTTTTCATTATGCCGCTCTAGTAGGTGTTCACAGGACAATAAATAATCCCATTGGAGTCTTAAATGATTTGAGCGGATTAGAAAACATTTTTTTCCTCGCAAAAGAAACCAAAGTAAAAAAAATATTTTTTTCTTCTTCTTCGGAAGTTTATGGAGAGCCAGTTGAATTGCCTCAGAGAGAATATCTAACTCCACTTAATTCAAGGTTACCTTATGCTGTGATAAAAAATGTGGGGGAGTGTTTCTGTAAATCTTATAAACAAGAACATAATCTTGATTATACAATTTTTAGATTTTTTAATACTTATGGTTTTAGACAGAGTAAAGATTTTGTTGTTTCAAAATTTTTAGAGCTCGCAAAAGAAAATAAAGACATAACAGTTTATGGAACAGGTCTACAAACTAGGACATTTTGCTATATTGATGATCATATTGAAGCTACAACAAAAGTGTTCAGAGACAATATTTATAACAATGAAATTATAAATATAGGGAACGATGAAGAAACAACTATCCTTCAGCTAGCTGAAACAATCATTAAAATATTAGACTCTAAATCTAAAATAATTCATTTAGATCCATTGAAAGAAGGAGACATGACTAGAAGGCAGCCTGATGTTGAAAGGATGAAATCTCTTCTTAATAGAGACTTTACTCCTCTGGAAAAAGGGCTTAAGAAAATAATCTAACAGAATTCTTCGACACAGGCGCATGGATTTTTTAAATTTTTTCAAAGCAAGCTTTTTCTTTGTTATTACAAAGTACATAGTAATCGTATTAAATTTCTTACGGTCTATTATTATAGCTTCGTCATTAGGACCAAACAGTCTCGGAGAATACGCGATATTGGTCATTATTCTTGAGTATTTTTATTATACAAATTTGGGAATATTTTTTTCTATGACCAAGGAAGTATCAATAAATCTTGACCAAGAAGATAAACAAAAATATATAAAGAAAATAATAAACAATACTGTATCTTTCCAATCAATCAATTCGATTTTTGTATTAGCATTATTCGCCGCTTTTCTTGGATTTGAATATTATGGGTTTTTTCAAATTCAAATCTTTAATACTAAGTATCTTATTTATATCTTAATTCTCGGCGTAATATATCAAGCTAAAAGCTTCATCTTCAGTTATTTAAGACTTTATGAACGAATAAATGAAATGGTTAAGATTGAATTCTTTTCTTCTTTTTTCGTATTTTTGGGCATTTATTTTCTGGTCGACGATTTTGGGTTAGACGCAATTTTTATTATTAGCATCATTGGTAATTTAGCTGTTTTAGTACCTTATATAAAAAAAATGTCTAATTTTAAGTTTGTTTTGGAACTGAAAATTGTTCGAGTGTTGATATATGTAGGGTTACCTCTTTTGTTGTTTAATTTATTGTCTTTAATGATAACTACCATTGATAGAATCATGATAAATCAGTTAGTTTCTGCAAATAGAGAAGCGCTTGGGATTTATCATTTAGGCTATCTTTTATCTTTTGGAGTCATGACAGCTTTTAACTCAGTTATTTTTTTATTGGTGCCAAAAATGTTAAAACAATTTTACTCTTCAAAAGAAGTATATTCATTAATGTTCAATCAAACTAAATTAACAGAATTCGTTCTTGCGTCACTTTTAATTATTGCAATAATTACCATCTCGCCATTCATTGAAACTTTTCTTGAAGAATATGAAAGAAGTATTTTAGTAATGCAATTGCTTTTATTTGCTTATTTTATGAAAGGTTTAGCTTTTCTACCTGAAAGTTATTTAATTGCAAATAATAAGCAGATGAATACTTTGGTAATTTTTTTCCTATCCTTATTAAATGCTTCATTCTTGAATTACTTCTCTATCTCTTTTGGATATGGTATCTATGGAGTTGCAATTGCAACTATAGGTACTTTTTACATTTATACAGTAGGCATTTTTTGTCTTTATTTCTATTTTGAAAAAGTAAATATTTATAAAGGAATCAAAAGAGTTATTTTGAGACCAACATTGTTTATGATGGTATCCGCAATTTTATTGTATGAAAATAAAATTACGCTTTGGTTGATTTTTATTTTCTTAATATTTTATTTACGAGATTTTTTAATTTATCTTAAAAAAATCATCATTTTATCGCGGGAACTTCTTAACCCTAAAGAGTCTTGATAACATATCTCCCTCAATCTAGATATAATGAGAAACTGAAAAAATGGAAAATACTAATACTTTAACTTTTAGAGATATCTTAGATGCAAGCACGCAAAATCTTACTTCGGGTGCAAATCTTACTGTTATAGATGTTTTAGTAGGACTTACAGCTAGTTTGTTATGTGCAGCAATTATTTCTTGGACATATAGGGCAAGTTATCAAGGAGTTTTATATCAAAAAAGCTTTAATTTATCTTTAATCTTAATTTGTCTTGTTACCACATCAGTGATAATGGTTATAAGCGGAAACCTTGTTTTATCCTTAGGTATGGTGGGGGCATTATCCATTGTTAGATTTAGAGCAGCTATTAAAGATCCTATGGACATAGTTTATATGTTTTGGGCTGTTGCAGTAGGAATAGCTAATGGTGTAGCAAATATTAAAGTTTCTCTCACAGCAACAATAGTCATTTCAATATTAATAATTCTACTGAATAAACTTCCTTTTGGAACCATAGCTTATTTGGTAATTTTGAAATACAACGCAGATGATGAACCGAGGTTTTTGGAAGCTTTAGAACAAAATACTTCCCAATACACCATAAAAAGTAAAAATATAAAAGATGGCCAAGTAGAATTGATTGCAGAAGCGAGATTAAAAAAAGATAATGACTTATCTCAAAATCTAACTGAACTTAATGGTTTTGTAGATTTAAGCTTATTAGCCTATAGCAGTAACATCCTTGATAATTAATCCATTAAGGCATTAGACATGACAAGGATTAGATTTTTTTTTAGCTTTTTCATTATTTTAATAATCCTTCTATTCACCTGTATCTTCATAACTTCATTTTTTTATTTTAATGATAGTTTTTATTCTAAAGCTATAGAGCTTTCTAAAAATTATCCAAGACTCCAAAAAATCGTTGATTTTTCTGACTCTTTCTACAATGAAATTGATTTGAGAAAGTATCTCCAAGGGAATTCATTACCTGAAACTAAAATAGTTAGATTATATTTAAGCGGCTCTGATCTAAAGAACATTAATGAACAAATTGAACAATTTAAAAATATAGGATTTATAAAAGACGAATTAAATTATTGGAGAAAAGGAAAGCTTAAAGTTAATGGTATAAAGGAAAAAATAAGATTTAAGTTTCATGGCACCTCAATATCTCCTTTAAGTAATCATAATTCAATTTCTTTTAGAATAAAGCATAAAAAAGATGGCAATTATTTAAATAACATGAGGAGATTTTCTTTGCTCACTTACAAAGACGATTTAGACATATCAACAATGAGCATAAACAAAATAGCATCTGACTTTGGTTTGATCTCTCCAGTTGGAAAAATGGTTATTCTGAAGATTAATGATATTGATATTGGTATGTATATGTTAGTGGAACATCATAGTAAAGAGTGGTTCGAAAAATTTCATAGAATGACTAATTACTCTCTTTTCAAATCTAACGATGATTGGGATAGAAAAGAAAATACAGGAGGAACAGCCCACTTATCAAGCTCAGATAATTTAGTAAACAATAAAGAAGTAAAAGGTTCTTCCATAGATCATGCGACAAATCTAGCTGCATTAAAATTATTACTAGAGGCTGTGAAAAAAAAAGATATTGATGGCTTGAAGCAACTTATCGATTTAGATTACACAGCAAAGTTTGTTGCGTTAAACATTTTGTTTAATAATGCCCACCATGTTTCCGGAGATAATTTTAAATATCTATATGATCAAACAAGGGGCAAATTTAAATTTTTGTTTAGAATCGAAGATTCAGCAAAACCTATTGAAAAGTCATTAGAACGTTTCAACTCCTCTTGGTTCGAAAGCTATTTTGTAAAATCTCAAACTTTAGATCTTTTTTATCTCTTAACCCAAGATGATGAATTTAGAAATTTGAGAGATGCATATCTCATGAGATTAATTGAAAAAAAAGATCTTATAATTGAGAAAGCTAAAAAAACCTTTGATGAAAATTATGATGTACTTTATGCGAGCAAAAACTCTCTAAGAAAAGCAAATTTTTTCAAAAGTGAATTTTTTAAAAATTTAATTAATAATTTTGAATCAATAGAACAATACTTGAATTATGGAAAAATTTTCTTAACTTTTGAGAAAACAAAACCTTCCCTAAACTTCTATGATGTTTTATCTATTTTTAACGATTCATATGTATCTTCCACATTAAAATTTCAAGATAAAAACGGCTTAATTTTTAAAGAATTTAAATTAATGCCTCTAGGGATTGAGGAAAAGCTTGCTTCGGAAAACAGAACTACTAAATTTATCCTAGAAGATAAGAATGTTTATTCTAAATTTATAGTAGAAAATGATATAACTAAAGAGACATTTGATGAGAAAGACATATATGTAAATTATTTAAATAGTTTTTCTTTCGCAAATTATCAAAACTCTTTAACTACGCTTAAATCAAATAATATTAATTATTCATTAACAAAAGAAGAATTAATTGTTCTTCCAGGAAATTACAACATAAAAACTAATCTAGTATTTCCAGAAAATCTAAAAATTATATTTTCATCAGGTTCAAATTTTTTATTAGATGAAAATATATCTATTTTAGTCAAATCGGACATAGAGATAAAAGGTACTCAGGACTTGCCTGTTTCTATTGTAAGTAAAAATAATGGAAAATCTTTTGGAGTTTTAGCAATTTTTGGTAAAGAAAAAGCTGCAAATGTCTTGATTGATAATCTTAAAATAAATGGAGGATCAGAGGCTTCTCTAGAAGGTGTAAGATATTTAGGGCAAATTTCAATACATAATGCGAATGTAAAAATATTCAACTCGATTATCGAGGGAAGTAATTCAGATGACGGAATAAATATTAGAGATAGTAAAGTATTGATTTCAAACTCGATATTTAAGAATAATTCTGCAGATCAAATCGATTTAGACTTTTGTTTTGGAGAGGTAAATAAAAATATTTTTCTAATTAGTAAAAATAATAAAACCAAAGTTGACTTTAATGGAGATGGATTAGACCTCAGCGGGTCTAAGATAAAAATATCAGAGAATAAATTTTCGGGATTTCTAGACAAGGCACTTAGTATTGGCGAAGAGTCAAAAGCTTTAATAAATAAAAATTTATTTGATGACAATAATAGCGCTATAACTGTGAAAGATGGTTCGGAAGCCTATGTTTTATCGAATAATTTTATAAATAACGAACAAGACTTTGCCTTATTCATAAAGAAAAGATTTTATGATCCGCCAACCTTATTCATTAAGAAAAGTGATGTAAACAAATCAATTCAGAACGACCTAAAGAACAAAGTAAATTCTATAAAAATAAGTACAGAAGATGAAATGAGAAGATTATATGCAACAAAAGGATAATCTTATAAGACAAGAGTTTAAATACTATGTCTCTGCTGAAGTTATTAGCAAGTTAAGAACATATCTAAAAGAAATAATGAAGGTTGATGAGAATGCTAATTCTGAAAATAATCAATATACAATAACCAGTCTGTATTTTGATACTCCTAATGAAGAGGATTTTGAGGATAAAGTGGATGGAATTAAATCCAGAGAGAAATTTAGATTACGTGTTTACAATCAAAAAGAAGACTTAGTTAAATTTGAGTCGAAAAAAAGAGTTGAGACAGCCATAAAAAAAACGTCTTCAATAATTCCAATAAAAGATGTAAAACAGATTTTAAAAGGTAATTACGAGTCATTATTAAACAGCAACAGCGAATTTCTTAAAATTTCCTACGCTAAATTAACCTCACGAGGATACAGGCCAAAACTAATAGTTGAATATGACAGGGAAGCTTATTTTTTACCGTATGGAAATATTCGAATTACTTTTGATTTAAATTTGCGCACTTATAATTCTGAAACTGACCTTTTAAATATTACTAATAGAGCTATTCCTGTTTTTGAAGACAATTTACAAATTTTAGAAGTAAAGCACAGTATCCCACTTCCATCTCATTTGAAATTTATTCTTAGCAAAATACCTGCTGCTAGAAATGCAATAAGTAAGTTTGTTTTAGGGCACAAATATATTGAGTCGTCATCCTATAGAGACCCAGTGAACTCTCCTTTTTAAAAATGCAAAGAGAATTTCAATTTAAAGCTTCCATTATCATACCTGTGTTGAATGAGGAAAAGTTTATAGAAGAATGTATTGAGTCTGTGGCAAGTAATACAGATGACATTGAAAAGATGGAAATTATAGTTGTTGATGGAGGAAGTGAAGATAACACAGTTGAAATTGTTAAAAAAATCTCTTCAAAATATAAAAATTTAATATTGCTCCATAATCCAAAAAAAATTACTCCTATTTCCTTGAACCTTGCCATCAAAGAATCTTCAGGAGAATTTATAGTTAGATTAGATGCTCATGCGCTATATTCAAAAAATTATGTAAATAAATGTATTCAAGTACTAGAAAATTCTGATGAAAATATTGGAAATGTAGGAGGATTTATTAAAACGAAACCTTCACAATCTTCAATTTTTTCAAAAGCGGTTTCTTTGTGCTTATCAAGTATTTTTGGAGTTGGAATATCTAAATTTAGAATTTCCAAACCAAAAAAGAGAGAATTTGTAGACACTGTTCCTTTTGGATGTTTTAGAAGGTCTTTATTTGACGAGATAGGTCTGTTTAATGAGGAAGAGCCAAGAAATGAAGATCTAGAGTTTAATCATAGAATATTAAATTCAGATAAAAAGATAATCTTAGATCCAGACATACACTCTACGTATTTTTCAAGATCAACCTTATATAAACTGTTCTTCCAACAATTTGATAACGGGAAAATAGTCACAAACAAATTTAGAGGAAAAGAGTCTTTTCATAAGTTTAGACACTTCGTTCCATTTCTATTTTTTACCTATCTTTTGTCAATTCCTTTTTTTAGTTTAATCGAAAGTTTCTATAATTCAGAAGGTAATTTTATATTTTTTTATCTATTCCCTGGATTTCTATATTTAATCCTTAATGTTGGTTTTAGCTTTTTTATTGCATTGAAAAATAAAGATATTTTATTGTTCCCTATCATAATATTTGTTTTTTTTATTATTCACTTAAGCTATGGCTTAGGTTCATTTTTTGGTATTTTTAGAGTTGAAAAGAAGGCTTCTCTTCAAGAATTTTTAGAAGAAACCTTTCCATATAAATCAACGTTTGCAAGAGAAGAATTTGGTTTTTTCACTAACTTAGTAAAATTCTTTTCTCTCAGAGTAGCTTATTTTCTTTACCTTTTCGGTCTTTCAGCGAATGCTTTGACAATTTCATCTATATTCATTGCATCTTCTTCTTTTTACCTGCTTTACACAGGTATAACTAATGACAATATTAACTTTGCTTTTTTAGGTTATTTTTTAATGTGTCTTGTCCTTTTTATTGATTTTGTAGACGGCACTTTGGCTAGATTTAGTGAGATAAAATATAAAACTGGAGAAGCTCTAGATAATTTACCACCCGATATAATTAGAGTTGGTTCTATTTTTTCTTTTGGTGTTTTATCTGAAAATATTATTCTCATTTTAATGTCCTTAGTAAGCTCTGTAATAATAACTAGATATATTCCTGAAACTGTAGAAAACATTAAATCAAAACGAGAATGGATCAAAGTGTTTATTGGATCAAGAATGTCAATATCAGGATTAAGACTTATCTCTTTATTTTTTATGCCTAGTTTAATTTTCGTAACGTTTTTATTTCCTAGTTTTAAGATTTTTTACTCATCATTTTTAGCAGTTATGTATTTTACCTTTGCTTTAACTTGGTTAGCTTTTTCCCTAGAAGATCAGGAGTTCAAAAATTAAAGATATATCGAAAACAGAGGTTAGCTCAATTAAAATAAATATTCCTATTAGGAAAGTTTTTATCCTGT
>CACOJO010000014.1 GCA_902627595.1 uncultured SAR86 cluster bacterium
TCAGTCACTGAGTTTTGATTATGGATTTCTATGATTCCTTTTAATTTAATCTGGATTTTTTCTTCTTGATCATATGCATGAAGGGTAGCTTTATTATTTGCTTTCATTTGAGCAATTTTTGGGGATCTCTGATCAGTGTGGAACCTTAAAATCCTCTTTTTTTTATCAAATTCTCTAAGCACTACTGTTCTTGCAGATATTTCTTTTCCATCAAAACTACAAACAGTTGGAGTATGGAAATAACTTTTAGAGTCTTCCACTCCATTTTCGAAAGACAAAAAAGCTTGTTCAAGCATTGTTTCTAAAGAATTTTCAAAACTTTTCATAAATGTTATTAATACAAAGAATCTACTTTAGCTTAAAATAAAAATATATGGATGTATCTTATATATTGGATGATCTAAATCCGCCGCAAAGAGAAGCTGTATCCGATGAGTCTCAATTCTCTTTAATTCTAGCAGGTGCGGGTTCTGGTAAGACCAGGGTCATAACTCACAAGGTAGCATGGCTCTGCAAGGTTCACAATTTTAATCCCATGTCCCTTTTGACAGTTACTTTCACAAATAAAGCAGCAAAAGAGATGAGAGGTAGAATAGAGAATATTCTCGGCGAACAACTCAATCAGATGTGGTGTGGAACTTTTCACTCGCTATTTCATAGAATGTTGAGAAGGCATTGGGAAGAAGCTGGTCTGCCAAAGAACTTTTCTATTTTAGACTCAGAAGATCAGAATAGGGTCATAAAGAGGGTCATAAAATCTCTAGAATTAGACGACGCAACTTGGCAGCCAGCACAAGCACAATGGTTTATTAATAATCAGAAAGAAGAAGGCAGAAGAAAAGCAAAAATAAAGTCCAGCGCTTCTTTTGTTGAAGAAAAAATGGTCGATATCATGAACGAGTACCAAAAAGTTTGTGACCAAGAAGGACTGGTTGATTTCGCTGAAATCCTCTTGAGATCTTTTGAATTGCTTTCCAATAATAAGGCAATTTTGGAGCACTATCAGAATAGGTTTGAACATATTTTGGTTGATGAATTTCAAGATACCAATGAAATTCAATATCTTTTATTAAAAAAACTGTTAGGCAAAAAAAGTTCTATGACAGTTGTTGGAGATGATGATCAATCAATTTACAGCTGGAGAGGGGCAAAAAGCGCAAATATCAAAAGGTTTCAAAAAGATTTTAAGAAAGTCAAAACCATTAAGCTTGAGCAAAACTATAGATCCACAAAAAATATTCTTTCCTCTGCTAATGCAGTTATTGCCAATAATCCCGAAAGATTAGGCAAAAAACTTTGGTCGGAAAATAAAGAAGGCGAGCCTTTAAAAATTTATCGGGCATTCAACGAAAGAGATGAGGCAAGTTTTATTGTCGATATTATAAAAAATTGGATCGATGAAGGAAGGTCTCTTAATGATGTAGCAATTTTGTACAGATCAAATGCTCAATCCCGTGTTTTAGAGGATAGTGTTTTACGGGCCGAGTTGCCTTATAGAATTTATGGCGGCGTAAGGTTCTATGAAAGAATGGAGATTAAAAATGCTCTGAGTTATTCAAAATTACTCGTAGATTTTGATAATGACGCAGCTTTTGAACGAATAGTAAATATACCTACAAGAGGCATTGGTGCAAAAACCTTAGATAGCGTGCGGGAGCATGCCAGAGCTGAAAATATATCTTTATGGAAAGCAGCAGAATCTATTTCTAAAGATAATTTAAAGAAATCTTCCAGAGCCCTATCTCATTTCATCGAAACAGTTTCTCAGCTAAAAACTGATACTGAAAACAAAGGTCTTGGAGAAATTTTTGATGAAATAATCAACTCAACCGGTTTAAAAGATTTTCACGCAAAAGAACCTGGGGAGAAAGGCAGATCAAGAAAAGAGAATTTAGAGGAACTTGTTTCTGCAGCATCTGGTTTCAATCCCATAGGTGAGGACGCTGACGATGATAGAAATGAATTAGAGATATTTCTCGATCAAGCTTCTTTAGATGCAGGTGAAAATCAGGCAGATATTGATGAAGATGCAATACAAATGATGACTCTTCATTCAGCGAAGGGTTTAGAATTCCCTCTAGTTTTTATGGCTGGATGCGAAGAAGGCCTATTCCCTCACAAAAGATCTTTGGAAGACCCAAGGCAGTTGGCAGAAGAACGAAGGCTTTGTTACGTTGGTATAACCAGAGCAATGGAAAGACTTTATTTAACATATGCAGAAGTAAGAAATATGTATGGCATGGAAAGTTTCAGTCCGATATCTAGATTTTTAAAAGAAATTCCTGACGAGTTGAAGTATGAGATTAGAATGTCTTCAGAAACACCAAGTTCAAAAGGGTTCGTGCCCAAAATTGTTGGCGGCACTGAGTTTAAAGGCGAAGAGTTTTCTTTAGGTGACTTGGTAACTCATGAAGTATTTGGCGAAGGAACTATTCTTAACTATGAAGGAGAGGGTGCCAATGCTAGAGTTGAAGTTAATTTCACTAAAGAAGGAATAAAATGGCTGGTTTTAAGTTTCGCAAATTTAAAAAAGGTTTAGTTTTAATTTTTGTATTAATTTTCTTCATCGCATGTGAGCGAGAAGAAGCAAATACTGCATTTAAAGAATCCGAAAAGACATTCACTTGGCGAATGGTAACCACTTGGCCAAAAAATTACCCTGGGGTAGGTTTGGGAGCTGAAAATCTTTCCAAATTAGTAAACAAAATGTCTGCAGGCAGACTGCAAATAAAAGTTTATGGCAGCGGAGAGCTCGTTCCTGCTTTAGAGGTTTTTGATGCGGTTTCTCGAGGCACAGTTGAGATAGGCCATGGTGCATCATATTACTGGATTGGCAAAGCTCCTTCTGCACAATTTTTTACTGCCTTGCCTTTTGGCTTAAACGCTCAAGAGATGAATGCTTGGCTCCATTATGGAGGCGGCTTAGAACTTTGGGAGGAAGCTTATGATAAATTCAATTTGATTCCTCTGGCAGGCGGCAATACTGGCGTGCAAATGGCAGGCTGGTTTAATAAAGAAATAAATTCTCTAGAGGATATAAAAGGAACCAGAATGAGAATTCCAGGCTTGGCTGGAAAAGTTTGGACAGAGGCAGGCGGGGAAGCAGTCTTAATGCCTGGCAGCGAAATCTTCACAAATCTTCAGACTGGAGTAATAGATGCTGCTGAATGGATTGGGCCTTATAATGATCAGACATTTGGATTACATCAGGCAGCAAAATATTATTACTATCCTGGCTGGCATGAACCCGGTCCCACGCTAGAAGTAATTATCAATAAAGAAGCTTTTGCATCTTTGCCTACTGATCTTCAAGAAATAGTAAGAACTGCAAGTAGGGCAGTGAACCAGGATATGTTGGATGAATATACCGCAAGGAATAATCAAGCTTTGGAAACATTGGTAAATATCCATGGGGTGATACTAAAAAGACTCCCTGATGACGTTCTGAAAAAATTTAAAGAAATTACTTCTGAGCTTTTAAAAGAGTTGATTGCCGAAGATCCGTTATCAAAAAAGATATTTGAGTCTCAAGAAAATTTCAAAAAGAATGTTTCTAATTATCACAAAATTTCAGAAAAAGCTGTTTATGAGATGAGAGATTTAAATTAATTATCTATATCTTCTAACCAGCCAAATACCTATTGAAGTTGAAATAAAATATCTGATAAAGAAAAGAAGTGTAGCCGGCCAGGTATAAATTATTCCTATCCACCAATCAAAAAATCCACCCCAAGTTTTAATCCAATTAAATAAATATAAGGCTATTTGCAGATACTCAGAAAAATAAATCTCAACAGTAATTGGACTTACAAATAATGAATGAATAAAGAATATAACCAATAAAAAATCTCCCCAAATAAAAAAATATCCCAAGCTAACCAAATGTTTGTTTTTCATTGATATAAATAGTTAGGTAAAAAAGTAACCATTGTTGGAAAAATAGCTAATAAAACCAAAAGACATAATTGGATTAATATAAACGGAATCACGCCTTTATATAAAGAGATCGTTTTTATATTGTCAGGCGCAACACCTCTTAAATAAAACAAAGCAAAACCAAATGGCGGGGTTAAAAAGGAAGTTTGAAGATTGATTGCAATCATAATTCCAAGCCAAATTGGGTCTGCCCCCATTGCCATTAACACCGGACCTACAATCGGCACAATGACAAAACTTATTTCGATGAAATCTAAGATAAACCCTAACAAAAAAATTAAAGCCATAACTAAAACCATAGAACCGAAAAGACCTCCAGGAATTGAGTTAAATATTTGCTCGATGAGTTCTTCTCCTCCTAAACCTCTAAAAACCAAAGAAAAAACAGAAGCGCCAATTAAAATGATAAAAACCATAGAAGTTATGGCGGCTGATTGCTTTACTGTTTCGGCTAAAGTTTTAAAATTCAATTTATTATTTAGCATTGCAATCAGAATTGCTCCTAAAGCACCTAAACCAGATGCCTCTGTTGGAGAGGCAATTCCAAAAATAATACTGCCCAAAACAGTGATGATCAATATGAAGGGAGGAGCAATGACTTTTATTAAACCAATAGCTTTGATTGAGCTTTTTCTATCATTTGAGATAACTTCCAAGTTTCTTGATTTGAAAAGAAAATAAATTGCATAAAAACACAGCAACATTAATCCAGGAACAATAGCTGCTAAGAATAGATCTCCCACTGAAATTGTTTTAGCTGTAAAAATACCCTGACTAAGTTGTGATTGTTGATAGGCCGAAGACAACACATCTCCTAAAATAACCAAGGCAATAGAAGGAGGGATGATTTGTCCCAAAGTACCGGTAGCAGAAATTAACCCAGTAGAAAGATCGTGAGGATATCCTTGTTTTAAAAATGCGGGCAAAGAAATCAAACCCATCGCAATAACTGTTGCTCCTACGATGCCTGTACTGGCTGCAAGCAAAGCTCCAACAAAAATTACTGAAAGACCAAGCCCCCCTCTAAAACCAGAAAAAAAGTCAGACATTTTAAGCAGAAGTTCTTCTGCAACTTTTGATTTTTCTAATAATACCCCCATAAAAATAAACAAAGGAACTGCTATCAAAGTAGAATTTGTCATCACGCCAAAAATTCGATTTGGCAGAGTTTCTAAAAGAAATAAATCAAAAACACCAAAAAAACTTGTTATCAAAGCAAAAATTATTGAAACCCCAGCTAGAGTAAAAGCAACAGGGAAACCAAAAAGTAAAAAGATACAAACTAAGGCAAACAGAATTAGCGGCAGAAAATCAATCATGTTTGAAAACCAACTTAATAAGCTCTGAAATGCTCTGAAGGATCAAAAGAATAGGAAAAATAATTAAGCTTGTTTTGAAAAGATACACAAAAGGAAGACCACCTGGTTCTGGAGAAATTTCATTGATAGACCAAGCGAAGTAAACGTATTCAAATGAAAATATTAAAATTACCCAAGCAAAGGGTTGTAAAAAAAATAGATTCCCAAAAATATTTATCATTCTTTTTCTTTTATCCGACAATTCTCTGTAGAAAATGTCTACTCTGACATGCGCATCATCTTTAAGAGCCAGTGCGGCATAAAAAAGAAAAAGCATCCCATGTGAATAAACTAGCAGTTCTTGCATTGCAACTACTCCGATTTCAAAAACGTATCTTAAGATGACAATCATCGAGCTTAGAAAAATCATTAATAAAATGAGCCAAGAAGAAATATTTCCAAAAAAGTAAGGAAATAAATTAAGTATATTCTCTGTGGTTTTGGTAATTTTTTTGAGCATTGAAATATGATTTAATAATACTGTAATGATTATAGTTCTATCTCCAGCTAAGACGTTAGATTATTCTTTTTCAGAAAAGGGACTGGATTTCTCAGTACCTCCTTTTTTGCCTAAATCTAAAAATTTAGTATCTACTATTAAGAAGCTCAATAAATCCGAGTTGTCTTCTTTAATGGGAGTCAGTGATAAAATTTCTGCTTTAAACCATGACAGATTCCAGAATTGGTCTCAAGCAACCAAACCTTCAGCTCATGCTAAACAAGCTGGATTTGTGTTTAAAGGTGACGTCTATCAAGGACTGGAGTTTGAAAAACTATCAAAACAAGACATAAATTTTGCACAAAAACACCTCAGGATCCTTTCCGGACTTTATGGAGTTTTAAAACCATTAGATATTATTTCGCCTTACCGTCTTGAGATGGGTACTAAAATTTCTGTTGCAAAAAACAAGGACTTGTATGAGTTTTGGAAAGAAGAAATTACTAACCATTTAAATAAAGATCTTAAAACAACTTCTTTTTTGGTGAATCTTGCTTCTATTGAATACTTTTCTTCTGTTGATACTGAAAAATTGAAAAGCAGAGTCATCAGCCCGGTTTTTAAAGACTTCAAAAATGGCCAATTTAAGATAATTAGCTTTTATGCAAAAAAAGCCAGAGGATCAATGGCCAAGTATTTAATAGAAAGCCGAGCCAAATCTCCTCAAGATCTCTATAAATTCAATCTAGATGGTTATAAATATTCAAAAAAAGATTCGACTGAAGATAGCCCGGTTTTTCTAAGAAAATAAATTATCCTTGATATCCACCATCAAGATATTTTTTCCCTGTTCTTGGAATCAAATCATCAAACTCTGGATCTTTCTTATTTGCCTTTGCTTCAAAGGCTACAGACATCTCATCGCTTATTCCCATTGCGGCATTCCACAAGGCAACATGATTTAGAGATTCTTCAATTGTGTGATCTCGCCCATAATTAAGAATTTCTTTCGTCCCCGCAACTGCCAAAGGACCTTTAGAAGCAATTTCTTCAGCAATAATTTTCACTGCTGACATCATTTCTTCATGGGAATCAAAAACTTTGTTTACCAAGCCATGAGCTTTGGCTTCGTCAGCAAAAAACCTTCTACCTGTATAGGCTAATTCTCTTACTACTCCCTCTGGAATCAATCTTGGAATTCTTTGCAAAGTTCCAACATCTGCTGCCATCCCAATATTAATTTCTTGAATACAAAAGAAAGCCTCTTTGGTACAGAATCTCATATCTGTCGCAGTTGCTAGGTCTAAACCACCACCTATACAACCTCCTTGAATAGCTGAAATAACTGGAATTCTTGCTTTTTCAAGAGACGTAATTGTATGTTGAAGGTCAAGAGTGACTCTAAATCCAGCCTCCTTTTTCATACCATTATGGGTATTTGAAGATTTTGGCTCAGTGGGATTATCACTCAATGAAAAGTTTGCTAAATCCATTCCGGCACAAAAATGTTTCCCTGTAGAAGACAAGACTATTACTCTAGCACTAGCATCATCAGATATTTTTTCAACAAGATGAGGCAATTCCGACCAAAACGCTTTGTTCATTGTGTTGTATTCATCTGGTCGACACATGGTTACATACGCCACTTTGTTTTTTATTTCTAAATCAAAACAAGTATATTTATTTGTCATTTCAACTCCTTTTTACTTTTTAAGTTTTTCAATCAAATCTATTGAAAGTTCTTCAAGCTCCTCAATCAATTCAAACTCTTTGTGATGAGGCATTACAACTTTTCTATTTTTTAGACTAAGTCTCTTTAAGCCAGAATGAATGTCTTCTGCTTGTTTCAATAAATCTTCTTTATCAACCATAATATGTTCTCAAATAAGAATGTTATTGTAATTTATAAACAGCATTTATAAAAATAATGATAAGAAAAGTGAACCAAATTTATATCTCAGAGCGGATAATTAAAATATTTAAAAGCGCAAAAAAGTTTTTTGTTAATCTTGACTCAATAGATCTTAAGGTAAGTTATAAAAACGATGACTCTCCACTGACAATCTTAGATACCGAGGTAGATCAATTCATAAGAAAAGAACTAAAAAAAATTAATCAAGATTTTGCGCTTATCTCTGAAGAGAATAGCCAACAACAAGCAAATTCTGAATATGCTTGGATCATAGATCCCATCGATGGTACAAAAGAATTAATCAATGGCAGTGATGAATTTACGCTAAACATTGCCTTAATTAATAACCAAAAACCAATACTTGGCGCTATCTATCAACCTATGAAAGATTGCATTTTTTTAGGAGGTACTGATTTGCCACCAAAAAAAATTATTAATGAAAAAACGGAGCTTCTCTCTAATAAAAACAATCAAATCTGTAATGTTTTAATTAGCAAATCTCACAGCAGTGAAGAAGAAATTAATTTTTGTGGAAAAGTAATGTCTAATTTTAAGGGATCTAAAGTTATTAGAATGGGAAGTTCAATAAAGTTTTGTAGGATCTGTGAGGGAATAGCAGACCTTTATCCTAGATTTGGAGATATTTACTCTTGGGATATCGCAGCTGGACACGCTATTTTAAAAGCCTTTGGAGGAGACATATTGGACTCGGATCTTCGAGAGATATCTTATGATATGAAAGAAAAACAATTAATTAAGGGATTTTTTGCTTTTTCCAATAAAAAAAGGTTAGATTTTTTAAAAAAAATAGATTCTTAAACTATTTTTATAACTTTTTTACTAAATTATTTCTATAAAGATGAAAAAAAGGTATAAAATTCATAATTATGGGTAAAGAACTACAATCTATGGATATTTCTTCTCCAGGTCAAAATCTGGAGTCCTATCTTAATTCCATACAAAATATCTCTATTTTGACTCCCGAAGAGGAGAAAAAACTTGCAGAGGAGCTTTATTACAATAATGACTTGGAAGCTGCTAGAAAGCTTGTAATGGCACATTTGAGGTTTGTCGCTCATGTGGCCAGAGGCTATTCCGGATATGGTCTTCCTCAAGCCGATCTTATTCAAGAAGGAAACGTTGGCCTTATGAAAGCTGTAAGGAAATTTAATCCAGAAGTTGGCGTCAGGCTTATATCCTTTGCGATTCATTGGATAAAGTCTGAAATTCATGAATACATTTTGAAAAACTGGAAAATTGTCAAAGTAGCAACTACCAAAGCTCAAAGAAAGCTTTTCTTTAATCTTAGAAGCAAAAGAAAAGATTTGAATTGGCTATCGTCTGATGAAGTAAAAATGATCTCCTCCGAATTAGGCGTAGATGAAAAATCCGTAAAAGAAATGGAATCCAGAATGAATTCATCAGATGTTTCTTTTGACCCGCCTGCTGAAGCCAATGATGATCAGGCATCTTACAGTCCTGCTAATTACATTTCAGACTCAAGTATGGATCCAGCAGAGCTCATAGAAAAAAATGATTTAGAAAAACACAATAATAGCGAACTTCTCTCAGCTATTTCTGAATTGGATCAAAGAAGCAAAGAAATTTTAATGGATCGCTGGCTTAGCGAGATGAAACCCACTCTTCATGAACTTTCTGATAAATACGGAGTTAGCGCCGAACGAATAAGGCAAATTGAAAAATCTGCCATGGACGTGATAAAGGAAAAATTGAGCTAAATTTTGGGAAGCTCTCCAATAAAAGTCTTCATCAACGGCGATTTAAAAAAATTTCCTCAAGAAACAAATATCGTCTCAGTCTTAGAGTCTTTAAACATATCTTCCAAACACATTGCAATTGAAATAAACGAAAGTTTGGTTTTTAGATCAGATTGGAAGGAAACCAATTTAAAAGATGGAGATAAAGTAGAAATCGTAAAAGCGATAGGCGGTGGCTAATTGACTCAGGATAGCTTAGTCATTGCGGGAAAAAACTATTCATCAAGGCTTCTAGTAGGGACAGGTAAATATAAAGACGAAGCTGAAGCAATTGCATCCATTGAAGCTTCGGGAGCAGAAATTGTTACCGTTGCTGTTAGAAGAATAGACCTTCAAAACGAAAAAGACTCTTCAATTCTTGATTACATACCTCCGGATAAATACACAATTCTTCCTAATACTGCTGGCGCCTATTCAACAAAAGATGCAGTGCGAATGGCCAAATTAGGTAGAGAGATTTTGGGCGGTAAAAACTTACTAAAACTAGAAGTGCTTGATGATCCAAAAACATTACTACCAAATATGGACTCGACCATAGAGGCAGCAGAAATTTTAGTAAGAGATGATTTTGAGGTAATGGTTTATTGCACTGCTGATTATGAAAGTTGCATGCAACTAGAGGATATCGGGTGTGTTTCCATAATGCCATTAGCTGCTCCCATTGGCTCTGGCCAAGGGATTGCAGAGCCTCAAAAAATTCAAAAAATTATAGACTCAGTATCTGTACCAGTCATTATTGATGCTGGTATTGGTACTGCATCAGATGCTTCTATAGCGATGGAAATGGGGGCTGATGCAGTTTTATTAAACACTGCTATTGCAAAATCTAAAAATCCTGTTCAGATGGCCTTAGCAATGAAA
>CACOJO010000015.1 GCA_902627595.1 uncultured SAR86 cluster bacterium
ATCTAGTTATGAAATTGGATCTGGAACCAATTATGGAACTATTATGGTGAGGTCAGTGTAAGGATGAGTGAATTTTCTTTGGTATTAAAAAATTGTAATTTGGTCAACGAAGGAACAATTAAGCCGGTAGATATTGGAATCAAGGATGACAGAATTGTGTTAATAGATGGAGAAATTACATCTGAGACATCTAATATTCTAGATATTGAGGGTAGGTACGTAGCTCCTGGAATTATTGATGATCAGGTTCATTTTAGGGATCCTGGATTAACTGATAAAGGGGATATCCGCTCCGAGTCTTTAGCAGCAGTTTATTCTGGAGTAACTTCAACTTTTGATATGCCTAATGTTGATCCTAATACAACAACTATAGAATTATTATCAGCTAGAAATAAACTTGGTTCTGAAAAGTCTTGGACTAACTATTCTTATTATTTTGGAGCTACAGAGACTAATTTGGAAGAAATTAAAAAACTTGATCCTAAAGAAACATGTGGCTTAAAGGTTTTTATGGGTACATCTACTGGAACACTGCTTGTAGAGGACGATTTTGCTTTAGAACAAATTTTTGAACATTGTCCTGTAACAATAGTTACTCATTGTGAAGACAATGAAACGATTAAAGCAAATTTAGATAAGATAAATTCTAAAAACAAAGAACTCGATGCAAGCTTTCATCCAATTATAAGAAATGACGATTGCTGTTATAAATCTTCATCAAAAGTAATAAATTTAGCAAAGAAATATTCAGCTGATTTACATGTTTTGCATCTTACAACCGAAAAAGAAATAAAATTATTTGAAAATATTGATTTAAAAAATAAGAAAATTACCTGCGAAGTCTGCGTTCATCATTTATGGTTTGATGAAAGTGACTATTCTACTCAAGGAAATTTCATAGTTTGTAATCCCGCAATAAAAAAACTATCAGATAGGAATGCTCTTCGGGAGGCTTTAAAAAATGGTTATATTGATTATGTTGCCACTGATCATGCTCCTCATTGTTTTGAAGATAAAAAACTTCCCTATGGAAAAGCTCCTGCCGGGATACCATTAATTGAACACTCATTCCATATGATGATAGAACTTCACAAGCAAGGTCTATATTCACTAGAAGAAGTAATCTCATATATGAGCCATAAAGTCGCTGATAGATTTTTAATTAAAGATAGAGGTTATATAAGGGAAGGATACAAAGCAGATTTAATGATTTTTGATTTAAATAAATCTACACTCGTTTCTAATGATACTGAAAAAACTAAATGTGGTTGGACACCTTTTGATGGCCATACGTTTAATTCTTCTGTTTATGGAACAATCATTAATGGAAAAGAGATTATTTTAGATGGAAATTTAGTATCAAAAAATTCTTCAGCTGAAAAAATTATTTTTAATAGATAATGAATTATTCTGAATATTTATCTTATGATGCTCTTGGTTTAGCAGAACTTATTAGAACTAAGCAAATTACTTCATCTGAATTACTAGAAATTACCATTGAATTAACAGAAAAAATAGATCCTATTATAAATGCCATTCCAATTAAACATTATGATTTAGCAAGAGAACATGCGAAAAATTCTAAAGACAACGGGTTATTTTTTGGAGTGCCATTTTTATTAAAGGATTTAAACAATAACTTAGAAGGAACAATAACATCGGGAGGATCCAGAGTTTTAGATAACATCAAAGCTGATCATACAAGCGAATTAGTAAAAAGAACTATAAATTCAGGATTAAATATTTTTGGTAAAACTAATTCTCCTGAACTTGGTTTAACTGTAACCACAGAACCTGTTCTTTATGGTCCAACTAAAAATCCATGGGATTTAGATAGATCTTCCGGCGGTTCGAGTGGTGGTGCATCTGCTGCTGTTGCCTCAGGTATTATCCCAATGGCCCAAGCAAGTGATGGAGGAGGCTCTATAAGAATTCCTGCCTCTTGTTGTGGTCTTTTTGGTCTTAAACCTACAAGAGCGAGAACTCCTCTGGGTCCTGCATCTCTGGAAGGGTGGGGTGGACAATCAATCTTTCATTGTGTTTCCGTTTCTGTAAGAGACTCTGCAGCACTTCTAGACCTCACGTGTGGCCATGAAAAAGGAGCGCCATATAGATCCGCTCATCAAGAAAAAAGTTTTTTAGAACAAATAAATATCGATCCAGGAAACCTAAAAATCGGCTATCTTGAAACACCTAATACTGAAATTGACGATGACGTTAAAGGCATAATGAAACAAACAATAAATTTATGCGAGCAATTAGGTCATTCAGTTGAAAGCACAAGTTTAAATTTTTCTTCTGACGAAATATCACTCGCAATTATCACAATAATTTCTGCGAATGTTGCTTATGTTGTTAAGTCTCAATCCTTGCAAACTAAGAGGAGTATTTCCAACGATTTTTTTGAAAATGTAACTTTACAAATGGCAAATAATGGAAATAACTTTAGTGCCAGTGATTATGTAAATGCAATAAAAATTAATCATAAATTAGGCCAAGAATTAGAAAAGATGTTTGAACATTTTGACATACTCTTGTCTCCAGTTTTAGCATCTCCGCCCATAAAAATTGGGTACATTGATATGAATACTACAGATATGAAATCATATATTGAAAGACTTACTAGGTATTCGCCTTTTACTGGAATATTTAATCAATCTGGTCAACCATCGATGTCTGTACCCTTATATAGAACAAAAAATGATTTACCTGTGGGATCGATGTTCTCAGCGGCTTTTGGAAATGAAAATTTATTATTTTCTCTAGCTGGACAATTGGAAAAAGCTGAGCCATGGGTGGAGTCCTTGCAACAAATGAGAAAAAAATTATACGAAACTAGTTAGTTTCTAAATAACTCGCTCTACTTTCTTCTTCAATTTCTTGTCTGAAGTCTGATTCTTGAATGAAATAACCAAGCAGACCGAGAATGAAAGTTAAACCGGCAATTAAGAGAAAAAAAACTATAAGATTTTTGGTAATTTCTGAATCTTTCATTTTGATATAATACATAAAATTCTTAATCTCTCTAGATGAATGATGTAAAAAGATATACCTTTAGAGAAAAATTCTCTTGGGCTCTTTATGATTGGGCTAATTCAGTTTTTGCTACGACTGTTTTGGCAGGATTTTTTCCTCTATTTTTTAAATCTTATTGGGCGGCAGATTTAGATGACGCAACATCTACAGCTTTTCTTGGTTCTGCAAGTTCTTTAGCTGGTTTTATAATCGTTTTGATAGCTCCATATTTAGGAGCAATGGCAGATCTTTCAAGAAGAAAAAAGAGTTTTTTATTAATATTTGCTCTTTTAGGAATTATATCAACTAGCTCTCTTTTTTTTATTTCTTTTGGTTATTGGCAATGGAGTTTAATTATCTTTGGGTTGTCAACAATAGGGTTTTCAGGAGCAAATATTTTTTATGACTCTTTATTGATTGATGTCTCAACTAAGGAAGATAGGAATTACGTTTCATCAATGGGTTTTGCTCTAGGATACTTGGGCGGTGGAATTTTATTTTTGATAAATGTTTTAATGTACTTATATCCATCATATTTTTATTTGGAGTCTCAAACAGAAGGAATTTTATATTCCTTTTTGTCTGTTGGTATCTGGTGGGCTGTATTTTCAATTCCTTTATTTTTATTTGTCAATCAAAGAAAATATAAAGAACTAACATCTTATAAAAACCCATTAAAAGACTCTTTTCTTAGACTCATAAGTACATTTAGAGAAATTAGAAAATATAAGGCGGTTGTAATCTTTCTTGTTGCATATTGGTTTTATATTGATGCCATAGATACTATTGTAAGGATGGCAGTAGCGTATGGTACTGACTTAGGATTTGACTCTTCTCAATTAATAATAGCTTTAATTTTTACTCAATTTATTGGATTTCCTGCAACTTTTGCTTATGGTTATTTAGCAGAAAAATTTGGTTTGTTTAATATGCTTATAGTTGGAATTTTGATTTATATTTTTATTTGCATATATAGTTTATTCATTACAAGTTCTTTTGATTTTTTCATACTCGCAGGGCTAGTTGGTTTGGTGCAAGGTGGTGTTCAATCAGTTAGTAGGACTATCTTCAGTAAATTGATACCTCAAGAAAAGGCAACTGAATTTTTTGGTTTTTATAATTTAATAGGAAAGTCAGCAGTTGTCGTTGGTCCTGCTTTAGTAGGGTGGATGGCTTATATATTCAATAATCCAAAAGCGGGGATTGTAAGCTTATTGATTTTATTTATTCCAGGAATTTTAATTTTATTCTATGTCCCTCGAACTAATTTAGACAGGAATTAAATTCTTTTCATGCATTATATCCATTAACAATAGCGGTTCATCCGTAACAATTCCGTTTATTCCCATTTTTATTAAATCGTAAATGATATCCCTTTCATTTATAGTCCAAACGTGAATTAATAACCGCTTTTTTTTTGCTCTTTCAATTAGGCTTTTATTCAATATTTTAATTCCTTTCCATTTTAGAGGAATTTGAAGGATATTAGCTTTCTTGTTCAGAAGGGTGAAAAATTTAAAATAAGCAACATCTTTTAATCCCATGGAAACAATAGCATTGGGATTGGTATTCAGTACTTCCTGAGTATATGCCGAATTAAATGAGGCAAAACAAACTCTATCAAATGCTTTTAGTTCTTTAACAATTTCAATACTTTTTTTTACAACAGATTTTGATTTTAGATCGATATTAAATTTAATATCAGGAAATTGAGTTAAAAACTCTCTTAAAGAAATTAAATTACATTTTTGTTCACCAAATAATTTATCAATTTCTTTATAGGTAAGATCCTGTACTTTAAGATCTATTTTAAACAATCTTTTAAGGTCTTCATCATGAAAGGCTATAATTTCTCCGTCTAAAGTCATCCTTAAGTCTGTCTCAATGTACTTGAAGCCCATTTCTGTCACAGAGTTAAATGCTTCAAAACTGTTTTCAATAAAATCTTTAGAA
>CACOJO010000016.1 GCA_902627595.1 uncultured SAR86 cluster bacterium
ATTAAAAGCCTGTTGTATTTCGAAGTTCTATCTGATCTTGAAGGAGCACCTGTTTTTATTTGTCCAGTGCCAGTGCCAACAGCTAAATCTGCAATAAAACTATCTTCTGTCTCGCCTGAACGATGTGAAATTACACATTTATAATTATGCCGATAAGCTAAATCTATAGTTTCAAAAGTTTCTGAAATTGTTCCTATTTGATTTATTTTAACCAATACAGAATTTGCTACGCCATTTTTGATGCCCTTTTGAAGAATCTCTTTATTGGTTACAAACAAATCGTCGCCTACAAGTTGAGTTTTATTGCCAAGTTTTTTTGTAAGGCTTTCCCAACCGACCCAGTCATTTTCATCAAGTCCGTCCTCGATAGAAGTCAAAGGATAATCATCAGTCAATTTAGCAAGATAATCTATTAATTGGTCTGAAGATAACTTTGATTTGTTTGAAAATATATATTCATTTTTTTTCATCAATTCAGTAGCAGCGCAATCTAAAGCAAAAGTTACATCTTTATTCACCTGATATCCTGCATCTCTAATGGAGCTAGATATAAAATCTAATGCTTCCTCAGCAGAGTCTATTCCGGGAGCAAATCCTCCTTCATCTCCTACTGCTGTAGAAAATCCTTTTTGATTTAATGTTTTTTTGAGACAGTTAAAAACTTCAACACCGCAGATGAGACATTCTTTGAAAGATGAAAATCCAACAGGTTGAATCATAAATTCTTGAAAATCTAATTTATTATTAGCATGCGCTCCGCCGTTTAATATGTTCATCATAGGTAAAGGCATTTTCATCTCAATTTCCGAAGAAAAATGCTTTTTAAAGTAATCATGAATATATTTATATAAAGGTTTTTTTTCTACACTTGCTGATAGCTTGCAGTAGGCTGATGACAAAGAAAGAATGACGTTAGCTCCAAAATTGTTTTTGTTTTTTGTTCCATCAAGTTCAATCAATTTTGAGTCAAATTCTTCTTGTAAGCCTAGTTCCATTCCTATAAGTTCAGGAAACAAATTCTTTTCGGCTGTTTTAATAACCTTTGAAACGCCTTTACCGTTAAAGTCATTACCGCTATCTCTTTTTTCTATGGCTTCTCTAGAACCAGTCGAGGCGCCAGAAGGTACAAACCCAAATTCATTCGAGGCATCATCTGAAACCATCAAAGTTGCAATGGTTGGGGTTCCTCTTGAGTCCAGAATTTCAAATGCTTTAATTTTCCTAATTTTCATTTTCTATGAATTTTTAACAGCTTCATCCACAGCATTGACTTTTTGCAATAGGCTTTTAAATTGATCTAAAGGTGTTGCTGATGGTCCATCACAAAGAGCTTTTTTTGGATTAGGATGAACCTCGATGAATAACCCAGCTATGCCTAAAGATACTCCCGACTTTGCTAAATCTTCTGCTTGCTCTCCCCGTCCACTAGCAGAAGTCCCTCCTTTACCAGGTAGTTGTAAAGAGTGTGTTACGTCAAAAATAATTGGATGATGAAAAGATTTCAATTTAGACATACCAAGCATATCAACTACTAGGTTGTCATAACCGAAGGACGTCCCCCTTTCACACAACATTATTTGATCATTACCGAAGCTGTTGCATTTATCGATGATATTTTTCATTTGATCTGGAGACAAAAATTGTCCTTTTTTGATATTTAAAGGTTTTCCAACTTGACATGCTTCCTTGATTAGATCTGTTTGTCTACATAAAAAAGCAGGTATTTGGATAATATCAACAACATCTGAAATTTTTTCGACTTGGTTTATTTCATGGACATCCGTAATCAATTTATACCCATTTTTTTTTAATTCTTTAAAAGTTTCTAAGCCTTTGTCTAGGCCAGGTCCACGATATGAGTCAATCGACGAACGATTAGCCTTATCAAACGAAGCTTTAAATATAAAAGCATTTCCTTGAGACTCGATAATATTTTTTAGTTTTTCAGCTACCTCAAAAGTTTGCTGATCATCTTCTAAAACATTCAAGCCTGCAATCAAGGAAAGTTTTTTGGAATTAGATATCTCAATATTCGATAATTTAATTGATTTAGTCATTATTTATTTGGAGTTTAGTTTGGCAGCTTTAATAAATCCTTTAAAAAGTGGATGAGCATTAATTGGATCAGAGGTAAATTCAGGATGAAATTGGCATCCTATAAACCATTTATGATTCTTTAACTCTATTGCTTCAACTAAAGTATCATCCTCTGACTTTCCTACAATGGTCATACCATTTTTATTGAATATTGACTCATAATTACTATTGAATTCATAACGATGTCTATGGCGCTCTGATATTTTTAATTTACTATAGAGTTTTGCCATCTTACTATTTTTCTTTAAAAAACAAACTTGACTTCCCAGTCTCATTGTCCCCCCCTTGTCTGAGTCTTCAGAGCGATATTGAATAAGACCATCGTCATCAAGCCATTCAGTAATCAATCCGATAACTGGATGTCGGGTATCCTTCTTAAATTCTGTACTGTCGGCATCTAACTTCAATACATTTCTGGCGAATTCTATGACTGCTACTTGCATTCCCAAACATATCCCAAAATATGGAATATTATTCTCTCTTGCAAATTTAGCAACATTGAGCATTCCTTTGATACCCCTATTCCCAAATCCGCCAGGAATTAAAATACCATCAGCCGCCAAGTTATCTACTTTGTCATTAAATCTTTCAGAGTCAATGTGCTCAATTTTTACATTAATCTTGTTGTGTATGCCAGCATGAATTAGGGCTTCATTAACAGATTTGTAAGAGTCTACCAACTCTGTATATTTTCCGACCATTGCAATTTTTGTCTCTCCTTTTTGCTCAGACTCAAGTTTAATGACTTTTTTCCAATCATTTAATTTTGGTTTAGAACATTTAATTTTTAGCTTTTCAACTATTTGGTTATCAAGGCCTTGTTTGTTCATCATTACAGGAATTGCATAAATTGAAGGCACATCTGGTAATGTGAAAACACAATCTTCATTCACGTTGGTGAAAAGTGCTATTTTTTTACAATCTGTCTTTGATAGATTTTGTTCAGATCTACAAATTAAGATGTCGGCTTGAAGGCCATGCGATAAAAGGCTTTTTACAGAATGTTGTGTAGGTTTAGTTTTTGTCTCTCCTGACGAAGCTAGATAAGGTACATATGTCAAATGTGTGAAAAGTGTCCTATCAGAACCAAGTTCAAGCTTCATTTGCCTGATTGCCTCTAAGAAAGGTTGCGACTCAATATCCCCAACGGTTCCGCCAATTTCAATAATTGCGACATCATTACCATTTGCGCCATAAAGTATTCTCTTTTTTATCTCGTCAGTAATATGAGGAATTACTTGAACGGTGGAGCCTAAAAACTCTCCTTTTCGTTCTCTTTTGAGTACGTCTTCATAAACTTGTCCTGCAGTAAAATTATTTTTATGAGAC
Organism: uncultured SAR86 cluster bacterium; assembly: GCA_902627595.1. Taxonomy (GTDB): domain Bacteria; phylum Pseudomonadota; class Gammaproteobacteria; order Magnimaribacterales; family AG-339-G14; genus MEDG-81. The sequence goes on from CACOJO010000016.1 coordinate 3,427, forward strand.
ATTTTGGAATTTAAATATCTCTCGTAGTGTCCTAAATCAAGATCGGTCTCAGAACCATCTTCTGTCACAAAAACTTCGCCATGTTGAAAAGGACTCATGGTACCAGGATCAAGATTTATGTATGGATCTAGCTTCATTACAGTAACTTTTAATCCTCTACTTTCTAGGAGAGATCCCAAAGAAGCGGAAAGAATGCCTTTGCCGATCGAAGAGACAACTCCACCGGTAACAAACAAAAATTTGGGTTTTTTAGAAGCCATCTTTTTCATACAAGATGGTTCATAAGTATATCAGAATAGTCTCTAGCTATTCAGAAAACTTGAATAGTAAAGGCTAAATAGAAATGATTTGTCCTTCGTCTAACTCTTCAGACTGGTCTAAAGGTCTTTCGAGAGAAGCCCAATCGATTTCTCCATCTGTTGGCCAGTCTTGATAATCTAACACACCAAGCTCATCATATAGAGGCTTGACTTTCTCTGTAAGGAGGCCAATTCTTGCAAGATTTGGAACCACTCTAGTGAATAATAAATGTTGGAAATTATTCGTTACGTCTGATTTGCTTTGAAAAGCAACAGTTTCGTCAACATCCCATCCAAAATGCTCATATACTTCTGAAGACATTAGCCTTCCTCTCATTACGACACAAGCCTCATATGCAAATTGAGCTCTTTCCTCTTTTTCTTCATCAGAGAGGGTTTTAATATACTCCTCAAGATAGTTAACTCCGAAAGTCACATGTCTAGCTTCATCCCTGATAATTAAATAAAGCATATCTTTAAAGACAGGATCAAAAGTTCCTTGCCTAGCAAGATTAAAAGCTGCAAGAGCTAATCCTTCAATAATGATTTGCATACCAATAAATTTGAGATCCCATCTAGGGTCTGTCAATATTTTGTCTAATAAAGATTTTAGGCCTGTTCCAACAGGATACATAATACCCACTCTTGACTGGATGTATTTATTGAATGCTTCCACATGTCTAGCTTCATCGAAAGTCTGAGAAGCAGCATAAAGTTTTGCATTAAAAGTTGGAGCACAGGAAACAAGTTGAGATGCTACGAGCAATGCACCTTGTTCTCCATGTAGAAATTGACTTAAAGACCAAGCTCCTCTGTGACTCATAAAATCGAATTTTTCACCTGTAGAAAGTTTTTGGTAAGGCTCATAATCATCCCAAAATATTGGTGGAGGGGTATCACCACGTTCAGGAAGGGGGCGATCCCAATCTATATCTTTTTCAGCATTCCAATTTAAATCTTTACCAAGTTCATAAAGTCTTTTAATCCTATTATCTTGTACCGTGTAGTCCCAATTGTAAGAACCTGTCAGAGGAGTACTAAAAATTTCAGCAATATCTGTGACTTCTTCCTTTGAAAGGTTATATTCGTTTTCAACAGGGAATTCTTTTATTTTTCTAGGAGTC
>CACOJO010000017.1 GCA_902627595.1 uncultured SAR86 cluster bacterium
TTCTATTTCACTTTGTATGAAATTTTTAGAGGAATTTTGCATTTGACTATTTAATAGTTTTTCTTAATTTCCATTCTCCATCAATAAATTTCCAGAGATGTGGAGACCTAAATTCATTACAAAGTCTATGAAAATCCTCTTCTCTTATGTCAAGATAATCCATTGTCTCTTTAAAATATTTTTCCGGAAACTCTCCATCAAACTTATTTACCAAAGCTATGGCCTCTTCTCTATCTATGTGTTTATTTCTAACCTCTTGAGATGCATCATAACTTGCTCTTCCAAGACCAAATTTAATATAAGTTGTGTACCAATGTAGGTCATCAATTTTGTCATCAATGCTTTGGTATTTTCCATAAGTGCCTTGAGATCTAAAGGGTCTCGCTTTAAAGCCTGAATTCTCAACTGCGTAATAATAAGCTTCTTGTGGCACCCATTTAAGGTAATACCCAAGGTAATGTATTTGAATATTAGTAGAATTCAGTTCTTCTGAAGAAATCGGAAGGTAAGGCATTAGATCTTGCTTTGAAATATTATAGTTTTCGATTAGCTCTTGGACTGGAAGACCTGCAATCCACATATCATTAAAATTATTCATAGTGAAATATGATTTATCCCTCAAAGAATTTGAATTATCTGCTAAAGGATTTCCATATTCAGCCTCATTTTCACCATAAAATACTAAATCAATGTCATATTGTTTTGCTATTTTTGGTGCTAGATTCTTCTGTCCAAGAATAAAAGTTTGAAAAGGATGAAGAAGATTTTCTATAGATAATTTAGTTAGCAGCCTCTGTACCCTGCCATTTGGCCTAAATGAAACGTTATCAAATCCTCCAATATCAATCCAATTTTTAAAATTTTGATATCCATAGTCGGTATATAAGATAGGAGGCCATGTGCAAGTAAGAGGATTCATTCCATACTTGTATTTCAAAATATGAGATTGAAAAATACTATCCTTTCCGCCACTACCAGGAACTAAGCAATCATAAGAACCGTCATTTTTTCGATATTTATCAAGAAGTTTTAAAAGCTCTTCTTCTCTTTTTTCCCAATCAATTATTTTTTTTTCTTCCGCGTGCTTGCAGGCATCACAAACCCCTTCATTATCTATCTGCATGTATTTAGCATCTTCTCTATTTTTTTTATGTTTAAATTCTGGAATAGAGGCTGGTCTTTGGTTAGAAATAACACATTTTTTACAAAATAATACTTCTTCGGGTAACCCGTATAGAGCTCTGTTTTTCATTTTTATTCTGGATTATGATTAAAAATTAGGGGAATTATAATCTATTATTTTTCTAAATTATCAGAAAGAGATGAATAAATTTTTAAACCTTTATCCCCGCTTTTTTCTGGATGAAATTGCATGGCATGAATGTTTTCATAACTTAAAGATGAGCAATATTCATATTTTCCATAATTACTATAAGTAGTTACTACTTCTTGTTCAGCTTCAACATAATAAGAATGAACAAAATACATAAAATCTCCATCTTCATTTTTACTCAACAACGTTTTGTTCCAAGTTGAACTAGTCTTGTTGATTTTGTTCCATCCTACATTAGGCACAGGGAAAGAAAAATTTTCTATTTTTTGGAAATCAAATTTAAGGCAGCTTCCTTTTACCAACCCCAAACCTTTGGTTTTTTTGAATTCTGAACTTTCTTCCATAATTAGTTGCATTCCAAGACATATGCCTAAAAAAGGTTTTCCAGTTTCTATAAAATTGTAAATAGCATGATCTAACTTTTTTTCTTTTAAGTTATGCATTGCATGATCAAAAGCACCTACTCCAGGTAAGATAATTCCTTTAGATTTTTCTATATCTTCTAAGGAAGAGGTAATTTTTGAATTTATTCCTGCTTTTTTACAAGCTAAATCAACGCTGTAAAGATTACTCAACCCATAGTCAATAATTGCAATATCAATATCATTTTTCATTTTTTATTTTCAATTCTTAAATTGTATCCGGCATTTGACAAAGCTTCTTTTATAGAAGTTACTGTAAATTCCCCGAAATCTTTAAAGGATATATTTTTACTTAAGTACTCTGTATTGCCATGATCATTAGACTTATTTTTTATTCTGTTTAGATTTAATAATCCATAGTGAAAAATAGATGAGGCTCCAAATGCATCTACATCTGAAATATTTAATAAATCTAAGAAATGTTTGGGTTCTTTAGCTCCGCCATGAAAAATCAATGGAATTTCGAGCTTTTCTTTTACTAAGCGATATAAATCTAAATTATAACCCTCACCTGTTCCCTCATTATCAACTGAAGTTAATAAAATTTCTCCTACTCCACAATCTTGAAGTTCAAGAGCCCAATCTAAGACTTTTTTTCCAGTATATTCTCTACCATTATCGGTAAAAGCTAAAAATTCTCCTTCGTAATTAATTGCTTCTATTGATGCAACTATCGTAGAAGATCCAAACAATCTTGAAGACTCTTTGGCAAAACTAGGGTTATTTATAAATGCGGTATTAATTGAAACTTTATCTGCTCCAGCCTTCAAAAGATCTTTGATATCTTCGATTGACCTGATACCCCCACCAACAGTTAAAGGTATAAAACAACTTCTAGCTGTTTCTGAAACTAAATCATTAAGACTATTCCTTCCATAAAGACTTGCTACTGTATCTTGGTAAATAATTTCATCTGCACCCATTTCAGATAACAATTTTGCATATTCTTCAGGATTGCCGAGCACTCTAAGCCCTTCTAAATGAATACCTTTAACGAGATTTGGTCCTTTGATGTCTAACTTGGGAATTATTCTTATGTGTTTCAAATTTTTTAAAGAAAAAAAGGATTAATTAATTCAGGATATTCTCTTTGTGAAATTGTTTCTTTGAGTATTTGATTGTTAAGCTTTCTATTAAGAAAATCTAAAGCTACTTGATCGGTAAAATCTTTATTGATTGTATATCTAACTTCTTCATTTTTCTTTTGCTTTACTGCATCTCTAGAATTTATTTCATTCTGCTTAATTTTTGAAACCAAAGACTCTTGAGCAGCAAGAACAGATTTCATTGTAAATTCAAATGGGGTTTCTTTTTTTAAATTAGGAAGACAGTGATATAAGATAGGTCCGCTATCAAGTCCTTCTGAAAGTAAATGAACGGTCGCACCCACATACTCAGGGTTGTTGTCATATAGAGCCCAAAAATTACATGAAGATCCCCTGTAATATGGAGATAATCCCATATGTATATTCAATGCTTTTTTTTCTATGAGAAATTTTATAAGCCAACCTTTTATAAAGCTGGAGCCGAAAATTACATAAACATTCGATTCTAATGCTGGAAGAAGTTCTTTTTTTGTTAAAAAGTTTAGATCTCCATTTTTTATTGAAAGTGATCTTACGTTAGTGTGTAAAAAATCTTTAGATTTAAAAAATTTTTCTTCTGCAGCCGTTACTTGAGAAAAGTAATCTTGCATTACCTGACTCTTCTTAAAAAAATCTTCAACTTGGCCTGGAACAACTGTATTGCACTCTTGTATTGCATAGACCTCATCGCATATAAAAGATAGCTTATTTATAAGAGATATATGACGAGGCTGGTTACTTGTAAATACTGTTATCTTCATTTTTGTATTATTTTGAGAATATTTGCATGATCCTCTCTAGGAATTTCTAAATTTGATTTGATTGACTGCATAGATGTATTTGACCTAAATCCAATTTTTATTCCTAGGTCTCGAAGAATCTTGAGAGTATTTGAGTCATAATTTCCACAAGGGTGCGACATTGAAATAATATCTTGATCTAAAATACTTCTTAAGTGGCTGACATTTTTTTCATACTCTTCTTTCTGTTCTAATATATCCAAGTCATTAATTTTCATTGGATGAGAGTTGGAATGCAAACCAATTATATGACCA
>CACOJO010000018.1 GCA_902627595.1 uncultured SAR86 cluster bacterium
TCAAGCAATAAATCAAGTATTAGTTATGTACTAAATTATCCTGAAAATACTGACTTTGAAGTTGAATTTATTTTTTCAAATCCATCTAATAAACCTTTAGAAAATCAAGACTCTAGAAATAATTCAATTAAACTTAGATACAGTTTTATTAATTACCCGAGTAATAATTTTGAAACTCGCATAGAAAATCAAAGAATTGGTTTCTTCTCTGAAAGAAAGACAAATTTATCGTCGACTGATATTACTCCCTATGAAGATTTAATTAATAAATGGCATCTTGAAAAAAAAGATAAAAATCAAAATAAATCAGAACCAGTTAACCCTATTGTATTTTGGATTGAAAACTCTACACCTCTTGAATTAAGACCGATAATAAAAAACGCAGTTTTAGCATGGAATATTGCTTTTGAAGAGGCAGGTTTCATCAATGCAATAAAGGTTGAAGTTCAGCCTGATGATGCAACTTGGACTGCTGGGGATATAAGATATAACACAATTAGATGGACTTCTTCTCCAAACCCTCCTTTTGGAGGTTATGGTCCAAGTTTTACAAATCCAAGAACTGGTGAAATACTTGGAGCTGACATTATGCTTGAGTGGATTTATCTAACTAATAGAGTTAGATATTCTGAAATTTTTGAAACTCAGAAAATCTCTCAAGATGATTTTTGTCACTATTCAGACATAAAGCAACAAAATAGAATTTTTGGGAAAATTGCCTCCGAGGCATTAAATTTAGATAATAATGACTTAAATAGGCTGTATGAAGAAGATTTGTATCAGCTAATTTTACATGAAGTTGGTCATACTCTAGGTCTTAATCATAATTTTGCCGCTTCTACTCTTCATAAAAATTCTGATATTCACAATCCTGATGTTACCTACAAAGAAGGATTAAGCTCATCTGTAATGGATTATCATGCTTTAAATATAGCGCCCTTAGGAGTTCAACAAGGTCAATATGCTGACGTCAAGCCAGGTAAATATGATATTTTAGCAATTAAATATGCCTACACACCTAACTTAACAGAAAAAGAATTGAGGTCATTGCTGGAAGAACATTCATCTCCAGAATATTTATTCGGTAACGATGGGGATGACATGAGATCTCCTGGTAAAGGAATAGATCCTAGGATTAATACAGGAGATATGAGTAGCGATCCTGTTGAGTATGCTAAAGATAGAATAATCCTTTCACAAAGTCTCGTACCCAATTTATTTGAGACATTAAAATCTAAATCTAATAGTTGGGAAAGTATTTATCAAGGATACAGAATACTATTAAGGCAGATTCATATCTCTGCTGAAACGATCTCAAGACAAATAGGTGGGGTATATATTGATAGAGGTTATATGGAGAGTGAAAATACAAATCCATACCAAGTTGTACCATATGAAATTCAAAAAAAATCAATGCAGGCCCTATCAGAACTATATTTTGATAGTGATAAATTTTATATACCTTCAGATATTGCAAGTAAAATGCAAAGAGAAAGAAGAAGTTTTGATTTTTTTGGAAAAACAGAAGATCCAAAAATTCATAACATGATCCTAAAAGGTCAAAAAAAGGTATTAAAACATTTTACAAATTCTAGAGTTTTAAAAAGACTTACTGATAGTTCTTTATACGGAAATAAATACCTGCCCAGCGAACTATTCAAAGATTTAACTTCATCAATATTCGATGAAAAGAAAGCTCGCAAGTTGAATGGAATTGATCAAAACCTTCAAAATTATTTTGTAAAAAGATTAATTTTAATCCTCACTAGCAGCAGTTTTGACTCTCCATCTGTATCAGCTGCTTTTTCTTCTTTAGAGACAATAAAAGCCTACACTCTTTCTTCATCAACAGATGCAGCTACAGAAAATCATAAAAATTGGTTAAGGTGGCAGGTTGAAAAAACTTTAAAGCCTAATTAAAGATTACTGTTTTAGAGTTATTTATGAAAATTCTTCTTTCGATATGATATTTAACTGCTCGAGCAAGAGTAATTGACTCAAGATCTCTTCCAATTAGCTCAAGATCTCTAGGCGTCTTAGCATGATCAACTCTTTCAACACTTTGATCTATAATAGGTCCTTCATCTAAATCAGATGAAACATAATGAGCGGTTGCGCCCAATATTTTAACTCCTTTTTTATAAGCTTGATGATAAGGTTTAGCTCCTTTAAAACTAGGTAAAAATGAATGGTGAATATTAATTATCCTTCCATAGAAATCTTTACACATTTTATCCGAAAGAATTTGCATGTATCGTGCAAGAATTAAGAAATCAATATTTAAATCTTTTAATATTTGTCTTGTTGCAATTTCAGATTTCTCTTTATTTTTTTTATTAATCGGAATGTGAAAAAAAGGTATGTCATGCCATTTTGCTATTTTTTCATGATCTTTATGATTGGAAATAATACAAGACACGTTCATTGGTAAAATGCCAGAGTCAACTCTGTACATTAAATCTTGTAAACAATGGCCATACTTAGAAACAAAAATTGCAGTATTTGGTCTGTAATCAGCCTCTTTAATAGACCATTCCAATTTAAGACTTTTACATTCTCTTTCAAAGAACTTACCAAATTTTTCAGTATTTAATATATTTTTAGAGTAAATCAATTTAGCCCTCATAAAAAAAGTTTTATTTTCGGGATCTCCGTAGTGAGCAGAGTCTAATATAAAAAGATTGGACTTATTCAATGTGGATGAAACCTTAGCTACTATTCCGTATCTATCGGGACATTGAACTCTTAAAATATATTCCTTAGACATCTTTATTCAGTACAAAGATAATTAAACTTAACAGCTAATCCCTCGTTAGATCGTGAATAAAGTCCTATAGTACTTTTGTTATTTGAAAAAGTTACTCCCAAATCGGCATTCCAACACAGATTAATAATCTTAGTCAGACCAAATCTAATATTTAAAGACTTGTCGGACCTTAATCCTAGAAATGGATCTTTTGCTTCGTAATCTTTATACGAATACCCTACATTAGTTGTCGCAAAAGTACTTGAATTCAGAGCCTTTCTTGTACTTAAATCAAAGGACCTTTTTATGAAAGTTTCAATCGGCGAAGTAGCATAAAAATGCTCATAGTTGGTTTTATAGCTTAAAAAGACTCCGCTCTCAGGAAATACCATACTTCGACTTAGACCAACTCCTATAAAATCACCAGTTTTGTTTTGAGAGCCTAAAAAATCTCTTTCGTCTAAATAAACATTTAGACCAAAGGAACCTGTATCCTTTAAAGTTGCTTTCCAATCAACATCAACTCGATGTGATCTCAATAGCTCTGAACCTTGTAAAAAAACTTTAAAAGCTGTTAGAGATGGAGTGAATGATTGATTTGTTAATCCCAATGTCTCATTGTCAATCATATTAAATTTACGATTCACTGAAAATACACCTGTAGAGGAGTCAAAGTTAGAAAAATCTCTATAAACTTGTCTAGACAAGGAAACAACATAATTAATGGTATCTCCTCTTGGATGTCTCAAATCCTGTGTAATTTGAGTAGAAAATGCGGCAGTATAATAAATATCAGACTCAGGTTTGTTAGAAATATTTAAATCTACTGCTCCAAGATCGCCTACTACAGTAACAACATCAGTATCCAGTCCAGCATTTGCATTGCCCGATAAACCCATTCCTAAAGAAACAACAGACTGAGTTTTGAAAAGTCTCGTTTCATTTTCAATTTGTTCCAAAAAAACATCAACTTTTTCTTTAACCTCTTGGGGAGGATTATAATTTTCAACATCGTCTAAGTATCTTTTTGCTGATGCAAATGCACCTAATCTAAAATACAAAACACCTAGTTCTAGCTTAATTCTTGGTAAGTCAGGTTTGTAGATAAGCATCTGCTCAAAAA
>CACOJO010000019.1 GCA_902627595.1 uncultured SAR86 cluster bacterium
TTTTATTTTTTTAATCCTTATAAAAGAGCCAAAAAGAGAGATTAGACCTCCCAAGGATTTTTTCAATGAGCCTCTTGCTTGGTTTGAAGACTCTTTTCTAGCTCCATTAAAGGACTTATATTTGAGATATAAAAATCATTTACTTCTTTTACTACTTCTGATTTTCACCTATCGTCTTAGTGACATGTTTTTAGGACCAATGGCAATGCCTTTCTACAGAGAAACAGGATTTACAAAAATTGAAGTCGCCGAAATAACAAATTTTTATGGACTTATCATGACTATTTTAGGCGGTCTTTTTGCTGGTGCCTCAGTATATCGCTATGGTCTTTCAAAAAATTTAGTTGCAGGAGCAATTCTAACTCCCTTAACCAATCTTCCTTTTATTTATCTAAATATGATTGGTCATGATGTAAATTTCCTAATCGTAACTATTACTTTGGATAACTTTACCCAAGGATTTGTGAATGTAATGGGAGTCACTATTCTTGGCACTATAGTCTCAAAAAGCTTTACTGCAACACAGTTTGCATTTTTAGTAGCGATGGTGTCGGTGCCTCCAAGAATAATTTCTGGAGGCTCAGGAATAATTGTTGATAGCATGGGATTTCATGAATTCTTTATAATTTGTGCTTTATTAGGAATTCCAGCAATTATTTTTTCGATTATGGCCCATGAAAGAAGAAAAGCACTAGGATTTGAATGATGAGGTTTTGTTTAAAATATTTTAATTAAATTGCCTTTTTTTATTTTTTTCCTTGAAAAAAACCATTTAGAACATAAATAAATGTTGAGAATTAAGCGTTCGTTTAATAGAATGCGCTCTCACATTTGTTTAGTAATTTTTAAGGAGTGCTAATATGAAATTTAATCCGTTAGGAGACAAACTTCTTGTCAGAAGAAGCGAAGAGGAAGAAACTACTGCAGGAGGCATTGTTTTGCCTGGATCTGCAGCTGAAAAACCCTCTCAAGGTGAAGTGTTAGCTACAGGACCTGGCAGAGTTCTTGACTCAGGAGAAAAAGTCGAAGTTCCAGTAAATGTTGGAGACACGGTCGTTTTTGGTCAGTATGCTGGAAGCAACACAATAAAAGTAGATGGCGAAGAACTACTAATTCTGAGTGAAAGCGACCTTCTAGGAACAGTTTCGAAGTAAAACAATTACATATTTTTATAAGTACGAGGTAAATAATGGCAAAAGACGTAAAATTTAGTGATGCAGCTAGGCAGTTGATGCTCGATGGAGTGAATGTACTTGCTGATGCGGTAAAAGTAACATTAGGCCCTAAAGGAAGAAACGTAGTTTTAGATAAATCTTTTGGAGCTCCAACTGTTACAAAAGATGGTGTTTCTGTTGCTAAAGAAGTAGAACTTCAAGATAAATTTGAAAATATGGGGGCCCAAATGGTTAAAGAAGTTGCCTCTCAAACTTCAGATGCAGCAGGTGATGGTACAACTACTGCTACTGTTTTGGCTCAAGCCATTGTCAATGAGGGCTTAAAATCTGTAGCAGCAGGTTTTAATCCGATGGATCTTAAAAGAGGTATAGATAAAGCAGTTACAAAAGCTGTTGAAAGCATTCAAAGTATGTCTGAGCCATGTGCTGATAGTACTGCTATTGCTCAAGTAGGAACTATCTCTGCGAATAGTGACGGCGAGGTTGGAGACATTATTGCCGAAGCAATGGAAAAAGTTGGAAAAGAAGGTGTTATTACTGTTGAAGAAGCTAGCGGCATCGAAAATGAATTAGAGGTTGTAGAAGGAATGCAGTTTGATAGAGGATATCTCTCGCCATACTTCATTAACAACCAAGATAAGATGATTACTGAATTAGAAGATCCCATGATTCTTCTGCATGACAAAAAAATATCCAATATAAGAGAATTATTACCTCTGCTTGAAGCTGTGGCTAAGGCTGGTAAATCTCTTCTTATCATCGCTGAAGATGTAGAGGGTGAAGCTCTTGCTACTTTAGTTGTTAACAATATGAGAGGCGTAGTTAAAGTTTCTGCTTGTAAAGCTCCTGGTTTTGGAGATAGAAGGAAGGCTATGTTGGAAGATATCGCTATATTGACTGGGGGAACAGTAATATCTGAAGAAGTTGGATTAAGTTTAGAAGGCGCCACTTTAGAGTCTCTTGGAACGGCAAAAAAAGTAGTTTTATCTAAAGAAAATACTACTGTAATAGATGGTGCAGGTTCTCAAGATAATATCTCAGGTCGAGTAAACCAAATTAGAGCTCAAATTGAAGAAACCTCCTCAGATTATGATAGAGAAAAACTCCAGGAAAGAGTTGCTAAGTTAGCAGGAGGAGTTGCAGTCATTAAAGTTGGCGCTGGTTCAGAAATTGAGATGAAAGAGAAGAAAGCAAGAGTTGAAGATGCTTTGCATTCAACTAGAGCAGCCGTTGAAGAAGGAGTTGTGCCTGGAGGCGGAGTAGCCTTGATAAGAGCCTTACAATCTTCCGAAGGTCTAAAGGGCGATAATGAGGATCAAAATATAGGAATTGCAATTGCTCTTAAAGCTATGGAGGCTCCAATCAGACAAATAGTTCTCAATGCTGGAGAAGAAGCTTCCGTTGTTGTTGATAAAATTAAATCTGAAAAAGGAAATCATGGCTTTAACGCTGCGACATCTGAGTATGGCGATATGATTAAGATGGGTATCCTTGATCCTGCTAAAGTCACAAGAACTGCTCTTCAAGCTGCAGGTTCTGTAGCCGGACTGATGATAACCACTGAGGCTATGGTTTCAGATATTCCTGAAGAAAATGCTGGAGGTGGAATGCCAGGCGGAATGCCTCCTGGAATGGGCGGCATGGACGGGATGATGTAATAATCAAATAAACTTATAAAAATAGGGGCATTAAGCCCCTATTTTTTTTTACATGACCTATAATTTTTAAATGAATAAATTTTTATACTTTATAATTACTTTACCCGGTATAAGCTTCGCTCATTCTGGAGAAAATTTAGTTCACTTTCACTTTGAAGGAACATTAATTTTAATATTTTTTACTTTTCTATTAGTGAGAAGTTTATGGAGAAATTACAAATGAAAATTGAAGACGCCTTAGCGCATTGCGACATTCCTTGTAAAATTTACGACCCGATAGTCATTCAAATTGCTGCCCTCACAGTTGTAAGGATTATTGACATAATTGACGAAAAGAAACTCGATCTCTCAAAACCTGAAGACTCTGCGGAACTAGCAAGACTTACTTTAGAAAAGGAGAATCAAGCTCGTATAGTAAAAGACGAGACTAGAATCATCTGGGGAGATTATTTTAAGGGCCCCCAAATTGAGACTTTTCCAGATATACACTCCCTTGTGCATTCAATAATGCTTCAAGGTTCTAAATGTAAGCAAAGTCTTTTAAGAGAAAACGCAGAAAAACTTGTAAGTTTAGTCAATGAATTCAGTGAAATATTTTGGAAAACAAAAGAAATAGAGACTTCAAGGGTTACAGCTCCATATCCACCAGCTTTGGAAATGGTGGTTCCAAATCTAACTTAATGTTTCATTATTTTAAGATAAAAGGAGAAAGCATGCTTCCCTCCTTAGAGTCTGGAGACCTAGTAATGACCTCCAATCTTGTTGAGATAAATAGAAACGATATAATTGTCTTTAATGACGATTTATATGGAATAGTTGTTAAGAGAGTAAGTTCTTTA
>CACOJO010000020.1 GCA_902627595.1 uncultured SAR86 cluster bacterium
CTCTACTTGAACCGCAACCAAAGTTTTCTCCTGAAACTAAAATATTAGAATCAGTAAATAGCTTGTTATTAAAAATAAAGTCTTTATTTACTATCCTCGAAGAAGTTTCTTGATCTATGGTTCCTTCATCTAAATATCTCCAACCGTCAAATAAATTATCACCGAAACCTGTTTTTTTTATTGATTTTAAAAACTGTTTTGGGATGATTTGATCAGTATCAACGTTTGATTTATCCAAACAAATAAAAGTTCCTGAGAATTCATTTGAAATTTGTTTCATTAAATTTCCCTTACGTCTATAAATCTTCCTTCGATAGCTGCAGCAGCTGCCATTGCTGGACTTACAAGGTGAGTCCTGCCCTTGTATCCTTGTCTGCCCTCAAAATTTCTATTTGAAGTCGAAGCACATCTTTCTTCTTGATTAAGTTGATCTGGATTCATTCCTAGGCACATTGAACATCCTGCATCTCTCCAAGAAAATCCTGCGTCAATAAAAATCTCGTGAAGACCTTCTTCTTCAGCCTGTTTTTTTACTAGACCTGATCCAGGAACAACCAAGGCTCTCTTTATGTTTTTGGCAAGCTTATTACCTTTAAGGATTTCTGCTGCAATTCTAAGATCTTCAATCCTGGAATTTGTGCATGAACCTATGAAAATCTGATCGAGAGAGATATCAGTCAACTTTGTTCCTGGTTTCAATCCCATATAATTAAGAGCATCCTCATAATTTTCTTTATTCTTGAAATCTCTTGGTTCAGGAACTTTTTCGTCAATAGAAGAAACCATTTCTGGAGAAGTTCCCCAAGTCACTTGAGGCAAGATTTGTTCCGATGAAAAACTGAATTCATTATCAAAAACAGCATCTGAATCAGATTTTAAAGAAATCCATGTATCCAATGCTTTGTCAAATTGATCTCCCGAAGGAGCGAAAGGCTTTCCTTTGATATAGTCAAAGGTGGTTTGGTCAGGAGCAACCATTCCAGACCTTGCGCCAGCTTCGATAGACATATTACAAAGAGTCATTCTGCCTTCCATAGACAGATTTTCAATTGTGCTGCCAGCATACTCGATATTAAATCCAGTTCCTCCGGCTGTGCCTATTTGTCCAATAATGAACATGGTTACATCTTTTGCAGACACCCTTTCAAGCAGATCTCCTTCAATATTAATTCTCATATTTTTTTGCTTGTAAGCAATCAAACATTGAGTAGCTAAAACATGTTCAACTTCGCTTGTTCCAATACCCATAGCTAAAGCACCAAAAGCTCCATGAGTAGAAGTATGAGAATCTCCACAAACTACTGTCATTCCAGGTAATGTAAGTCCTTGCTCAGGACCTATCACATGCACAATTCCCTGTCTTTCATCTCCTAAGCTAAAGAAATTAAGATCATATTTTTTTACATTTTCCTCTAGGGTTAAGACCTGTAGTTTACTGGTAGAATCGCTAATACCTTTTAAGCCTTTAGCTCTATTCTCAGTTGGAACATTGTGATCCGGTGTAGCTATAATTGAATCAACCCTCCATGGTCCTATTTTTCTTTCTCTTAAACCATCGAATGCTTGTGGAGAAGTAACTTCGTGAATCAAATGTCTATCGATATAAATTAGAGAACTGCCATCGTCTCTTTTGGCTACATGATGGGCATCCCATAACTTATCGTATAAGGTTCTTGAAGACATTACTTTTTAGGTTTAATTGGCTTTAACTTAGATTTTACATCAGCATTTTGTGCTCTATTTCTTAAGAAATGATCCATGAGAGTTATTGCTACCATAGCTTCAGCAATCGGAGTAGCTCTCAAACCAACACAAGGGTCATGTCTGCCTTTAGTTTGAACTTTAACCGACTTGCCGGATTTATTTATTGTATTTCCAGAGGACATGATGCTGGAAGTAGGCTTTAAAGCAATGCTTGCGAAGATATCCTGTCCAGTTGAAATCCCACCAGTTGTGCCTCCAGAATTATTTGACATAAATCCAGAAGGAGAGATTTCGTCTCTGTTTTCTGTTCCACGCATAGATACAACTTCAAATCCCCTTCCAATCTCAACTCCTTTTACAGCATTAATTCCCATCAGCCCATGGGCTAAATCAGCATCTAACTTATCAAAGACTGGTTCGCCTAAGCCAGGAGGAACATTCGTTGCCATAACTGAAATTTTTGCACCAATTGAATCTCCAGACTTTCTCAAAGAATCAATCATATCCTCAATCTCAGAAACAATTTTCTTATCAGGACAAAAAAAAGGGTTTTTATTGATTTGATTTTTCGAAAAAGAAGAAATCTTAATATCTCCAATTTGAGATAAAAACCCGAAAATTTCAATTTTTTGAATTTTCTTGAGATATTTTTTTGCAATTGCACCAGCAGCAACTCTCATCACTGTCTCTCGAGCAGAAGATCTTCCTCCGCCTCTATAATCTCTTATTCCATATTTTTGAAAATAACTATAATCAGCATGCGAAGGCCTAAAGACATCTTTAATATTTTTATAGTCTTTGCTTTTTTGATCTTTATTTCTGACAAGAAGTCCTATTGGAGTACCTGTGGTTTTTCCCTTAAAAATTCCTGAAAGGATTTCTATTTCATCAGGCTCTTTACGCTGGGTAGTATATTTATTTGAGCCTGGTTTTCTTAAATCTAATTCTGCTTGGATTTCTTCTCTGGAGATTGACAAGCCAGGAGGACAGCCATCTATTATGCAGCCTAAAGCTTCGCCATGACTTTCACCAAAAGTCGTAACAGAAAAAATTTTACCAATAGTATTTCCTGACATATCGTTTAAAATTGAAAACTAGATTATAAGCTATTAATCGTCCTTACTCGAATAGATGCAAAAATTAAGATTTAGTTCAGTTTTTTGGGATTTTGGAGGGGTCATAACTTCAAGCCCATTCGAAGCTTTTTCAAAATTTGAGATAGATAATCATCTCCCAAAAGATTTTATTCGTAAGGTCAATTCAACTAATCACAAAACCAACGCATGGGCTAAGCTTGAACAATCAAAAATAAGTTTGGATGAGTTCGATGAGCTTTTTAAAGAAGAAAGCAAATCCCTTGGATATGAAGTTAACGGAGGCGAGGTATTAAACCTCTTACAAGGCGAAGTTAGACCAGAAATGGTAAGAGCTTTAGACAAATTAAAGTTAAAAAATTTTAAGCTTGCTTGTTTGACCAATAATTTTAATTCCGGTGATAAAGACCTGTCTGCTTTAGATGATGCTAATAAAGAAAGAA
>CACOJO010000021.1 GCA_902627595.1 uncultured SAR86 cluster bacterium
TTAAACTTAAAAGATCTTTTGCTGGAAGAACAAATGTGCAGAGTTCTAGGGAAAGGCAACAAAGAAAGACTATGTCCAGTAGGCTCTAAGGCAATTGAGGCATTGGAGCAATGGTTTACACATAGAGAAATTATTGCCAAACAAGATGAAACTTCGGTTTTTGTGAATAAAGAAGGAAATCGACTGGGTCCAAGAACGGTTCAAATTAGACTTAAAAAAATCAGTCAAGACAGGGGCTTGCCTTACATCCATCCTCATATGTTGAGGCATTCCTTCGCAACTCATATCTTAGAGTCCAGTGGCGACCTTAGAGCTGTTCAAGAATTATTAGGACATGCTAATCTAAGTACCACTCAAATCTACACTAAATTGGATTTTCAGCATTTGGCCAAGGTTTACGATAAAAGCCACCCTCATGCAAAAAATAAAAAATGAAAATTAAAGCAATAACTTTTGATCTGGATGACACGCTATGGCCACTTCGTGAAGTCATTATTCACGCTCACAAAGAATCCAATAACTGGATAATCAGTAAATTTCCAAACATGTCCAAAGTTTTGTTCACAGAACAGGAACAAAAGATGTGGCAAAAACTCATTGCAAAAGACAATTCTCTAAGACATCGCTTATCTGAACTTCGTATGAAAGTTATAGAGACTTTATTGACAGAAAATGGTGTTTCCGATGAAGACGCCAAAGCTACGTCAAAAGATGCCTTCGATATTTTTTTAAACCTTCGGCATGATATTAATTATTTCGATGGTACTTTAGAAGTTCTTAAGTCTTTGAAAAATAAATATACGTTAGGAGTTTTGACCAACGGAAATGCAAGCATAGAAACTTTAAAAATTGATCACTTATTCGATTTTTATCTTAATGCTGAAATGGTAAATGATAGTAAACCTGGTGCAAAGATGTTTGAAGAAGCTTTAAAAATAATGCAACTTCAACCTGAAGAAGTCTGCCATGTTGGTGATCATCCAGAAAATGATGTCGAAGCTGCTATGAATTTAGGAATGAGAACTGTGTGGCTAAATTTGCTTGACGGAGAGTGGCCGCAAGGTAAAAGACAAGCTGATATAGATATTGAGTCTTGGTGGAATTTAGAAAAAGGAATAGAAAGCTTATAAAGAGTCTAGAATATAGCTAACTGCGCTTTCGAGCTCCTGCTCTGAACAATTCATGCATAACCCCATTGCAGGCATTCCTCTGAGACCATTTTTAACACTATAAGTTAACTCGTCCAGGCTTTTATTGACTCTGTACCCCCATGCAGACTTATCTCCAAAGATCGGGGCTCCAGCCAAACCATTTTGGTGGCAAACGGCGCAAGCTGCATCGTAAACAGTCTTGCCGTCTCTTGATATTTTTTCTTCAACAAAAATCAGAGAAGAGATAAAGAAAAAGATTAATGTAAGGATAGGATAAAATAATTTATTCAAAATTATAATCTTGATAAGTAGTCATCTAACCTCTCTTGATTCATGACAAAAGTTGATTTTATCTGACTCGCAGCAGATTTTACCTCATCCAAGTTAACTGCTTCACCTACTTGGATAACTCCTACCATTGCCATCATTGCATGAGGCGTGCAATTGTAAACGTATACTCCCTCGACATCTAAAGTGACGCTGATATTTTCATTGATAGTTCCATTCCAGCCCTTTGCATTTGATGGAATCATGTTGGGGAAGGAGGCTGAGTTGTGCAAAGGGTCCACGAGGACAAAATTTATTGTATCTCCGACTGATACTTTTATAACAGGCGGTTCAAAAACCATTGTGCCATCTGCTCCAGCGTTGAGCATTTTAACTTCATGTACATTGCCTTCAGACAGTTTTACTTTATTGGAAGCGGCAACAGGTTCAGCTGCCATACTATTATTTAAAGCTACTTTATAGCCGGGTCCGGAAGATTCTATGCCGCAGTCATCAGTTTTTAGACAAATACTGGCAACGGAAGAAACGCGATCAAGAATAGCCTCTTCACGCATATCAGCAGAAACTGCTAGATATGATAAAAGAAGCGAAAATAAAGCAACATATAATTTTTTCATGAGACGATTATAGACTCCTACCTCACTAAATTTATCTCTAACTAGAAGAAAAGTTTAAGCTTATTTATAAATATTTTAACTATTGAGCCAGTAGTTCAGTTAGCTAGAGGAGCGGACTAATAATCCATTGGTTGAGGGTTTAAGTCCTGCCTAGCTCACCAACTTCAAGCAGTTGTTGATTTTCGTCATGCAAAATTTTCAATTGGGATGAATTTAGGTAATCGGAAAGTAAATCATTTCCGATATTTAATTTAAGATGCCACTCGTTATCCTTTATAACCTCATCACGAACACATCCTTCTTCATAAAGCCTAGCTCTGACAGCTGATGCTTGATGAGAAATCGATACCCAGCCTTTAAAAAGGCCATTACTAATCCTGTCTAATATTTTTTCTTTTAAGGACTCAATACCAATATTTTTTTCTGCAGAAATAAAGAGTTCTTCAGGATGTTGAAACTCCAACTCTTGTTGTTTGTTTTCAGAAAGATAATCAATTTTATTATTCACCAAAAGTTGCGGAATTTTATCAACATTTAGATCTTTTAAAATTCTTGCAACTTCCTTTTGTTTGAGATCTTTTTCTGGATCATTGATGTCTACCAAATGAATTAATAAATCTGCTGATCTAAGGTCATCTAAAGTAGTTTTGAATGATTCAATCAACTCCGTTGGAATTTCAGAAAT
>CACOJO010000022.1 GCA_902627595.1 uncultured SAR86 cluster bacterium
CAAAAGAAAAAGCTAAAGGCGTTTTTGCAAAAGTCAAAAATGTTTTTAAATCGGATAAAAAGTAAAAATAGACATGAGAAGACAAAAAGACAATAAAAGAAAAAATCAAAATCAAGATAATTTTCTAAAACCCAAAAGAGCTTGTCAGTTTACTGCTGCTGGGGTAGACGAAATTGATTATAAAGACGTGGAACTTTTAAAAAAGTTCATCACAGAAACAGGCAAGATAATTCCGGCACGTATGACAGGTACAAGTGCAAAATATCAACGTCAACTTACTAGAGCTATTAAAAGGGCTAGGCTTTTGGCGCTCCTACCTTTTACAGACAGTCATTGAGTTTATGAAACTAATTTTACAAGAAAGTGTTACAGGCTTGGGAAATCCAGGAGATTTAGTTCAAGTTAAATCAGGTTACGGAAGGAATTATCTCTTGCCTTCAGGTAAGGCTATTGTTGCGAATGAAGAAAATATGAAAGTTTATGAAGCTAAACAAGAAGAATTAAAACTGCAAGAAGAAAAGAGGCTGGAAACTGCAAAAGAAATTCATGCCAAAATTAATGATTTTTCTGTTTCTCAAAATGTAGCAATTTCTGAAGAGGGAACAATGTATGGATCTGTTGGTACAAAAGAAATTTCAGACCTTTTGGAAGAAAAGGATTTTAAAATTGAAAGAAGCGCAATAAGACTTCCAGAGGGTTCCCTTAAGGAGTTAGGAAGTTACGTTATTGATATAGAGCTTCATCCTGAAGTCATAGCTCAAGTTAATCTCGAACTCAAACCAGAAGAAACTTAAAATCTAATTGTCTTCATTCTTCAGTAGTGGGAGAATATCTTTCCTACTATGAGAAAAGAAAACGATCTACCTTCATCAATCGAAGCAGAAAAAGCAGTGCTAGGAAGTATAATTCTAGAACCAACTTTATGGGACTCGCTATCGGTGGAAGTTGACGAAAGTGATTTTATAGCTAACGAACATAAGTTAATTTTTAGAGGGATAAAAAAACTTATTAATCTTGGCTCAGAGATAGATACTGTCACTTTAATAGAGTCTCTTTCAAATGATACTGATCTTTCTTCACTCTCTAATTTCGATAGAGTAGGGTATGTAAAAAATTTGGTTTCCGAAACTCCAGGAACAGCTAATTTTGAAAATTATACAAATATCATTAAGCAATCTTCTTCACTTAGGAAACTAATATCTACTGCTGCTGATATTTCATCTTTAGCCAAGGAAGCAGATACGCTTGAAAGTGAAAGTGCACTGAATGAGGCTGAAGAAAAATTAATAAAGTTAAGAGACTCAATTCAAAGAAGCTCAGGCCCAGTCCTTGCAAAGGATTTAATCAAACCTGTTTACGATAAAATTGACGAAACTATAAGATCGGACTCTGAATTGGTTGGAATCAGTACCGGTTTTAGAGATTTAGATAGATACACCATGGGACTTCAACAGGGAGATTTATTTATCATCGCAGGGAGACCAAGCATGGGAAAAACTGCTTTTGCCCTCAGCATTGCAGGGCAATTGGTTAACGACGGAATTCCATCTGTTCTTTTTAGCCTGGAAATGTCTGCACGGTCCATCATGTATAGAATGATCTCCTTACTCGGCAAAGTAGAATTAAAGAGATTATTTGAAGCTAAAAGTCTTACTGATAAAGATTTCAATGAAATAGAAAATTCTATTTCTTTGTTAAGCAGATCAAAATTTTTTATTGATGATACTTCTTCTTTATCCCCGTCAGAAATCCTTTCAAGATCTCGAAAACTCAAAAGAGAACATCCAGATTTAGGAGTAATTATTATTGATTACATGCAATTAATGAAAGCAGACACCAAAAACGATAATCGTGTTTCAGAAATGAGTGAAATTTCAAGATCTTTAAAAGCTCTTGCTAAAGAAATTGACGTGCCAGTCATAGCATTGTCTCAATTAAACAGAGCCCCAGAGACTAGAACAGGCAAAAGACCGGTCTTAGCTGATTTAAAAGACTCCGGAGCTATTGAGCAAGATGCAGATATTGTTACCTTTGTTTTTAGGGCGGAACAATATGAAAAAGATAATGAAAACAGAGGACTTGCAATAATTGACATCGCAAAACATAGAAATGGTCCTACAGGATCGGTAAAGCTAAATTTTTCAGAGAGATATACCAAATTTCAAGATCTTGCTCCAGATGATCCAGCTTTAAGCAATCCTGATTTTTCAGAAGAAGACTAAATTGAATCGTCCAACAATATTAGAGATTGATTTAAGGGCTTTAGACTTTAATCTTAAAAATTTAAAAAAAAGTGTCACTTCTGCAAAATTCTATCCAGTAATTAAGGCTGATGCATATGGACATGGTGTAAAAAAAGTTTCAAAACGCATTAGTAGTAAAGTCGATGGATTTTGTGTTGCAACTACAGAAGAAGCAATAAATCTTAGATCTTTTTCAAAAAAGCCAGTTTTAGATTTAGAAGGACCATATGATTTATCTGATATAAATTCTCTTATTAAAAACAACATACAATTTGTAATCCATTCAAGTAGACAATTAAATTATTTAAAAAAAGTTAAAACATTTCAAA
>CACOJO010000023.1 GCA_902627595.1 uncultured SAR86 cluster bacterium
TTTCTTGGAATATTTTTAGTATTTACTTTTGTAAATTTATTTCATAGTAACGAAGACGTTAGACTTTTTTTTGTTTCCTTGTCTTTATTTTTAATTCCAATAATTTTCTATCTCTCCTATAAATACTTAATTGACTATGGATTAGATTTTATTGGCGTTCAAGTAGATGACAGCCTTAGAGGAACAAAAACCTTTAAAAATTCTTTAGCAACATCCGTAGTTCTGATAATGCCTTTTATTTTTGCCGGTATTTTTTCTGGAAAAAACAGATTAATTTTTATCGCAGCATTCTTTTCAGTTCTATTTTTCTTATATTTCGTTAACTCAAGATCTGCTGTGATTATTTTATTTTTTGAAATTTTCTTTTTTTTCTTTCTGTCACAGTCTGAGAGAATCAGAAGAAATCTTCGCTATGTATTCATTTCATTAATAGCATTAATCTTCATATCTGGAATATCGCTTACTGATTGGATCCTAAAAAATAATGCTTTTTCAGATAGCGGACTTCCAGCATATTTTCAATCCAATGAAGAAAACCTTTTAGAAACGCATAGAGGATGGCTTTTAATAGAGTCCCTTAATGGCTATCTTGATTCATCTTTAATGGGAAATGGCATAGCGACATTTAGGATACGTCCTACGAACCTAGACTCAAGAACAGATACTCATAATGATTATGCTCTTTTATTATATGAGCAAGGCACGATAGGATTTGCATTAATTTTATTTTTAATAATCTGGAGGATTTCAGCAAATTTGAAACTTTTAAAAAAATACAATAACAGATATTTAGAGGCATCATCTTGCGCCTTAGTTGGATTGCTAATTTCATTAATCTTCGTTAACTTAATCCAAACTTTAGTTTTTTGGACAATCATTGCACTAAGTTATGTTTTTTCCGATTTATACAATAAAAAAGGTTTAGAAGAAAAGAAAGATTGAGATGTGCGGCATATCAGGAATTTTTTCGTCAAAGAGACAAATTGAGCAGTCTCTAAAAAAAATGTCCATGACCTTGTCGCATAGAGGACCAGACCATTCTGCAATTTATACTGGCGCTAATTTTGGATTAGCTCACAACAGATTAAGCATCATAGATTTATCAGACGAAGCCAATCAACCTATGACAGATAATTCTGAAAGATATGTCATTACTTATAACGGTGAAATATTTAATTATAGAGAACTTCGTAATGCACTAAATAAAATTGGATGCCATTTTCAGACCAACAGTGACACAGAAGTTTTGCTGGAAGGATATAAAAAAAATGGAGAGGCTTTTTTCAATAAAGTTAGAGGTTTTTTTGCTGTTTGTATTTATGATAAAAAAGAAGATATAGCTATTTTTGCTAGAGATATTTTTGGGAAAAAACCTCTTTATTTTCACGCAAATAAAGAAGAGTTTATATTTGGATCTGAAATAAAATCTATTCTGGAGATAATCAAACCTGAGATAAGTGTAGATTTTAGCTCGCTTTCGCATTTTTTATGGAAGGGGTATTACATTGATGGAAATTCTGCTTATTCAGAAATTAAGTCGTTATTGCCAGGACAAATACTAAAAATTTCACGTTTTAGAGACACGTTAAATATAGAAAAAAGTTCAAAGAACATAAAATTGGAACTTTCTAAAAGAGAACCCAAAAGAGACATAAATGAAATAGAGGAGTCTTTAAAAACTTCTATAAGTTACAGATTTATTTCAGATGTGCCGTTTTCTTTTCTTCTTTCGGGAGGCATTGATTCATCTCTTATTACAACAATGGCCTCAAATTTGAGCCAAGATAAGAGACTCAAAACTCACTTCTTAGGGTATGAAACTAAAGATACCTTTCGAGATCATGCACAATTTGTTTCAAACAATATCAATTCTATACATACAAATCATGAAATGAGTCTTCCAAAATTTGAGGAAATTGTCCCTTTAATGTTAGACATTTTTGATGAACCATTTGGTGATTATTCTTCAATTCCAAGTAATGAAATTTACAAAAAAGTCAGTAAATTTAATAAAGTGGTTATTTCAGGAGATGGAGCAGATGAAATTTTTGCTGGATATAAAGACTCTAGATTATTTTATTTAAAAAAATTTATTCCATCCTTTAATTCTAAAAATTTAAGACTCCTACCTATGTTTTATAGGTTATTGGACTCAAAATACTCTTTTTTAAGAATTTTAAGCTACGCTCTAATAATGTTGATTAGCAACGATGGAATTCTAAGTATGGCAACCAATAGGGGAGGATGGAATTTGTATTTTAGGAAAAAATATATGACATCTGAAGGTTATAAATTGATTGGAGGAGAAAAAGTTGAATTGACAGAGTTAAAGTCTTTTAAAAAATCTGGAAAAGACTGTCTTGAAAGGTATTTGAATTATGATTTAAAGAGATTGTCATTTGACTTCTTAGTCAAAGTTGACAGAACATCAATGAAAAATTCTCTTGAAGTTAGATCTCCATTTTTAGATAAAAAGTTTGTAGAAAGTCTATTTCCAGTCAATCCAAATCACTTGTTTAGTTTTTTTACAAATAAAAAA
>CACOJO010000024.1 GCA_902627595.1 uncultured SAR86 cluster bacterium
TCTGGAATTCAGACAAATTTGAGAATACTGGATAATTCAGCAAAAGGTATTGGAAGCATGAGTATTGGAGATAATGACTCAATAATTAGAAAACTTCCTCTTTTTGAAAATATAAATGGATCGTTGGTACCATCTTTATCATTAGAAACTTTGAGAGTGGCGATTGGAGCCTCAACCTTTCAAATTAAATCATCAAATGCCTCTGGAGAAACAGCCTTTGGAGAAGAAACTGGAATAAATCATGTGAAGTTGGGAAATTTAATAATTCCAACCAATGAAGATGGATCTGCATGGATTCATTACTCAAATGAACCAATTACAACCATTCCAATTTGGAAGATTCTTAATAATGAATTTGCTCAAGATTTTTTTGAAGGAAAAATACTTATCGTAGGAACAAGTGCGCCTGGTTTATTTGATTTGAGATCTACTCCTTTAGAAAATAATGTTCCTGGTGTAAATATAATTGCAAATTTAACTGATCAAATTCTTTCTGGACAGTTTTTACAAAGACCTGATTGGATATTTGGGTTGGAACTTGTTACTGGATTGTTACTAGCATTATTAATTACCTTTTTCATACAATTTCTAGGTCCTATTGGAGGCTTATCTGTATTTGTTCTAGGAAACAGCATATCAATCTTTGGAAGTTACTATATTTTTAATTTTTATAATTATTTAATAGATCCAATCTCTCCTCTGGTTATCTGTCTTGTATCTTATTTAGTCGTTACCTTTTTTAATTTTTTATTTACCGAATTAGAAAGAAGCAAAGTAAGGAATGCATTTTCTCAATACATGTCTCCAGTTATGGTTGAAAAATTAGCTAAATCAAGTGAATCCCTCACTCTTGGAGGCGAAAGAAAAGAAATGACTTTTTTATTTTCAGACATAAGAGGATTTACCTCAATTTCAGAAAAATATAAATCAGACCCTGAAGGATTGACAGATCTTATAAATAATTTATTAACCGTATTATCTAATGAAATTCTAAATAAACAAGGAACGATCGATAAATACATGGGTGATTGTATTATGGCTTTTTGGAATGCCCCATCTGAAGACTTAAAACATAGAGAAAAATCAGTTGAAGCAGCTTTTGCCATGAGCAAAGCATTAGAAAAGCTTAATAATGATTTAAATAGATCTGATACAGAAAAATTATCCGTTGGTATAGGTATAAATACTGGTGATTGTATTGTTGGTAATATGGGTTCTGATAAAAGATTTGACTATACAGTGCTTGGAGATGCTGTAAATCTTGCTTCAAGATTAGAGGGTCAATCTGGAAATTATGGAATGCAAATAATTCTTGGAGAAGAAACCATTAATGGTCTTTCAGAAGATAAATATTCAATTTTTGAGCTTGATTTAATTGCAGTTAAAGGAAAGACAGAGCCAGTATCAATTTTTACTGTTTTTGAAAAAAATGTATCAAATGAAGAAAACAATGAATTTGTTGAGGATCATAAACAATTTTTAATAAATTATAGAAAGCAAGATTGGGTAAATGCGAGAAAACATATTGATAAATATAGGTTTTCTAAACCAGAATTTACATTATACTACTCGCTATTTTTAGAACGCATTGATGAATTATCTATACAAATCCTTCCAGATGATTGGTCTGGAGTATTTATTGCAGAAACTAAATAAAACTTTTCTGCTCATTTTTGTATTAATCTCGCCTTTAATTTATACCGAAGCCATTGTGAATGTTGAAGATCTTCGTAGAGATGGAGAAAAAGGTTTTTTTGCAAACATTTCAGGATCTTTTAGTTTTTCAAGAGGAAACAGAAATAGAGATAGTTTCTCTCTTCAATCTTCACTTGACTATAATTTAGAAAATTTAGAAACTTTTTTTGTAGTAAAAAGGTCCCAAAAACAAATAAACAAAAGCAATTATGACTCTGCCACTTTGGCACATCTTAGGCTTAATTTCTTATTTGATGATGATCCTAGTCTAGAAGCATTCATACAATATTCAAAAAATCCTTTTAGAAAATTTAATAAAAGAGAATTAATAGGTTTGGGAGCAAGATTTAACATACAAAATAACTTGAAAGCAGGTATTGGCTTGATGAATGAAGATGAAGAAGATTTATTAGCTGTTATCGATAATACTTTAAGAATAACATCATACATTCATAGTGAATTTATAATCGATGAAAATATCGTATTTGACTTATCTGCATTTTTGCAACCCTCAACTGGTTCATTTAGTGATTACAAAGCAACATTAATTGGTCA
>CACOJO010000025.1 GCA_902627595.1 uncultured SAR86 cluster bacterium
TTTGCATGCTATTCAATGCTGCGCCTTTCCTTAAGTTATCAGAAATAACCCACAAATTTACTCTGTTTTCTTTCCAAAGATCCTTTCTAATACTACCAACAAAAACCTCATCTTTTCCTTCGGCATCATCAAAGGGAGTTGGGTTAAATTCAGTATCAGAATTTATAACCTTTAAACCGGGAAATGACTGCATTTTAGAAATCATTTCATCTAGATTTATCTCTAATTCTGTTTCTATATGAACTGCTTCGGAATGACCATAAAAAACGGGAACTCTCGCACATGATGCTGTAACTTGGATGCTTTCATCTAATATTTTTTGAGCTTCCCAAGTCATCTTCATTTCTTCTTCAGTATATCCGTTATCTAATTTAGGTCTATTTGCTCCAGGTAGAACATTAAAAGCAATTTGTGATGAATAAATATTTTTTTTTACTTCATTACCTTCAAGAAAATTTTTTGATTGATCAGTTAACTCATCAATGGCTTCTTTCCCTGTTCCTGATACAGATTGGTATGTTGCAACATCTACCCGTTTAATTTTATAAAGATCATGAATTGGTTTGATTGCAACCAGTAATTGAGAAACTGAACAATTGGGATTTGAAATAATTTGTGGGAGCTTCATATTATCCAAAAGTTCTCCATTGACTTCAGGGATTATTAAAGGAAACTCTTTGTCTTTTCTAAAACATGAAGAATTATCAATGACAGTGCAGCCAGACTCTTTTGCAATAGGTGCAAATTTTTTAGCAACTTCTGATCCGGCTGAAAAAAAAGCAAAATTGACTGAAGAAAAATCAAAATTTTCAATATCCTCAACAACTATTTCTGAGCCATTTAAATGGATTGATTTACCCGCAGACCTACTACTAGCAACTATTTTTATTTCATCTATAGGTAGTTCATGAGTTTTTAAATATTCAATAAAAACTCTACCAACTGCACCGGTACCACCAACAATCGCTAACTTATTAGACATAAGAGGCTATTCTATCTCCCATTTCAGATGTTGAAATTACTTTTGAATCTTTTTGTGCAATATCTTCAGTTGCATAGCCTTCTGAAAGGACTTTCCTTACTGCATCATTAATTTTGTTAAAAATAGTCGGTTCGTTAAAAGAGTATTTCATAAGCATTGCAACAGATAGGATCGTAGCAATAGGATTAACAATACCTTTTCCAGCAATATCTGGTGCTGAGCCATGAACAGGTTCATAAAGCCCTTTTAAACTTTCGTTTAACGATGCAGAAGGCAACATTCCTATTGAACCGGTCAGCATCGCCGAAATATCAGACAAAATGTCTCCAAAAAGATTTGAAGACACAATAACGTCAAATTGCTTAGGTTCTCTAACTAGTTGCATTGCGGCATTATCCACTAACATATGCTCGACTTTTACATCCGGATAATCAGATGATTTTTTATCAACTATTTCTCTCCATAATTGGGAAACCTCTAAAACATTTGCTTTATCTACAGAACAAAGTCTTTTATCTCTTTCCAATGCACTCTTAAATGCAACATCAACGATGCGTTCGATTTCTTCTGCTTTGTAAGACATGGTGTTGAAGGCGTAATCGTTATCTTTCTTTCTTGGTTCACCAAAATAAATGCCGCTTGTGAGCTCTCTAACAATTAAAATGTCCAATTCATTTATCTTTGATTCTTTAAGAGAAGAAGAATGAATTACTTCTTTGAAAGTAATAGCAGGCCTTAAATTAGCAAAAAAATTTAATTTTGATCTTAATTCTAATAATCCTTTTTCTGGTCTTTCTGAAGGAGACAAAGAATCCCATTTTTTTCCTCCAACTGCGCCAAGGAGTATTGAATCTGCATTTCTTGCCTTATCCAAAACTTTTGAGGATAGAGGAGTTTTGAATTTATCTATTGAAGCCCCTCCAATTAAATCAATATCTATATCAAGCTCAAATGAAAGGTTAGATAAAGAATCGATAACTTTTCTAGCCTCATTACAAACTTCAGGACCAACACCGTCTCCCGGTAAAATTAATAA